>JAJTGE010000086.1 GCA_021298555.1 Oxalobacteraceae bacterium
GCTTCATCATCGGTTTCATGATCGTATCCTTGCGCATGCAATACGCCATGCACGATGAGGTGGGCTACATGATTTTCCAGTGAGCGCCGTGGTTCTTTGGCTTCACTAAGGATAATGTCGGTACAGAGCACGATATCTGCACGCACAATGCCATCGTTCTCATCGCTTAAGTCGTTATAGGAAAAAGTCAGTACATTGGTTGCGTAGTCTTTATTGCGGTAGTCGTTGTTTAGATGTCGACCCTCATGCTGGTCCACGAAACGAATAGTAAGTTCAGCAGGCGCTAATTGAGCAGCTTTCACCCAACGCCGTATTTGAGGGCGAGTAACACTCTCTGCCATACGTGTGTCAGCAAACTGTACGGTCAGCGAGAGTTTATTTTTTTCGGTCATCTGGCGCTAATGTCGCAGCGGCTGCACTGGCTTCATCATACGCATCAACTATGCGACCCACCAGTGGATGACGAACTACATCAGCACTAGTGAAGCGAGTAAAGGCAATACCACGAACCGAAGACAGAACGTTGATAGCATCAATCAAGCCACTTTTTTGCCCACGCTGCAAATCTATTTGAGTCACATCACCTGTGACAACGGCTTTGCTACCAAAGCCTATGCGGGTAAGAAACATTTTCATTTGTTCGGGCGTTGTGTTTTGCGCTTCATCCAGAATGATAAATGCATGATTCAACGTACGTCCGCGCATGTAAGCGAGTGGGGCAATTTCTATCGCCTGTTTTTCAAACATTTTTTGGGTGCGATCAAATCCCAACAAATCATATAAAGCGTCGTAGAGAGGACGCAAATAAGGATCAACTTTTTGTGCCAAATCACCTGGTAAAAAACCTAATCGCTCACCAGCTTCAACTGCGGGTCGAGTCAATACTATGCGGCGAACGGCATCACGCTCTAGCGCATCAACCGCGCACGCTACTGCAAGATAGGTTTTTCCTGTACCTGCCGGGCCAACACCAAACGTTACATCGTGTTCCATGATGGATCGGAGATAGTGGGTTTGATGTGGCGTTCGACCACGCAAGTCTGTACGGCGAGTTTTGAGTATGGGGCTATCAACAGAGGTATCAGTATCAGTATGTATAACCGTGGCAGCTTGATTTATTTTGGGGGCAGTAGATGCTTTCTGTTCTACGAGTGCCAGTTGAATTTCTTCTATCGATATGAGTTGTTCTGCTTTTGCATAAAATTTTTCGAGCATAGCTACAGCAATGCCAGCATTATCACCATCGGCAATAAATTTCTCGCCGCGTCGAAATAGTGTGACATCCAGTGCAGCCGCTATTTGCCTCAGATTTTCATCCAGAGGTCCGCAAAGATGAGCCAGTTTAGTATTGTCTAAAGGGGAGGGTATGAACTGATGTGTTGCGCCAGCATTTCTCATTGTTTGACCACCACATCGCCCCGCAAAGAAAAAGGATGACTGGTTGTGATGACGATATCAACGAACTGTCCTATCAGGCGGCTAGCTTGAGGTCCACCAACAAAATTCACTACACGATTATTTTCAGTACGACCTTGCAGCTCTTCTGCGCTGCGTTTCGATGGGCCCTCAACCAATACTCGCTGGACGCTACCTACCATGGCATCCGAAAAACGTAGTGTATTTTCTGCGATGACTTTTTGTAGGCGTTGAAGACGAGCGAGTTTTATTTCATGCGGAGTTTCGTCAGTCAAATTAGCGGCTGGCGTACCAGGACGTGGACTAAAAATAAACGAAAAACTGTTGTCATATCCCACATCATCAACTAGCTTCATTAAGGCTTCAAAGTCTTCCTCTGTTTCACCTGGAAATCCAACGATGAAATCCGAAGCAATGGTGACATCTGGACGAACTGCACGTAAACGTCTAACGATGGATTTGTATTCAAGTACGGTGTAACCACGCTTCATGGCGGCGAGTATTTTGTCTGAGCCGTGCTGTGCCGGCAAATATAAATGACTTACCAGCTTGGGTACGCGAGCATAAACATCAATTAAGCGCTGTGTGAATTCCTTGGGGTGACTAGTGACATAGCGTATGCGCTCTATACCGCTCAATTCCGCGATGTACTCGATCAGCAAAGCAAAGTCGGCAATATCTCCGTCAGACATCACGCCGCGATAGGCGTTCACATTTTGACCTAGCAGAGTGATTTCTTTAACACCTTGATCGACCAGATGTTTTACTTCACCCATTACATCGTCAAATCGGCGGGAAACCTCTTCGCCACGCGTATATGGAACCACGCAATAACTACAATATTTGCTGCAGCCTTCCATGATCGATACAAAAGCGCTAGCGCCATCAACTCGAGCAGGAGGCAAATGATCGAATTTTTCAATTTCAGGAAAGCTAATATCGATTTGTGCACGGCCGGTAGAACGCCTTGCTTTTAGTAATTCTGGCAGACGGTGTAGCGTTTGCGGTCCAAAGACAACATCAACATACGGCGCACGACGAATAATGGTTGCCCCTTCCTGTGAGGCGACACATCCCCCCACACCTATCATCAGGTTGGGATTTTTCAGTTTGAGCTCACGCACTCGACCCAGATCAGAAAATACCTTCTCCTGAGCTTTTTCTCTGACCGAGCATGTATTAAACAAAATGATGTCTGCATCATCGGGTGTATCGGTCGTTACGATACCTTCAGAGACGTTTAATACATCTGCCATTTTGTCCGAGTCGTACTCGTTCATCTGGCAGCCAAAGGTTTTAATGAATAATTTTTTTTGCATGCGAACCAAAAGAGTGAAGCAAATAGGCGTCGCTAAGGGGGCGAACGTAGGGGTTATTGCTAGGTTTAATGCGCAAAATTATAGCAGGGACAGGGTCACCTCGTACCTCTCTGTGGCTACCCGATGGTTCGCCAACCGTGCTATGAGGCGGCTGTGGTTCATAAAAAGCCCGCAGCATAAATGTGAGCGTGCTTTTTATTTATTAATGGAGAGATGTCACCCTTTTTTTCAGGATGGCTGTTTAAGCGGATTCTACTGAGGCAGCGAACCCTCTCAACCATGGCTCAAGGTGTGCAATGTCAACCGTTCGCTTTTCAAACATCGCGATCATTTCACCATGGATTTGAGTTGGAGATCGCTTTAATTGCCAACCATTGATACGTAGGAATACATCGGCAGCCGCGAAAGCGATGCGCTTGTTGCCATCAATAAAAGGATGATTGATCGCGAGACTCTCCAGCAGCGCTGCCGCTTCCGTCACGATGTCTTCGTAATAGCCTGTTTGCGGACGAAACAATGCGGCCTCGAGTGCTCCGGGGTCACGCACGCCTGGTGCACCACCATAGCGTTGCATCAAAACCGAGTGCATACCGAGTACATCCGCCATTGTCAGGTAATCGTGCGCCACGCGTTACTTTGCTAATTCCCGGTAGAGATCGTCAAACTCTTCCAGGCTGGAGGCAAAAGATTGCATCACATGTCGACGCGGGCGTTCTTTTTGCTGCCGGTCTATGTAGTCGCGTAAAGCTTCATCGAGCACCGCCTGGAACTGGCGCCCTTGGTTTTCGGCGATTTGGCGCAGTGCTGTCAATACCTCAGGTGCGGCTTGGGATGAGAATTTCTCACGGACGGGAGTGGTCATAGCTACCTTCATCATGATAAATCTTGAAATTTCATGATAAAGCAAGATCAACCGTTGAGCCAGCTTCATGAACATTGTGGGAAATACTACTTTCTGGATCCTAGAAACTGAAATTCAGGTGTAAGCCATTGATTAAAATGAAATTTTCATTTAAACGTTTCCTGCACATGACGAAGATAACACCAGGAGACGTGGTTGGTGAGGGGGGTCTTGAAGAACGTGCGTGGACTGGTAATGACCAGCATGTGTTGAATTGGTGGTGATAGGTGGATTTGAACCACCGACCCCAGCATTATGAGAATAGCAATAGTTTAATATAGTCTAGTATTATCAATGCTTTTCAGATGTTTTATGAAAAGTAGTCTACTTTGTAGTCTAGTCAGAGTTGTAAAATAACCAACAACTTTGCAAGTTAACAGAGAATACTAATTTTAAGAGGATAAGCACATTTCAAATCACGATAACAGAAATGCTTATCAGACTTTTGAATTTTACTGATCAACGTTTTGATCAACGCCACTAAAGTTAATATAAAAGTAATGCTAACTCATTTTCTTGTAACACTTCAAGAACACAGTTTAAACAAAACAAATCTTGGTCTCTAAAACCTCGCCTAGCCTACACGTCCAATAACAACTCAAATCCCAAAGCAAAAAATACAGTAAGATATAAAAATTGTATTGTTAGTTTTAAAAGAACCATCAAATAGCAGTCAACATAATCTCGCTTTTGACCATTAACCCTAACTCATCAAATTTATTTAAGTTATTTTATTTGCTATTCATTTGAGAGCATCTATTCTTAGGAATTAACATGAGCTTTAGTAAAACAAAGCAGCTTTTCTCCTTAAATAATTCAAACATCAGTTATGACGACACCTTCGAAGAACTTTCCGCAGGTGATTTCAATGGAGATGGCTTACTGGATTATCTTATAACCAGAACAAAAAAAATGGGAAGCATTCCTTCTAAACCCATATTTCTAATTGCTAACAAAGAAAATATTTGGTCAGATAAAAGTAACGAAATATTTGTTGATGCTCTTCCGAAAGTAGTTTACCCACCTAGAATTGCCGTTGCTGATTACAATAACGATGGGCAGTCTGATGTATATATTCCAGATGGTGGTTTAGACGCTCCCCCTTACGGCGGTGCTCTTGATCAATTATGGCTTTCAAACGGAAAAGGCAAACTACAAAATTTCACGTCAACATTATTACAATATACGACATTCGCTCACGGCGTAGCAATTGGAGATATCAACAGAGATGGCTATTTAGATATTGTTGTAAATAACTTTTGGTATCCACCATCTGATTTTTTACTGATAAACAATAGGGATGGAACATTTTCTGAAAAAGCAAACACTTTGTTACCTAATGAACTTCATTACGATCTGAATAGCGAAAAAAGAATTACACATTTATGGTCAAAATTAATAGATTTAAATAACGACGAATATCTTGATTTGGTTTTGGGTGCAAGTCAAGATTGGATTGATGGCCAATTAATACGTCACCCATCTATTTTGCTTCTAAATGATGGAAATGGGAACTACTCAAATAGTGAAATTATTAATCTACCATCGCCAGCAGTAACCGATTTGACTGTAGTTTTCATTGCTTCACTAGATTTCAATGAAGATGGAATGCAAGACTTAATTATGTCGATCGTCGATCAAAACTATAGTTGCTCCTATTTACAATTTTTACGAAACGACGGTGACGGTAAATTTACTGATGAAACTGCTTTGCGGTTACCGCAAAATACACTGAATACAAATTCCTGGAATAAATTTATTAAAGTCATAGACTTAAATGGGGATGGTTATGACGATATTGTAACTACAGGATTTCCAATTGGCTCAGAGAATCCAAGTCAAATAGGTGCTACTAATATTTTTCTTAATAATGGTTTAGGAGTATTTAAGAATATAAAAACCTTTAAAAACTATGAAATAATCAACCCAGCCGTTGATATAAAAGATATTAATTCTGATAAAAAACCAGATATTGTTACAGTACAAGTAAGTTACTACGACGCTTCAAAAACAGATGTTAATCTCATTGGGTATATCAATGATTTGCCAGTTCCGTCAAACGGAAAACTTTATAAACCGACGTTAAATGAGCAAACAATTAATGGGTCAGCAAGATCTGACACGATTAGTTATGCAGCAAACGACTACTCAATAGCTGTTGATTTATTGAAAGGAACTGCTCTATCAATACGCAATGGAACATCTGTAAGCACTAAACTTAAAAGTATTGAAAACATCATAGGTTCAAGGCAAGATGATTCGCTAAATGGAAATAGCCTAGCTAATTCCATTAAAGGAAATGCAGGAAACGACACAATGGATGGTGGATTAGGTAAAGATTCGTTAGTGGGTGGTGATGGCGCAGATATCTTTGTATTCAGTACAAAGCCTGCAACAACTAACGTAGATACTATTTCTGATTATCAGGTTGGAGTCGATAAAATCAAATTAAGCAGTAAAGTATTTGCCAAGCTTAAAAGTGCGACAGACTACCTTACTTTTGGAACTAGTTCAGATTCACCTACTAATTACCTTGTTTATGACACCACTTCTGGCAAGTTAAGTTATGACGCTGACGGAAGCCTTACTAAAATTAAGCCTGTTGATATCGCATTAATTGGCACAGGACTCGAACTTACTTATCAAGACTTTGTGATTGCTTGATTTAAGAAAGCGAAGAATCTTTACGATTTAAGTACCGAATCTTCGCTTTCTAATCTCAGCCCACTTTTCTCTATCTTTCAATGCTTCATCATACTCACGGTCTTTACGCTTCTGCTCACCTTCAAACTTGTCTTGAGCAGCTCTAAGATCGTCAATGGTTGGCTTAACTTTTAGTGAGTTGCGCTTCATCTGATTGACTAAGGCATTTTGGGCTAGCTTGTGAGTGTAGGCTTTGGGAAGTAATTTGGGAGTTTGTAAGACTTTTGTTCTATTTGGTACAGTTTCATCAAGCTGACTGTCAATGATACCGTAGACTTCCCCGTCAAGTAGACAGGTCATAAATAGAGTTTTCGGTTTTAACAAACCTTGGCAAATAGGCCGCAGGCGGCCGGTTGCCAAGGGACTCGTGACCACGAAT
>JAJTGE010000019.1 GCA_021298555.1 Oxalobacteraceae bacterium
CACTGCCAACATCACGCCAAGTACTAGAGATATCAGTGAATTAGGTAACTCTGATTTCGCAGCAAGGAGCAACTCTATCAATGAAAATAAAATCAATATGAGTTGTGAAAAATAGTACCAGACAGTTTGCCATGGAATCATGCAGTCCTCCGCATCGTCATTAAGTCGTGGTTTCAGTTACGTGGTGGATTGCGTTGCTTATTAAGCCAAATAAATCATCAAATTCATCAACGGCTACAAATTGAGGAAACTGCGCTTTGATGTTCTCCGGCGCGTGAAATAAAAAACCGGCATCGGCTTCTTTAAGCATGGACGTATCATTAAATGAATCGCCTGCAGCAATAACGCGGTAATTGAGTTTTTTGAAGGCGGCGACAGCCTCGCGTTTTTGATCGGGCAGACGCAGCTTGTAATTGACGATTCTGTCATTTTCAACAACCAGTGTATGACAAAGCAGTGTGGGCATACCCAGCTGGCGCATGAATGGTGCGGCAAATTGTTCAAAGGTGTCCGATAAAATAATCACCTGCACCTGTGCGCGCAGGCTATCCATAAATGCACGCGCGCCTGGTAGTAGCTCTAGGGTAGCGATGACTTTTTGTATGTCAGAGAGCTTTAATCCGTGCTGATCCAAAATCGCTAACCGGCCTTGCATTAGCTTGTCATAGTTGGGTTCATCACGCGTGGTTTTGCGTAAGTCGGCAATACCTGTTTTTTCAGCGACAGCGATCCAGATCTCTGGTGTCAGCACACCTTCCATGTCGAGCGTAACAATCACTTGTTTCACAATAATTTTCTCTGCTAGTGTCAATCTGTGTATGTGCGTAGCTTACGTTAGCATATGTTTTTAGCGCACTAGTGTTTCGACATGTCCATCAACGGACAGACTCTGCCCCGTAATCGATGCGCCAGCTGCTGAGCACAAAAAAACCACTGCAGCAGCAATCTCATTTGCGGTCACCATTTTGCGTAACGAGACACGCTGTAATACACGCTCACGCATTTGTTCAATAGTTATGCCTGCCGTTGTGGCGCTAGCAGACAGTACCCGATCTTGCCTGGGTCCTTCGACTATGCCTGGAAGGACTGCATTGACGCGTATGCCATGTGGCCCGAGTTCTGTTGCCCAGGTTTCAGTAAGACCGATGACTCCGTATTTGGTCGCTGAATATGGGGAGCGCTGCGGAAATCCTAACCGACTGGCGACTGAACCTATATTGATAATGCTGCCGCTGCCTTGCTGCTTCATGGATTTAACCGCGCTGCGAGTACATAAAAATGTACCCGTTAAATTTACATCCATGCATTGCTGCCAATCTGCCAATGTAATTTCATCGATAGCGGCAGTAGGCCCAGCAATTCCCGCGTTATTAATCAGTATGTCTAATCCACCCCATTCAGAGGCTATCGTGCCAAACATAGATAGCACGTCGGCTTCGCGCGTTATATCTGACACGCTGGTGTGAATTTCGGTGTGTGCTGCTTTAGCATCCGATAAGGCTTGTGCTTTTGTGCCGCAGATATGTACCTTCGCGCCCTGCGCCGCCAGCGCTAGCGTGATGGCCAAACCTATGCCCGATGCACCACCCGTTACCAGGGCACGTTGTCCTTGTAGATTGAATGACATGCTTGCGCTCATCGGTAGGTCTCAGCGTTTAATCTAGTTTTATTCCGGCACAGGCTAAGCTAGCCAGTATGCGGTGTGAGAGTAGTTACATACTATACCAGCGCATTTGAAGTGCAAATCAGTTGTTATGCTATTAATAATATTTTTTTACTGCTTTTCTCTTAATCTTTCAGGGATTACTTTGATAGTCAGTGCTCATCGCACCCGAATTCGTTTACCTGTCATTTTTTTACTCGCATCTTCCAGCGCTCTGTCAAATAGGGCGACGTAGTTTGCATGGTCACCACCCAGTATGGAATCAGTGAGTATCTCGCCCTCGTTATTGATGAACATAATAGTCGGAGTCATCTGTACCTTAAAGCGCTCAGCAAGTGCTGCTTCTGTTAAACGTCGTCCATCAAAATTGCTTACCAGTTCCTGTCCTGTGACAGAAATTTCACGAATGATGGGCGAGTCTTTGCCAGCACGTTGTTTAAGCAAGGGTAGTAAATAATCGTAACGCACTATGCGGCAATAGCTGCAGTTAGGAAGGGTAAAAAACACCACGATAGGTTTTTTATCGGCAAGCGATATTTGTGCGTCTGTCTGAAAGTTTTCAGCTTTTGGCAGATCATAGGGTGCAGCGATAGCAAGTGAAACAAACACCATGAAGCTCATGGCTAAATACAATCTATAAAATTTCATGATTTTCCCAAGGTAGAAAATGATCCTGACTTGTAATACGAATTTTTAAAATAGATCGCAATCCTGACGTATGGTGACATAGCGCGTAGTAGTGCGACAGCTTGATAAAATTTTGCACAGGCCTGTTTAATTACGACTATCCATAGCGTTAATTATTTGACAGCATACATAGGCTTGGCTACTTTACAGTCGAGTAGTATCGTCGGTGTGCTGGCTTAGAGTATGCTTAAACAATTATCAGTCGATGCAACCTGATCAGACCACCTGTATAGATATTCACAACCATGTCGAAAAGCTCCACTCTGATAGATAAAGCACTCGCATTTTGCTCAAGCAAATTTGATGGTGCCCAGCCCGCAGGTGACGCAGGTATCTATTGTGTTCCTGATCGCACGGAGTTGATTCGAATTCTGCAAGAGGAGGGCAGCGAACCTGATCCCTACCTGACCCTGGCAGCTTTGCTGCGAGAGACCATACGACTAACCAGCACCACTGAAGAAGAAATAACTCAGGTATTTGGCCCAGAGGTAGCCTTTACCGTGGCAGAGCTAACAGAAAATTCGAAGTTTTCATTAGCCACCAGAAAATCTCTGCGCACGCTGTTCATGCCCTCTTTATCACGCAAAGCTAAGTTAGTGATATTTGCGGAGATCATAGAAACGGTCCGTCAAATCGGTAGCAAAACGGCACCTAAAAGTTGGTCTTTGCAGCACAAACAAGATTATTTTATTTGGGCAGAAAAAACCGTAGCAGCAATGGGTAATATTAATCCGACATTGCTAGCTGTGTATTCGGCCGAGATAGAAAACGCCAAGTTGGTCGTTCAGTCGCGAACAGGTAATGCAAAAGTAGCAAGCTAGCAATTTAAGAGTGAAATTTTTGTATAGTCCTATATTCACTACAAACTATAACTCTGCTCAAACAAGAAATCGACTCAGTCGGTTTTATCCAGAGGTTTTCCGAACCATCTCAGCCATACAAATCCGATAAAACCAGCCATCAGCGAAGCAGTAAATACAGCAATCTTTGATGCATTTACTAAATCAGCTTGTTCACCAAATGCAAGGTTGGTGATGAAAATTGAAATCGTAAAACCAATCCCACCCAGCATACCGGAACCTATAAGATGACGCCAACGCACATCTACCGGCAAGGTACAAATACCTAACATAACGGCAAGCGCAGATAGTAGTGCGACCCCAAGTGGTTTACCGACAACCAGTCCAATAATTACGCCCATACTGTTTGGCGACGTTAGATCGAGCAGCCAGTTGGCACCAAAAAAAATTCCTGTATTGGCTAGCGCAAAAAGTGGCAAAACTATAAATGCCACTGGTTTATGCAAAAAATTTTCTACTTTATGAGAAGGTGATGGCGTCTGCTCACTGCTTGACCAAAACGGTATCGCAAAAGCGAGCATCACACCTGCTGCAGTCGCGTGCACACCGGATTTGAGCATGAGTAGCCACATAAGTGCACCACCTAACAAATACACTGTAATCGAAGCTACGCGGAAAAATCGATTCAGACACAGTAATGTCACAAACACCATAAGACTACCTGCCAGGTATTGCAAGGCGACATTATCAGTATAGAAAATCGCAATCATAATAATGGCAATCAGATCATCGATTACTGCAAATGCCACAACAAATACTTTAAGGGCTGGTGGAATACGACTACCTAACAAAGCCAGGGCTCCGAGAGCGAATGCAATATCTGTCGCCATTGGAATGCCTATGCCGGCCTGGGTTGGTAGTTCAGCATTAAATGAGTAATGAATTAATGCGGGCAGCATGGTGCCGCCTATGGCTGCAAATATTGGCAGCAACGCATTCCTAAGTATGGATAATTCTCCGACATACAGTTCGCGCTCAAGCTCAAGACCAATCATCAAAAAAAAGATCGCCATTAAGCCATCATTAATCCAATGCTCAAGTGTGAGTCCCAGGAATTCAGATTGCCAGAGAGTCAGATAGGCTGAACCAAAAACAGAGTTTGTAAGTCCCACACTAATGATCGTAGCAATTACTAATAAAATCGCACCTGATTTTTCGGATTCGAAAAAGCGATTAAAGGTGTCAGTCAATATACGAGAATTTGGCATTGGGAGCAGGAATTAACAATCTAAATTTTGAGTAAAAAAATTGTGCTCTAAATTTTAAAATTTATGAAATGATGCGCAATCAATTTAGCCAAAGTTTAGCATGGAATGCCCCTGCTTTATGGTTGAAGAAATGCTCTCTCAGAAGCTAATAATAAACACACATAAAGTGATAATTTTCGGCGCGTTAAAATCTTTTAATGGGTTAAGCGGTGTGCTGTAGGTATAAAAAAAGCCCGGAATACTTTGTCCGGGCTTTTTATCAAATAAATTTTTAATCAGATCATTTGCAAGCTGCTTTGGCTTCGTCTAACAAACGCTTGCCATCGAAGCCTTTAGAGGTGACTTCCTTGACCCACTCATCAGCAACGCCAGCAGTAGCTGTTTCCCAGCGTTTGAATTCAGCTGCTGGAAGTGTGTAAAAGGTATTTTTGCGTAATTCAGCAGATTTACGTCCAGGGGCTATGTCTTCTACGAACACTTTACCTACCCATGCTGACATCTCAGCCCCGCTATTGGCATCAATGACTTTTTTCAATTCAGGCGGCAAGCTATCGTACTTAGCCTGATTCATGGCAAACACAAAGGCCGTATTGGACATTTGAGCTTCGCCTGCAGCTGCTTCGGTATGAAATTTAGTGATTTCTTCAAATTTCATGGTCGGGATAACTTCCCATGGAATCATCGCGCCGTCGATCACACCTTTGGAAAGAGCTTCAGCTGCTTGTGGCAAGGGCATAGGCACGGGCGTGGCTCCTAAAGCAGCGACCATTTTCGATGCCTGACGATTAGGGGCTCGTATTTTTAACCCTTTAAAGTCATCAATAGTTTTAACTTGTTTTTTAGTGGTGTGTAGTAATGCACCATCATGCAGATGAAACAAGATGGGTTTTACGCCCTTGTATTCTGCACTCGCATTTTTCATTGCGTAATTCCATAAGCCGCGACTTGCGCGCTCTGAATCTTGCACCATGAAAGGCAATTCAAATGCTTCTGTTACTAGAAAACGACCGGCCTGATAGCCAGGCACTGTCCATATGATGTCGGCTACACCGTCTTTAGCCTGATCAAATAGCTGAGGTGGTGAGCCACCCATTTGCATCGAGGGATAAATCTGGCATTTGAGTTTGCCTGCGGATTCTTTTTCTATTTTGGCGCACCAGGGCACCATGAAATTTTTGTGGGCTGTTGAGCCTGCTGGTAAAAAGTGATGAATTTTGAGTGTAATCGTTTGTGCCGAAACTAGCGCAGGCAGCAAACTGGTGATCATAATGAGAAGCGCGCGTGCAAATAAGGTATTCATTAGACTCTCTTAGACGAAGTGATGAGTTTCAAATCCGGCAAGTGCTGATTCATCGGATTAACAGCGGCAGTCTTGAATCAGGCAATGTGCTGCATGATTGTAGTACAGCCTGCCATGAAAAGACGCTCAAAATGGTTAAGCGTTTGTCTGAGTGAAGTTTGAGGCTGCGATAATCATCGTTGCAATTTATTGCGTTGTTTTTTTGCTTGCAACTGCAAAGGATAGGTATATGTCACAAGGACTTACCAAAGATAGTCTCATTGGTGTTGTTGGCAGCGGTGCTATGGGTACGGGCATAGCGCAGGTCGCCGCTGTTGCAGGGCATCGGGTCATGCTGTTTGATGCGCGCGATGGTGCAGCGCAAGCAGCATGCGATGCCATACGCAAGACATTAACGACCTTGGTCGAGAAAGGACGCATGCCTTCTGATCAGGCCAGTGCAGCGGCGGCACGTTTGCATGCGGCCTCGTCTTTTAATGAATTCAAGCCTGCCTTCCTAGTGGTTGAGGCCATAGTAGAAAATCTGGAGGCTAAGCAGCAGTTGTTTGCTTCGCTAGAGGCTGTTGTTGCGCCCGACTGTGTGTTGGCAACGAATACCTCATCGATTTCGATTACGTCCATAGGCGCCAATCTGTTACATCCAGCGCGTTTGGTCGGTATGCATTTCTTTAATCCCGTGCCTTTGATGGCCCTGGTAGAAGTCATTAGCGGGTTAGCGACATCATCTGCGGTGGCTGATTGTATAGAAGCTACTGCTAAAGACTGGGGAAAGTTGCCTGTACGGGCAACATCGACTCCCGGATTTATTGTTAACCGCGTGGCGCGACCATTTTATGCAGAGGCCTTGCGTCTTTTACTTGAGCAAGCAGCTGATCCAGCATCCATTGATGCGGTCATGCGAGATGCTGGTGGTTTCCGTATGGGGCCATTTGAATTGATGGATTTAATTGGACATGATGTTAACTTTGCTGTTACTCAGTCGGTGTTCGAGGCTTATCACAACGATCCGCGATTTACACCATCGGTGCTACAAAAAGAATTATTGAATGCCGGATTTTTAGGCCGCAAATCAGGCCGTGGTTTTTTTGCGTATGGCCCAGATGTACCCGCACCCAAGCCACAACAACATGCTGATAGCGCGTATAGCGGTAAACCCTCATTCAATCGGCATGCACCAGCAGCAGTAGCTATCGCTACTCGCTTAGCAGCCGCAGGACATGAGTTTGATTGGCACGAATCAGTCGGTGATAACAAGCCATTGATTACCCTGCATGGTGCATCACTGTATTTAACCGATGGACGCAGCGCAACCATGCGTGCATCCGAATCTGGGCAGGCCGACACGGTACTTATTGATTTGGCGCTCGCTATGGATACCTGTACTCGCTTAGCCGTTGCAGTAGCAGATCAGTGTTCTTCTGTTGGGCAAACATCGCTGGTGGGTGTGCTGCAGGCAGCCGGCTATCGCGTCACGATGCTGCGTGATGTGCCCGGCATGGTGGTAATGCGCACTGTAGCCATGTTGGCCAATGAAGCAGCGGATGCTGTTAATCAGGGAGTATGCAGCGCAGCCGACGCGAATCTGGCTATGCAAAAGGGCGTGAACTATCCTTTGGGCCCGCTGGCATGGGCAGAACGCGTGGGCTTGGAATTGATTCAGCGCGTATTACAAAATGTAGGGGCCGAATATGGCGAAGATCGTTATCGCATCTCACCATTAATTCGCCGTAAGGTGGCCGCTGGCACCACGTTTTGATTCAATAGGTCGTGATGAATTTTGTGACTGCTCTTATTAAGGCTTCCGGTTGATCGCGATGAGGTGAGTGTCCGCACTCGGGAAGCGCAACGATCACCGTATGCGGTAAGTGCTCTTGTATACCCGTTATTTGTCGCAGCGTTCCGTACTCGTCTTGCTCACCCTGTATTGCTAGTAGTGGACAAGTAATTGATGACAACGAGGACTCTATAGACCAGTCACGAAATGTTGGGTTTAGCCAGACATTATTCCATCCAAAAAATGCAGAATCCACATCATCATGATAGCGAGTGAGTTTCTCACGCAGCCCCTGATACTGATAGGCCTCACGTGCCAGACCTATGCTGCTGATGCTGATGTCTTCCACCATGATGTGAGGTGCTACAACGACAGCGCCCGCGCACTCGTGCGCAAACCGAGATGCGTACAGCAACGCGATCGAACCACCATCGCTATGCCCAAATAGCCAGGGCTTGTTTATATTTAGAGTTGATAGCAGCGCGGGTAACACTTCCCAGGCTTGCTGATGCATGAAGTCAGTACCCCAGTGTTCATCGCTATCGCGCGGAGTTGAGCTGCCGTAACCGGGTCGGGAATACACTAAGCCGCGCATGTGCAGTCGCTGGCACAAGGTGTCAGGAAAATCTTTCCATAACGCGACTGAGCCTAACCCTTCATGCAGAAACACCATCACCGGCGCAGTACTTGATGCGTTGCCTACCCACCGATATTCGATGCGGATATCGCGTTCTTTCCAGCGCAACTCTGCGTGCATAGCCAGCTCTACCACTCTTACAATTCGCGTAATCGAAAGCGTTGTATCTTGCCGGTGGCTGTTTTAGGTAGGTCACCGACAAACACGATTTCACGCGGATATTTATGTGGTGCGAGGCGAGTTTTCACAAATGATTTTAAGTCGACTTCTATGGTGCTGGTGTCGTGATTCGGGTCGCGCAATACAACGTAGGCAATCGTTTTAATCAGGCCTTGGCTATCGGGTTTTCCTACTACAGCGCATTCCAGCACGGCCTCATGTCCCATCAATGCAGATTCCACTTCTATGGGAGAGACATATTGTCCACTCACTTTAAGCATGTCATCACTACGACCGGCATACACGTAGTAACCCTCATCATCGAGTAAATATTTGTCACCACTTTTTACCCACGGGCCCTGAAAGGTACTCATCGATTTAGCACGATCAGTCCAATACAAATGGGCTGCGCTGGGGCCTTTAATATACAGATCACCTACATTTCCCACCGACACGGGATTACCTAAATCATCGCGTAATTCCACTTCATAGCCAGGTACCGGTGTACCCGTG
The DNA here is from genome assembly GCA_021298555.1 of Oxalobacteraceae bacterium. GTDB lineage: Bacteria > Pseudomonadota > Gammaproteobacteria > Burkholderiales > Burkholderiaceae_D > Pernthalerella. The sequence goes on from JAJTGE010000019.1 coordinate 8,802, forward strand.
GTGCCATAACGCACCTTGCCTGATCGATTGGATAAAAAGATATGCAGCATCTCCGTCGAACCCAGGCCATCCAATACATCGCAGTCAAACTGCGCACTAAATTTTTCGCCTATTTCGCGCGGCAGTGCTTCGCCAGCAGAGGCACATAAGCGTAAAGCAACTTGGGACTTTTTTGGTAAATCAGCTGCCGCCAGCATGGCCACATACAGCGTGGGTACACCATAAAAAACAGTGGGGTGATGCTTAATCAATCGCTTAAATACAGAAGCTGGTGTAGCTCGTTCTGCCATTAGCAACGTCGTTGCGCCAACGGAGAGTGGAAAGGTCAGCGCATTACCCAAGCCATAGGCAAAAAATAATTTTGCCGCAGAAAAAACCAGATCATCTTCGTTTAAATCCAATATGGGTTTGCCATATAACTCGGCAGTCCAGTACAAGTTGGCATGTGTATGTACAGCACCTTTAGGTTGACCGGTTGAACCACTAGAGTAAAGCCAGAATGCGAATTGATCGGCATGAGTATCAGCATGGTGATCCATAGCAAGTACATTAGCATTGAGTAACGCACTCATAGCAATTTCGCTGTGGCTTTGATCATGACTTGATACAACGATGGGGATAGTCCTTTCTGACTGCGCCACTGCATCTTTAACAGTGCTCAGCAGCGATGCAGAGGCCAAAATCAACTTGGCGTCGCTATGCTGAATCATGTAAGCGTAGTTATCTGCAGGCAGTAGTGTATTTACCGGAACGGGAATCACACCAGCAAACAACGCACCTAAAAACGCAATCGGCATGTCTATGCTGTCATGCATAACAAGCAGTACTCGTTGTTCGGGTTGTATACCTTGCGCTAACAGCCCTGCTGCAAACTGACGTACTTTGAGATCAAGCTCGCCATAGCTAATTTCGTTGTGGTCATCGCGAAAGGCGAGCTTATGTTTTCTGTTCTGATTAAGCGTCAGAATATGATGCGCGAAGTTAAAGCGCTGGGGTAAATCAGCGTGTTCTGCGGTCATGCGTTTATCTCCTCCAGCCGGCTTGATTTTTTATGTGCCTGGCTTTGTATCAAAGCTGTTTTTTCAAGCTATTAAATTTTTACATAGTCAATGGGGTGCTGTGCTTGGTGAGTAGTTCGAGTACCGACGCGGGAGCTTGTATTGCGCTCTTACGGTGATAAAAGTTCAATGCACGTAGTCCACCCAGTTCTTCGCCTCCACCAGCGCGGCCAGGACCACCGTGTATGGAGACAGGCATGACATTGCCATGACCAGTGTGGGTCTTGCCAACCTCAGGGCTCACTACATGCACGCGACCGTGGGATGCGGCTAACTGCTCGGCCACATCAGCCATCCATGGAGTGTCAGCGCTATAAACAGAGGCGACTAATGAACCCTGGCCACGATGCGCTATGTCGATAGCATGGCCGGCATCACGATAACCAATCAGGCTAGCGACAGGACCAAATACTTCGTAACGATGTATTTCAACAGCAGCGTCGGCATCACGCACACCTAACAGTGTGGGTGCTACGCAGGCAGACTGGGCATCGGCATCAATCAGTGGCTGAGCAGCGCCATCAAATAACACACTCGCTTCTGATTTAAGACGGTGCAAACCTTCTTGCACGCTATTGAATTGATCGCGGCTAACTAAAGCGCCCATAGAAGTTTCTGGATTGCGTGGATTACCCACGCGTATGGCCGCGAGTTTACCTGCTACGGCTTCGGCTACCGCATGCATATAGGCTTTGGGTACGAGTGCACGACGTGGGGCAGTGCAACGTTGCCCACTTTTAATCGTCATGTCGCGCGCAAGATTATCGACAAACAAATCAAACGCGGCAGTGCCGGGTGTAGCGTCTTCACCGAGTAAGGTGACATTTAAACTATCAGCCTCTATGTTGGCACGTACTGAGTCGCGAGCAATTGCCGCATGCGCACGTATTGTTGCAGCAGTATCGGCAGAACCTGTAAACGAGAGCACATCAAACGGTGTTAATGCATCGAGCAATCCCGTTGAGTTACCGCATACTATAGACAGCGCTCCTTTAGGCAGCACACCAGCAGCAATCACATCACTCACCATGCGATGCGTAAGCCATGCTGTAACCGTAGCAGGTTTAATGACAACGGGCACACCTGAGAGCAGGGCAGGCGCTGCTTTTTCCCACAAGCCCCAGCTCGGAAAATTAAACGCATTGATAAATAGTGCTAAGCCTTTAATAGGCACCATCACATGTTGAGATTGAAATAGCTGATCTTTAGAGAGGCTGGCAGCGGCTCCATCGGTGAGTGTCTTTGCATCCCCTAAGGCCGCACCAAGTTTTGCGTAAAAACCAAGCGTAAACAGACCACCTTCAATATCAACAGCCGAATCATTTTTGATCGTGCCCGAATTTGCCAGAGAGATAGCGTAGTACTCATCGCGATTGGCTTGCAGTACTTTTAAGGCGTCTGCCAGCATGGCCGCGCGCTGCGCATAAGTCATGGCTTGTAATGCGAGGCGACCATCGTTACGCGCGAATGCAAAGGCTTCCTGCAAACCCTTTGCAGCGCCACCGGTGCGGGCGAGTGCTTCGCCCGTTACAGGGTCGAGCAAGGTGTGGACTGCCTCGGCTTCTGGTTGCCATTGGCCGCTTAAATAATTATTGAGTAACGATGTCATGCGATCAGAGTCCTGTGATGGGTGATGAAATGCTGGTGTAACAGCACCTAGTTACAGCCATTATTTTTTCGGCAAGATAATACTGCATAGATAGCAGCTTCACGTGAATCTGCAAGGTTTTAGTATCTAAGCCATTGATTTATATGACTTAGCTGTACATGTCTGAGCTAACCCTAGCTAATGGCTGCGTCATTCAGTATTTCATTAATAACTTATAATGCAGTTAACTTCGATACTAAATGCAATATCTTGCAAGCGTCAACCCGATACAGTGATTATGGCTAGTGATACTGACGATACCGAAGTGATTATGGCTAGTGATACTGACGATACCGACAAAGATCCTTTTTTGATTTCTCTCGGGGAGCGTCTGAAGCTTTTGCGAGCACGTCGTGGCTTAACGCGCAAAGCCTTGGCGCACATGGCCGATGTCTCTGAGCGCCACGTTGCCAATGTAGAGTCAGGCGTAGGAAACGCCTCGATACAGTTTTTGCGCCAGTTGAGCGCGGTACTTAACTGCTCCTTGGCGGAGATGACAGGTGATGAAACCGCTTCGTCACCTGATTGGTTGATGATTCGCGAAATTCTTCGAGGTCGCAGCGATAGCGAACTCGCCAGGGCGAGGGCCTTACTTGGTGAGATGTTTGATACACCAGCGAGTGAATACTCACGTCGCCAACGCATAGCCTTAATAGGTTTGCGAGGTGCGGGTAAATCCAGCTTGGGCGTACGCCTTGCAGCAAAATTGAGTGTGCCGTTCATAGAGCTATCGGCACAGATAGAAACTTTAGCAGGTTGCAGCATTGCAGAAATTCATGCCTTATACGGGCAGACGGCTTATCGTCGCTATGAGCAGCGCGCATTGGAAGCCGTTATTCAACAATACACACACGCCGTTATTGCTACACCGGGCGGCATGGTGTCTGAGCCTGCAACGTTTAATTTTTTACTCTCGCACTGTTACACCGTGTGGCTGAAAGCCTCACCTGAAGAGCATATGGAGCGCGTACTTGCTCAGGGAGATAAACGACCCATGTCAGGTAATCGCGAGGCGATGGATGATCTCAAGCGCATCTTAGAAAGTCGTGCTCAGTTTTATTCAAAAGCAGACAAAGTGGTGGATACCAGCGGTTTATCAGCGCAACAAGCGTTTGCTGAATTACTGGAGCATGCGCTGTAAATTGTCGACCAGGTTGTTTCAATTACCTTAGGTATATATGAGCACTTACCAAGCATTAGTTCTCGGTTGCAGCGGTGCCATAGGCGAGGCCTGGCTGGCGTACTTTCAGTCTGATCCAGATTGCCATCGTGCTGTAGGTTTGTCGCGTAGTAGCACTCCCGCATTTGATCTGGAAAATGAAACCAGTATGGCCGAGTGCGCCGCTTTTTTGAGTAGCGAAAATGGGTCGCAACCAACAGGCCACTTTGCATGGATTATCGATGCTACTGGCGCGTTAACAATTAATGGTCAGGGGCCAGAAAAACGACTCGATGCGCTCAACGCGCAACAATTACTGAAACAATTTGAGATCAATGCTGTCGGTCCTGCGCTGCTGATTAAACATTTTTCACCTTTGTTAGCTATTCATGAGAGAGCTGTTTACGCCACCTTATCTGCGCGCGTAGGCAGCATAGATGACAACTACAAAGGCGGTTGGTATGGCTACCGCGCTGCAAAAGCAGCACGCAACATGCTATTGCAAACTGCTGCAATCGAACTATCCCGCAAGCGGCGTTTGGCGGTCTTTGCTGCTTTACAGCCCGGTACAGTAGCCTCACCTCTATCGGCTCCGTTTGCTGCAGCCGATCACACAATCACACCCGAGGCTTCCGTCAGTCAGATGATGGCGGCGTTAAAAGAGCTACCCGCGACAGGTCGCGCCCATTTTGTGGACTACGCGGGTTTAAGCATTCCCTGGTGAGGCTAACGAGCCCCTGATTGTCTAGTTAAGCCCAGAGTAATGGCGCCGGGGCACGCCTCAATTAAGCATTTGATGGCCTTACTTAAATGCAATATAATGCGTTTTCTGAAGATTAATGCACCATATTGCAACCGGGTGGCCCATGAACCAAGCTGAAACTATCAACTTTGTTGACTTTGCGACTTCGCCCGAGCACTACCGTCATTGGACCTTAGAGACCGAAGGCCCCATAGCGACACTGACCATGAAAGTCGATGAAGATGGTGGTCTGCGTGAGGGCTACAAACTCAAACTGAATTCGTATGATTTGGGTGTGGACATCGAACTCTATGATTCGATACAGCGAATTCGTTTCGAACACCCTCAAGTGCGTACCGTTGTTATTACTGGCGGCCGCGATCGTATCTTCTGCTCGGGTGCGAATATTTTTATGCTGGGCTTGTCGTCGCATGCCTGGAAAGTAAACTTTTGTAAGTTCACCAATGAGACGCGCAATGGACTGGAAGATTCCAGCCAGCATTCAGGTCTAAAGTTTATAGCTGCTGTTAACGGCGCCTGCGCTGGTGGTGGTTATGAATTAGCGGCAGCCTGCGATGAAATCATTTTGGTCGACGATAGATCGTCGGCGGTGAGTTTGCCTGAAGTTCCTTTGCTCGGTGTGTTGCCCGGAACCGGTGGCCTGACGCGCCTGACAGACAAACGCAAAGTTCGTCATGATCATGCCGATATTTTTTGTACTACGTCGGAGGGTGTGCGCGGGCAAAAAGCTAAAGACTGGAAACTCGTTGACGAGATCGCCAAGCCTGCAGCGTTTGTGCAGTTCGTACGAGATCGTGCGTTAGCATTGGCTGAAAAAAGCGATAGACCTACGGATGCTAAAGGTGTGCATCTAGCGCCGCTATCACGCCAATTTTCTGATCATGGTGTTGAGTATGAATTCGTCAACGTCGCCATAGATCGTTTGGCGCGTACTGCGACAATCACAGTATCTGCTCCATCAGCTGCTCAACCTGAAACCATCGCCGCCATAGAAGCTGCAGGCGTACATTGGTGGCCATTACAAATGGCGCGTGAACTTGACGATGCTATTTTGCATTTGCGTGCCAATGAAATCGATATCGGTACCTGGTTATTAAAAACAGCCGGTGACTCTGCCGCAGTCCTTGCGTGTGATGCGGTAATACTTGCTTACCAGTCGCATTGGTTGGTGCGTGAAACGATTGGTATGTTGCGCCGTACCTTAGCGCGTATCGATGTCTCTTCACGCAGTTTGTTTGCATTGATAGATGAAGGTAGTTGTTTCGCTGGCACACTAGCTGAGTTGGCACTAGCGGCCGATCGCAGCTACATGCTGGCCTTGCCTGATGCACCGGACACTGCACCTGCGCTGCATTTATCTGCTATGAATTTTGGGCTGTTGCCCATGATTACAAATCAATCGCGCTTGTCCCGTCGTTTTTACGATGATGAAATTGAGCTTGCGGCTGCACGCGACACTATAGGAAAAGCTCTGGATGCTGATGCGGCGATGTCCTTGGGTTTAATTACTTCCAATCCCGATGATATTGACTGGGCAGACGAAATCAGAATGGCACTCGAGGAGCGCGCCAGCATGTCGCCCGATGCACTAACTGGCATGGAAGCAAATTTACGATTCAACGGCAAAGAAACGATGGCCACGCGTGTGTTTGGTCGTTTGTCAGCATGGCAGAACTGGATTTTCAATCGACCCAATGCAGTCGGTGAGTTAGGTGCTCTCAAAGTTTATGGCAGTGGTAGCAAAGCTAAATTTAATTTTGAGCGTGTATAAATTAATGATTCCTTCAAGGAGTAGTCGTGAGTTCTATTAACTACAGTGAAAAAATTCCTAATAATGTCAACCTCTCTGAGGATAGAACACTACAGCGTGCGCTAGAACACTGGCAGCCTAACTACTTGCAGTGGTGGCAGGATATGGGTCCCGATGGATCACAAGGTTTTGATGTGTATTTGCGCACAGCTGTAAGTACGACGCCCGATGGTTGGGCTCATTTTGGTCATGTGAAGATGCCTGACTATCGTTGGGGTATTTTCCTTGCGGCGCAGGATCAACATCGTCAGATTCACTTCGGTGAGCACAAAGGCGAAGCTGCTTGGCAAGATGTGCCTGGCGAACATCGTGCCAATTTGCGTCGCATTATCGTGACTCAGGGTGATACCGAGCCTGCATCAGTAGAGCAGCAGCGTCATTTAGGTCTGACGGCACCGTCGCAATATGATTTGCGAAATCTTTTTCAGATTAATGTAGAAGAGGGTCGTCACCTGTGGGCGATGGTTTATCTGCTGCATAAATATTTTGGTCGTGATGGTCGTGAAGAAGCGGAAGCACTACTGCACCGAAATTCGGGTGACCAAGATAACCCACGTATTTTGGAAGCATTCAATGAAGAGACGCCTGATTGGTTGGCGTTTTATATGTTTACGTATTTCACCGATCGCGATGGCAAGTTTCAATTGTGTGCATTAGCGGAGTCAGGCTTTGATCCGTTAGCGCGTACCTGCCGCTTTATGTTGACCGAAGAAGCGCATCACATGTTTGTCGGTGAATCGGGTATTTCGCGCACGATACAAAGAACCTGCCAAATTATGAAAGAGCATGGCATAGAAGATCCTGAGCAGGTTCGCATGCAGGGTGTGATTGATTTGCCGACGATACAACGCTATTTGAATTTCCACTTTAGCGTAACGATAGATTTGTTTGGTGCGGATCAGTCATCGAATGCGGCCACATTTTATAGCTCCGGTCTGAAGGGCCGTTATGAAGAGACTAAGCGCGACGATGACCATTTACTCAAAGGCGAGCACTACCGCATACTTGAAGTTCAAGGTGACAAGTTGGTAGAAAAAGAAAAGCCTATGCTGAATTCTTTAAATGAAGTTTTGCGTGATGATTACATCAAGGATTCTATTGCAGGCATAGGACGCTGGAATAAAGTGATAGAAAAAGCCGGCTTGTCATTCCGTTTGCAAGCGCCACACAAAGCTTTCAATCGTCACATTGGTACTTTCTCAGGTATGCGTATTTCTCCGGATGGTCGTGTGATTTCAGAAGCTGAATGGCAAGCGAATGTACGCAGCTGGTTGCCTACCGAAGAAGATCGTGCGTATGTAGCGTCGCTGATGGGTCGTGTAGTTGAGCCAGGCAAGATGGCGAACTGGATTGCGCCTCCACCGGTAGGCATTAATCGTCAGCCTATAGACTTTGATTACATACGTTTTAACTAAGCTCACTAGATCCTATGAGCGCAAATGATGCCCAGGTGCTGATACATCAGCACCTGATAGACCCCGAGGTGTGCATACGATGCAATACCTGTGAAGAGACATGTCCTATAGATGCGATCACACATGATGATCGTAACTATGTCGTTGACCCGTCTATCTGCAATGGGTGTAATGCATGTGTGCCACCGTGCCCCACGGGTTCTATCGATCATTGGCGTACCTTGCCCAAGTCCGCTGCGTATTCAGTTGCGGATCAACTCACGTGGGATGAACTGCCAGCGCAACAGGAAGTCTCAGAGGAATCCTTAGCGAGTATCGTTACCGAAACACCGCCTCAGCATAATGCGGCTGTGTCAGCAACATCGCTTGCCGCGCCGTGGTCAGCAGAAAAGCCTCAGCTCAATCTGTTTGATATCCGTCATCCGGTAACAGCTACAGTAGTAGGAAATTATCGATTGACTGACGCTCAGGCTGAAAGTGATGTGCGACATATCGTTCTTGATTTCGGTAATCAAATTTTTCCTGTACTAGAAGGTCAGTCCATAGGCGTGCTTCCACCCGGTGTGGACGCGTCCGGTAAACCGCATTATTTACGTATGTATTCCGTAGCGAGCGCTCGCGACGGTGAGCGTGCGGGGTACAACAATCTGGCGCTAACAGTGAAACGCGTCCTATTTGAGCGTGACGGTATGCCAGGTAAAGGGGTTGCATCGAATTATTTATGCGATCTAAACAAAGGCGACAAAGTTCAGGTGACGGGCCCGTTTGGTGATCGTTTCTTAATGCCCAACCATCCCGGTTCTAATCTGCTCATGATTTGTACCGGCACAGGTGCAGCACCTATGCGTGCGATGACAGAGTATCGTCGTCGTTTGTTAGCGCAATCCAAAGGGGTTGAAGGTCAATTGATGCTGTTCTTTGGAGCGCGCAGCCCTGCAGAATTGCCTTACTTTGGGCCGCTGCGTAAGCTACCTGCTAGTTTTATCGAACAGCATTTAGCTTTTTCTCGCGTCGACGGTGAGCCACGTTGCTATGTACAAGATAAGTTGCGTTTAGCGTCTGCGCGGGTGGCTGATCTTTTGCGAGGTGACAGCTATATCTACATCTGCGGCTTAAAAGGTATGGAAACAGGGGTTATGGACGCGTTGCGCGATATCTGCCGTTCAGCTCATCTAGACTGGGATGTTATGCATCCGATAATGGTCGCAGAGGGGCGTTTCCACGTTGAGACTTACTAGCAAAGTAATTTGACCACTTGACAAGTAGGGCTATACTTCTCAGGGCAATGCCTATCGCCTTACCATGGCAATCGTCGTACAGTTGCGCTGACACATCACAACTCTTGCACTAACCAGCGCTTCATTTATGTGCCTCGACGAACTATAAAAATTAAACGAGAGAAGCGCAGTCTGATGAAAAAATGGTGTGGCTCATTTCTGAGCAGCTTGCTGCTTACACTCATGTTGTGCGGTCAGGTAGACGCGATCACATTAAAAAAATCCGATGTCGATGGTTATCTGGCTAACAAATATATCGTTGGCGATATCAATCCCGATGTTCCTGTATGGCCGCTGTTTTTGCGTGACGCCATCGGTGAAAATCAAAAACCAGTTTTATTTGGCTATGCGTTTGAATCTGTCGATTTCGAACCGGTTCGGGGTTATGGCGGCAAGCCCATCAATATTTTGGTTTGCATAGATACTCAGGGTGGATTTATCGAAGTACGACTACTCGATCATCGTGAACCCTTGTTTCGCTCCGAGGTAGGTTTTGCCAAACTTGCTGGATTTGCTGCGCAATACACTGGTTTGTCCATACACCACGATATACAAATTTATGATTTCAAAGCCAAGACAGCTCGCGATGCAAAATATGCAGCACTGCATGGTGTTCAGGCCGGTACCGTGTCTGTTAGAGCTATGGATAGAGCCATCTTACAATCGGCCACGTCGGTTGCACGTGCGCATCTGGAAGCTGCAAAAACTGGCACCATTGTTGGAGAAGGTAATGCGATTGCGTTGAGTAAGGGATCTTTATATGACGCACCTGTCAAGCCACTGAGTTGGTCACAGATGCGTATGCGCGGCATGGTTGAGACGATGTCATTGACACGCGCTCAAATTGAAAAAGCATTTGCAGGTACTAAAGCTGCAGGTGCCGATAAACAAGCGCAGAGTAAGCCTGATGAGGTTGCCATCGAATTTAACATTGCGTTAATTAGCGTGCCGTCAATAGGCCGTAATTTGCTAGATGACGAAGGCTGGCGTTTGGTGGGTGCTAATCGGCGTGATGGTCAGGCATTGATGATTAGTGAAAGTGGACCGCTATCAAAAATGCTGTATGAAAGCATACGCATAGCCGATGAAATTCCCTATGTTGTTGAGCAAGACGGCAAACCCATCAAATTGCGTTCGATGGCATATGACAAAGGTCTCAATGTGCCGGGCTACCCCACCGCAACGCGTGCTCATTTTTTGATTGTGGATACGGCCACGCCGCTCAATCCAGCGCGGCCGTTTGATCTGAGATTCAAAATCGGTCGGCGCTTTGGAACCTTTCCCAACCAGTTGACCTATGTAGAATTTCCCATGCCATATGCATTCCATGGCGTGCGGGCTAGTGTCTCTGCGCTATTGGATGCGGAGTGGGTAGAGATCTGGTCTAAGCGCGCTGTTGACATAGGTGTATTGGTGACAGGACTACTGGTGCTGAGCATTGCATTGATACGCCAACGTTCTACGTCAGCTAACGCATCTCGACTCAGTGTGTTTCGTGTGACCTACCTGTTATTTACCTTGATTGTTATAGGCTGGATGTTTCAAGGTCAGCTCAGCATTGTAAATATTACGGCTTCATTGGATGCCATCACCACGGGTAACGATTTAAGCTTTTTACTGACCGATCCCATGACGGTTATTTTATGGATATTTGTCGCTGTTACTTTAGTTGTGTGGGGACGCGGTACTTTCTGCGGATGGTTGTGTCCGTTCGGCGCCTTTCAGGAACTGGTAAGTCTCGTCGTTCAAAAATTAGGAATTAAACCGCGACGTTTACGTAGTTCACTCGATGCCAAGCTCAAATGGATAAAATATGTTGTATTGGCCGTTGTGGTGGGATCGATTTGGGTACTGCCCAACGCAACAGAACTGGCAGTTGAAGTAGAACCATTTAAAACAGCGATCAGTTTATATTTTTTACGCGACTGGCCTTTTGTGGTGTGGGCTATCAGCTTGTTGTTACTTAGCGTGTTTGTATATCGGGGTTATTGTCGTTATATCTGCCCACTAGGAGCAGCGCTGGCAGCGTTAAACCCGCTGCGGCGCTGGGGTTGGATTGCGCGTCGTGAGGAATGTGGCACTCCTTGCCAAACCTGCCGTCATCGGTGTGAGTATCAGGCGATCACACCAGTGGGAAAAGTAGATTACAGTGAATGCTTTCAGTGTCTTGATTGTGTAGTGATTTATCAGGATGATAGCCACTGCTTACCGCTGATACAGGAGCGTAAGAGAGTGGCTACCATTATTCCTATTCATACTCTGGCCTGAGTATTGGCTGGCTAAATAATAGCTATCGTGAAAAAATTTTATCTGCTGTTGATATGTCTGATGAGTATGTTCACATCGTCCCCTGCGCTCGCAGAATGGAAGCTGATTGAATTTACTGACGAAGCTGCTTTTTATGTCGATGATTTTTTTGAGCGCGGTCCGAAAACCTTGATTTGGGAATTGGTGGATTACAAAAAGCCAAATAAGTTCGGTAATCTTTCCGCCAAAATTTTGTGGGAAGTCGATTGTGCACATAGTCAGATGCGATCGCTGATGTTTTCATCTCACCCATATCGCATGGGTATAGGTGAGCCGCTTAGTATGGATAAATCGGCAGGGGAGTGGGAAGTACCTGCTGAAGACTCAGCACATGAGACGATTTTTGTTTTAGGGTGCGGTTTTGAGCCACAATTAGGCCCTAAGACTTGAAAAGGCGAGCCAGCGCGGCTATGCAACGCATGATCAAATGAATCAACAAGATAATTTCGGATAGTTATTCGTAAAGCATTTAGGTTTCATTTGATTAGTGGTTAGTTAGGCGCTCATGTTGATAACGACAACAACCTTCCCAATTGTGATAGTTGGTTGGCTAAATAAGAGTAAGTAGCTTTTCTTACTTCACATATAAAATGCGGTACACGGTAGGCCTTGCCTGACCGTATAAAAGAATAAGAGACAAGGGAGTTGTTTTGAAAATCCGTCTTTCCAACCTGCTGTCGTCAGGTTCTCAGAAAAAAATTGAACCCATATTGTTTGAATGGTTCACATTGGTTGGCATGTTTATCTTCGCGGGTTGGCTACTGGGTATACGCGGTGTGTGGAGTCTGCTGTTGCAGTCAGATCCCACCGGTATCACGATGGTTATCATTATTATCTTTTCTATCGCGACTATATGGTGCGGCACGCGCAGCCGTGAGTTACACCGTCAACGACAAAATCTTGAGTACCAAAAAACTAATCCTGGCAGCCCACCACCCCCTGATAGTTGGGCCTACGACTATTGGGAAGCGCTACGATCGAACCCACGTGATTCAGGCGCGCCTATGGATGTGTTATCCGAAAAAACCCACGGCGTTCATTCCACAGCATGGTGGGTTAATAGCCTGCAGTTAAAACTGGGTTTGCTGGGTAAAGTCATCGGCTTTTCTATCTTGGCCATGCAAATCGGACATATGCAAAATTTTGATCAATCCCAGGCGCAGGACATGCTGCGTGAACTCACTTCTGGTTTGGGGATTGCGCTGTTGACGACCATGGTCGGTCTGGTGGCTAATATTTTATTGGGCTTGCAGCTCACACGATTGGATCGTTACGCGGATGACTTTATTGTTCAGGCACAGACACATGGCCTGAAGATTAAAGCGCGGGATTAGAGAATTTAATGCGTAATCGAAAAAAATCTCGCGAACCAGAAGTTGACCCCATGTATGACATGTTGTTTAACATGCTCATTGCCTTCGTCTTTTGCTTCATTATTGCTTTCTTGGCTATCAATCCCAAGGCTACCAAATCCGGTGATATACCTGCGAAAGCAGAGTTCATCATTACGCTTTCCTGGGCCGACAACGATCCGAATGATCTCGATTTATGGACGCAAGGTCCATCGGGCGAAATTGTCTGGTTTCGCAACCGTGAAGCGGGTCTGATGCATCTGGATCGAGATGATCGCGGTACGTCAAACAACACACTGGTTATCAATGGCAAAAAAGTAGTTAATCCTTTGCGTCAGGAAGTCACGACTATACGCAGCATTATTCCGGGTGAGTATGTAGCGAATGTCCATTACTATGAAACCAAGGACATCGATCCGAATGAACCCAAAGCCGGGGGACCAGTAGAGGCAACGCTTACTGTTATTAAAGTCAATCCCAAAGCGGAAGTGATTTTTTATGGTCAGGCTGTGCTAGAGGGTCGCGGCAAAGAGACCACCTTATTACGTTTTACTGTTGCGCCCGACGGTACAGTAAACAATATCAATACCATTCCTAAATCATTAGCGAAATCGATCACATGACTCTGACTCTCATCATCGCCTTTGCGATATTCGTATTTCTTTTTGCGTTGGCGATTATTTTTTCAGGCTGGCCTGCCTGGTTGAAATCTGTGCTGACACTGGGTGTGTGTGCTTTTTATTTTTATGGCTACATGGCGGTGTTTAGCTTGCTAGGTAATCCTAGTCCTGATGCGCTACCTAGTCGCTTTTTATTAATTGCGGCGGTGGTGGACGAGCCTCGCCCCAAGTTTGCCGGGGCCATTTATCTGTGGGTGACGCCTATAGAAGAAGGAAAAGATCAATTGCAGCCGCGCGCCTACAAGTTGCCTTACATGCGAGCGATACACGAAAAAATAAATGAAGGCATGAAAAAAGGCCGGCAAGGTATTAGTCAGATGGGTACTGCTGAAATTAAAGCGGGTACGGGCAAGGGTTCTAGCCGTATCAATCCTGGAGCCGATGAACAGGAAATTAAAATTCTAGATTTGCCTACACCACAAGCGCCGGAAAAATAATATGCGACGACTGATATTAGTTTTGGTAGCGCTGTCGCTTTTGGGTGGTTGTGAAAAGCCTGAGCGTGAAAATACATATTTCCCGTTGGCCGAGGGATTGCGCTGGGTATACAAGGTTGAAATAACGTTTGATGATCCTGAAAGTTTTGTCGATACATCGACATTAACAATTACTAATCGGGGCAGACATGACATCAATGGCACGGAAGCCTGGCGTCGGCGTACTGATTCGGGAAATGAGTACTGGCTACGTTCTGATGAAAAAGGTGTTTACCGTATCGCCAGCCGAGGTCCAGCGTCAAAAACTGCCGTGTTAGATGCGGCATCTCGCACGGTGATTCCGGCAAAACTCACCCAGGATGAAAAATGGTCTATTCCCACAATGCCGTATTTTTTAAAGCGTCGTAGTGAATGGCCCCCAGAATTCAAGTACGTAGATAAGTATCGCTACTTGACCATGGATTTTTCTATAGAGGCGACAGGTCAGGCTGTGAAAACTCCTGCAGGAGATTTTAACGGCTGCTTGATTATCAAGGGGATTGCACCGATTACGCTGTGGGTGGAAACCGAAACAACCTATAAACCGGTTCCCATTGTGAGTCGCGAGTGGTACTGCCCCGGTGTGGGTTTAGTTCAGCTCGAGCGTAAAGAACCCACTACAGCGCGATTCTTCCAGGGTGGCGTATTACGTATGACGCTCACGGAGTTTAATTAAGCGCTGGTTTATTACGCGCGTAGCTGCAATGGCTATGTGCGTAATACCCTTACTTGCGAAATTAAAGCGAGTAACTTTCCAAGAAATGCGCTGCGACGATAGTCGCCGCGTGTTTAACGCTTTCATTGCTGCACTGGTTGCACTTCAAATCACCTACACATTCTCCATCGTTTGCTTGTTTTGGCGCCGCCTATTAGTCGCCCAAGCGAGCACTATCTCGCTGTTCACCATATTCAAAAAAAAACAATGGTGCATTGGTAGTGTTCTCACCAAAACCATAGCTTTCCTGATCAGACATTGATATTGATCAGCGAAATGATGATTGAGCGTAATCATTCCAAATAAGATAGTAAATTCACAACGTGCTGAGGACCGCAGAGACTAAACTTTTTGGTTGGACTCGAGCGTCAGCATACTCAACTCGTTAGGTAAGAAAAATACGTTCTTCGATAAAATTTTCTAAAAGGAAAAAATTATGAAAGCATTAGTTACGGTTGCATTGATCGCTGTGAGTTCTCTCGCCCTGGCAAATGGCGGCGGTGGTGGTGGTGGTGGTGGTGGAAATCCAACTATGCAAGCAACATTACTGGTGAATACCTCGGTCATGAATACTAGCGACGGAATGAACAGCGCTTCTGAGCAAAACTTGGCATCGAACGCAGGTAACTTTACGAGCACAAATACATTAGATCAAACTGTAAGAGCGACTAATTCTTATATTTTGAACGAAAGTAAGCGTGGTGGTCTGGCTACGCAAAATATTGCTTCCAATGCAGGTACTGCGGGCTTGTACACGACAACATCTCAAATTGCTCTTATTGAGAACTCAGCGGTAATCAATAAAGCGTCTTGGGGTGCACAGGCTACACAGAACATCTCGTCAAATACCAATTGCATTACCTGCCTCAATTCAAGCTCCAGTCATGGTCACGGTCACGGTCATGGCCACGGCCAAGGTGATTAATTTCTGTTGAAATTTTATGGCGAGGTTACTGAGTTAGTCGTGGTGACTTCGCCATCAATTGAAAGGACATGGACATGCGATTTATTAGTTCGGCATTGAAATCATGCTTACTTTTAGCGATTCCAGTGATTACTTGTGCGCAGGTAGCACCTGGCGAAGATCCGGTTTTTTTGAAAGAAAAAGTCGTCGTCAATATGCTTCCACTAAATAATACGATGCGCTCAACACCATTACCAACTTCTCCAGGAATACCCGCATGGATGGACGCAAGAATGGCGAGATATCAGGCCAAAGCCTATTCAATTGATACCAGCGGAATTTTTACAGATAAAGATGTGAAAACAACCACCATCATTGATGGGATTAAAACGACATGCATTCAAGACGTAGGAAGCTCGATTGCAGCTGCTTCAAACTCCGCTGGTAAATACGGAGCGATGCTGCAAGATCAAATCGTTGTTTTGAAAGGTGATCTGGTAAATATCTGCCGCTAGAATAT
Organism: Oxalobacteraceae bacterium; assembly: GCA_021298555.1. Taxonomy (GTDB): domain Bacteria; phylum Pseudomonadota; class Gammaproteobacteria; order Burkholderiales; family Burkholderiaceae_D; genus Pernthalerella. The sequence continues at coordinate 24,886 of JAJTGE010000019.1, forward strand.
TCATAAAAAAAATTGGATGTCATACGCATGTACAAAACAAAACAAAAATTATCAGTCTCTGTTTACAAAACGTTCTCTCGCCGATTTTTAGTACTAACGTCTGCTTTATTTTTGATTTCTTGCAGCACTCCTATGGATGTGCGCAAAGATGCAGCATTTCAGAGTTATGCCAATCTCAACGGTCGTCCCAGTGTCCGACCTGTACGATCGATGTCTAGTTTTTCGGATTCCTTGGATTGCATGGACAAAATGCTGCGTGATGCTGAGGTACCGTCGACCCTAGTCACTAGCAAGCAAATTCCGGATTTTTCTACGCGCGCGCCAGTGGCGACCAAAGACATGATTATTACGGCATTGCTGCAAATGTCGAGAACCAGTAATACATTTCGCTACGTCGATTACGAGGTCGATATTGTTCGTCAAGACACGGTACAAAATTTAACCAACATCCTGCTTAATAACAATCAAATTCAACTACAGCGCCCATCACTTTATTTTTCAGGCTCGATTGCATTTTTAGATCAAAACGTGCTGATTAATCGTTATCAGGCCGGCGTTTCTCAAACACGATTTGATGGTGGCTACAGCCAAAATCGGAACGCCTCCATCATAGGACTGGAATTACATCTGGGAGATTTTCGTACTCGTACCTTGATACCTGGACTAGATTCGGCCAATGAAGTCATTTTAGGTACTGGCGGGCAGGGTTTGGATTTGGCGGGTCGCATTAGCGATTACGGTCTGCAATTTAATGTCGGACGTGATTACGCTCAAGGAACGGGAACGGCGATTAGAACGCTGGTTGAGTTAGCCGTTATTGAATTAACCGGTAAGTGGGCTAGGGTGCCTTATTGGCAGTGTTTGACATTGGAGCAAACTCATCCCAGTTTTCAGAGGCAATTACGCGATTGGTATGACGAGGGAGACGCGGCAATCCATAGAAACTTGATACAGAGCTCACTCATCTCAAAAGGCTATCTAGATAAAAAATCATCGGACAATCAAATAAGCGATAGTAATTTTCGTCGCGCTTTGGGTAAATTTCAAGCAGACCATGGAATGGTCGTCAATGGCGTCATAGATTTCAAAACCTATGAGCGTGTTTTACGTGACTATGTGTCGCTAGATGCAAAAGGTAACTTGGTTAGTTATGGCTGGGCTCCTAGCAAAGCAACTCAAATTAATGTATCAGCCCAGCCGCCTAGCTCTGGAAAATTATTTGGCAATAGTGAAGAAATGCGAACGATCGACCTGCAAATAGAAAATATCTTAATGGGTCGAAGCAAATTTGAAGTGGGTGAACAAATTTTCTTGTCAGCGACAGTTTCCCGCTCTTCTTATTTGTATTGTTACCTTTCCAACTCATCGGGTTCTGTGATGCGCTTACTTCCGAATGCAATTTCTCCAAGAGCAGTGTTAGCCGCAGGTCAGACTTTACGCATGCCTGACTGGATGAGTCCTAATCCTGGCTATGTGATTGATGCAGCGGCGCCCGGCAAAGAGGGATTACTTTGTATTGCAACGGACAACGACGTTTATGCAAAATTAGACGATGACTTACAAGTAGCTGGATTAACACCCATACCCAATGTTGATGGATTGCCTGATCTTTTGCAGCGATATTCCAATAAGTTAAATGGCGACTTTACTCATGCAGCTATTTACTGGGATGTGGTTCCTAAGAAGACTGTTAAGCCTGCACAATGAAATGGCAGTTTGATTTACCGCATGTGTTGCCTGCCCCACGTTTGTTAAGTAAGAGATTTATGCTTTACAAGCTTGGGATTGCTGGGATCGGTTTGCTGTGTACTCTTTCCAATGCTCTGGCAAATGATTCGGCTGGTTGCATTAATACTGAAAATACCAGCACTTATGTCGATAATTTACCCGAGTGTTCGGAAATTGCCTTTAATGTTCCTTTGCTCGAATCATCGCCGCGTGTATCAGGCCCGGAATCGTCTGATTCCAATCTAGACACCATATCCACTGCCCAAAAAATTGAATTAGAGCGATTAACAGTATTAGCTACGCAAGCTGAAGCGGCATCAAAAACATCAAAAATATCCAAAGCAGAGCAGGCCAATGCGGCATGGGTTTTGGGTTTACTCATGCTGCATGGCCGCGGTGTACCGCCTGATATAAAGCGTGCCAAGTATTGGTTTCAGATTGCCTGGCAGCAGGGTGAAAAAAAAGCCAGTGCGGGCCTTGCCTGGTGTGAGATGGTTGGATGTGGCATGCCGGCTGATCTGGCTAAGGCACGTTACTGGCGTGCGCAGCTCTTTTCTATCAACCGAGGCAGGTCGCTGTATTTCGAGTGGTTATCTCAGCAGCGAGCTGCTCCGTTGGCAGCGATGAATGGTTTAGGGATTAATTATGACAAGCTGCCGCATCGGTCACTGTTAATTCAAGCTGCTAATGCTGGTGATATACAAGCGCATATAGAGCTGGGTATAGAGAGTGCATCTAAAAAGCAGCTTGATGAGGCGCTGGACCATTTTTTGTTTGCAGAAAAAAACTCAACTATTGCATCCAATAATGCTCACCAAATAAGAGCAGAGATTGCAGATTTAAAATCCCAGTCGAAATTACAGCCACCAACTTCAGATAACCTACAGTCTGCAGAAAGCACCCTGGCACTTGCGCATCGTTACCACCGCGGTGAGGGTATGCCAGTCAATTACAGTGAAGCCATACGTTTGTATAGAAAAGCTGCCGATCTGGGAAGCCCGCAAGCAAAAAAAATGCTTAATTTGATTTTTTCCCAGCCGTTGGAAAATGGGCAAATTAATATTCCTTGGATGCAGAGTTTAAGTTACATGGATATCTCTGGTTCTACGCCAAAATTATCTGCTGATAATGGGCCGTTTTTACTAACTCGGGAAGAGACTGGATTAACCGACTTTATTCCACAGTATTGGAATAAACCTCTGAAACTGCACCCTAACTTCCTCCGTCCTTGCCAGCCCCAGAGCGCTCCTTGCTGAGTACTTAAACTAATGGTTAATTGATTCTGTAACTGACAATAGACATCAAAATTCACCGAGCATTGAAATAGGGCTGATTCGTAAAATTACGTACGACAAGGACAAAAAAAAACTAATCAGTATTTTTGATGTTGGTATGTTTTTATTCGTGTAAAAAAAGCTCGAAACTTACAGCTAAATTACGTTTTTAGGTTGATTTTAATAAGCACTAATTTTTTAGTGATTATTTTTTGTAATTGCTGAATTTTTTACGTATTCATTTATTGATTTTTTCATGATTGCTTGTATTATCCGCTGGGCCTGATTGGTACTTTTTGTTCAATAATTTTTTATTGATTAAAAAGGTATTTAACTGAGGTTCATGCAATAGCAATAGTCTTGCTATATTGAAAACTTCGATTCGTTATTGAACGAACTGGATGGAGACCAAATGAAACTATCAACAAAACTCATTAACACGCGTTACAGCGATGCCAAACAGGTCACTACAGCAAACGTCAACAATCTGCAAGTCAAGTGGGCACTACAACTCGGTACCAACCGCTCACAGGAATCGACACCGATTCTGGTCGGCGACACCATGTATGTCACATCATCATTCGGTCCTAAGAATGTGTTCGCGGTCAATGCTAAAACTGGTGAAGTCAAATGGCGTCATTCGCCAGAGATGCCAAAGAACGTTGATCAGTTCGCGTGCTGTGACGTTAACAGCCGTGGTGTAGCTCATGCCAACGGCAAGATCTTCTTTGGTCGCCTGGACGCTAAGCTTACTGCTCTGGATGCAAAATCAGGTAAAGAACTGTGGACTTCGACTGTAGTTGATTACACACAAGGTACCGTCATTACTTCGCCTCCTACAATTGCGAAGAACCTCGTTATCACTGGTTTTGGTGGTGGTGAGTATGGCGTTGTTGGTGCTCTGGTTGCTTACGATCAGAACACAGGTAAAGAAGTTTGGCGTACTAACACCGTCCCACAAGCCGGTGAAAAGAACAGCGACACCTGGAAGGGTGACTCTGGTAAGCACGGCGGCGGTGCAGCCTGGTTTATCGGTTCATACGATCCTAAGCTGAACCTGGTGTACTACGGTACATCTAACCCAGCTCCTTGGTCAGCTGCTGTACGCGGTAACGACTCATCAGAAGTTGGTAAGTTCTCGAACTTGTACACTGCTTCGCTGGTTGCTCTGAACCCTGACACTGGCAATATTCAGTGGCACTATCAGTTCACACCACATGATGCATGGGATTACGATGGCGTAAATGAATTGGTGTTTGCTGATCTGCCTGTCGAAGGCAAGACAACACCAGTCATTATGCAAGCAAACCGTAACGGTTTCTTCTACGTTATCGATCGTGCTAATGGCAAGCTGGTCTCTGCTAAGCCTTTCGTTGATGGCGTCAACTGGGCTACAGGCGTTGACCTGAAAACAGGTTCGCCTATCGAAGCACCAGGCAACGTCAAGCGTCCTGGTTTGAAGCGCAAAGCGTCCAATGTCTGCCCTAACTTGTTAGGTGGCAAAAACTGGATGCCTATGAGCTACAACAAGCAGACAGGCCTGGTCTACATTCCGACCTTGAATCTCTGTATGGACATGGAAGGCCTGCAGGAAGACTACAAGCGCGGCCAGTTCTATCTCTCCGTGAACTTTGATCTCGGCAAGATGGGCCCTGGTGGTCATGGTGGTGGTTTGAAAGCATGGGATCCAGTAAAGCAAAAAGAAGTCTGGTTCCAGAAAAACTCCCTGCCATTTAACGGCGGCACTATGACTACTGCATCAGGTCTGGTGTTTGCTGGTGACATCCAAGGTATGTTCCGTGCATTTGACGGCAAGACTGGCAAGGTTCTGTGGCAGTTCAATACCGGCTCCGGTATCACAGCTGCTCCTATGACTTATGTAATCGATGGCAAGCAGTACGTTGCTGTGGTTTCAGGTCGTACACAGTCGATCCCAGCGTTCTTGGGTGAGATTGGCGAGAAGATGGTCAATGCCAGCCCTGAAGGTGGCACGTTGTTCGTGTTTGCACTTAACTAATCAGGAGTTGATGTAATGCCCAAGTCGTTTGTCACGCCTTGCAGATCTGCGTTGAAGACTGCGTTGATTTTCGCTGGCCTGTTGTCGATGTCTGTGGCCTTTGCAGACCCCCTAAAGGTTTGCTCAGATCCTGACAATATGCCGTTCAGTAAGTCCGAAGGATCTGATAAAGGTCTGTATATCGAACTTGCCGAAATGGTTGGCGAACGCTTGGGTACCTCCATAGAATACGTTTGGTGGTTGACACATAATCAGCGTCGCGCTGTCCGTAATACGATGGACAGCTGCGATGCTTATTTTGCTTTACCAGCAACCGCTGACTACAAAGTCAGAGGCGCTGAAAAAACACATGCATTTCTTGATGTTGGCTACGCGATAGTCGGACCAGCCTCATTCGAATTGAACGCATTGGAAGATCTCAAGGGTAAGCGAGTCGGTGTGATGCACGGATCGCCTCCGCATGTACTCTTATCGTCTGAAACCGGCTATGAGCCGCGCAATTTTCGTACCCAGGAAGATGTATTTGCCGCGCTCGCTTCAGGTGAAGTTGAGTTAGCCATCTTGTGGGGACCGAGCGCAGGATTTGAGAACCAGTCCACGATGAACAGCCGTTGGAAAATTACGCCAGTGGCAGGACAGGGCTTAAATGGCCAGATCGCTGTGGCGGTATCCAAGAATAAACCCGAGTTAAAAGAAAAAATTAATCAGGCGCTGACTGAGTTGCAGCCCGAGATCAAAAAGCTGCAGCAAAAATACGGCTTTCCGCAAGCTACACCTGTCATGCTGGACGCAAAGGCTTCTTGGTTAAACACAACCAACCAAGTCGCTGGCGGTGCTGCTCCGGCTGGGAAAGCCAAAGTCGTTGCTGTGAAAGAGCAGGCTAAACTCTCACATGCTAAAGCAGAGTTCGCTGAACTTCGCCCTTTCATGCGCAAAGTTGCAGATAGCGAAATTGATAATGCCAAATCAAATTTCAATAGCCGCTGCTCACATTGTCATGGACAAAACGGTGCTAGTCCGCAGCAAGAGCGTGATTTGCGTAAGCTGAAAATCCGCTATGCAGACAAATGGCAGGAAGTGGCATTAACCACAATTACGAAAGGTCGCCCAGAGTTGGGCATGCCGACCTGGGGTGGAACCATTTCTGATGATGACATCAAGCACATCATCAACTTCCTCACTACCATACAAAAATAATAAGTTAACCGCTTATACCAAACCCGCTCTGTCGCAAGACACAGCGGGTTTTTTTATTTCATACTGCTCATCCCATAGAACACCTTATGCTTTGTTGATTATGTTAGGTCATCAAATCGATGAACCCCACTGCAGCACCGCAAGAGAGCGTAGCCAAGGTGCCTGACAACAGAGTTTTGGGAGCGAGATCAAGTACATCCTGTCGCCGACTGGGAATCATGGTGCTCAACCCACCGATCATGATGCCCAGACTGCCGATATTGGCAAAGCCACACAACGCATAAGTCATGATGAGTCTGCTGTGAGCAGACAAACTTTCTGGTGGAAGCCTGGCTAAATCTATGTAAGCAATTAATTCATTCAGTATGGTTTTTGTACCCAGCAGGGAACCTGCAGTAGCAGCCTCGGACCAGGGTACGCCGGCCAGCCAAGCGAGAGGCATCAGTAACAGCCCCAACAGGCGTTGCAGCGACCAGACGGCACCGTCATGCGGTAGCCATGCAATTACCTGATTAATGATGGCCAACAGTGCAAGTGTCACTATGAGGCAGGCAATGATGTTGAGCAGCAGTTCCAGCCCCTCGGCGGTACCGCGATACACGGCTGAAATGGCGCTGTTGTCGTGTGAGGTGATAGTCAGTTCACTCCCTGTGGCCGGACCCTGATGAGGAATCATGAGGCTGGCAAAAACGATAGCTGCAGGTGCACTGATAAATGAAGCTGCGAGTATGTGACCCAGAGCATTCGGCACCAGTGGGCCCAGGATGGCAGCGTAGAGCGCCATGACGCTGCCCGCTACCCCTGCCATACCTGCGGTGAGGATAACGAACATTTCCCCGCGGGAGACTTTCTCCAAATAGGGTTTGATCACCAGAGGTGCTTCAACCATACCCAGAAACACGTTGGCAGCCGTAGACAGGCTCACTGCACCGCCTACCCCCATCACACGTTCAAGCAGAGTACTCATGCGAGTGACCAACCACGGTAGCAGGCGCCAGTAAAACAGCAGGGCAGAGAGAGCGCTCATGACCAGCACGATGGGCAGTGCCTGAAACGCCAGTATGAACGTTGAGCTGCCAGGAGTAACAGGATAGGGAGACGCCGCACCACCCAGGTAGCCAAAGACTAAGGATGTACCTTCGCGCGTAGCCTGCTCTATGGTGAGCATCAGCAGATTGATAGAGGCGAACACGGATTGCGCTGCCGGAAGTTTCAGTATCAGTAGCGCCAACACCCACTGCAGCAGTACACCGCTGACCACGGTGCGCCACTGTATATGCGATTTGTCTTTGCAGAGCAGCCAGGCGATACCCAGTAAACCAAGGTAGCCGATGACAGACTGAACGATCAGATTCATCGCTGGCTGTACTTCATATCAGCGCATCATTCCTTGTCAGGTACTACGGTAATTTCTATCGACTTACGATATTTTTCGCCATACGAACGGTGCGAGCCATCGCCAAACTGTAACGTCAGTTTGAATTTGCCGGGCGGCAGAAATACGATAGTTTCAGTCTGGCCTTTGTCATAGTGTTTGTATTGATCGTTTCTGGGAATAGTATGATTTTCAGGCACGTCAACGGCATTGATAAGCAAGTGATGATGACCTGTACCCGGTGTTTCTGTGTTTGATTTGGCAAGTTTTTTGCCGTCTACTGAGAACTTAGCGGTGAATGTCGAGGTGACCGTGTCTCCATCTTTGGGTTGAATAAAGTCCACCCCTTCGGCTTGTGCGGCACAGCCCATCACGATTGCAAACACGCCGACTGCTAATTTTATTGTTTTCATCTCGTCCCCTTTCAGTGTAAAAAACCTAACGCGTTTTAGGCATTCTAAATGAAGTGAGCAGTCCAACTAAACTTGACTGCACCAGAAGATAAAATTTACTAGATGGTTGCACCTGTGGTCGGTGCTTTAAGAAGAATAGGAGGGTGTGTGACCGCTAGCGACCAACGATTTCTGGTTTCAAACTGTTGACCTTGGCAATAATGATATCGATATCTTCAGGTAGAACGTTTGCGTTAATTAGCGAATCGCGAAAAAGTTCTGCCGTAAGATCAAACGATGCCGATGTGATGGACATTCCGGCATGTGCCTGGCTCATGCTGCGACCCACATAATCAGCGGGCGTTTTGCCCATTGCCATAGAAACAAAAGCAATTTGGTGCATGACCAAATGTTCCATGGAGATGCCGTCAAAATAACGCCTCAAATTGGGGCGTTTCATAACGCGTTTATAAAAATCGCGGACGATCAACGTGACCGTCGGTACGCCGCCATATTTATCGAATAATGTATCTGACATGGTGCTAGCTTACCGAATATTTTCAATTAGTGCAGATGAAATATCGTGGCAGAAATTTCAGTGCATTAAGCACGCTAATGTGTATTGGGTCATGTAATCAAGGTGACATCCATTTTTTCCAACCCGACTCTGCGAATGCTTCATAGGTCGTTCTAATAGCAGCAGGAATCAGTTTTGGAATGATGGGTACGTAGACATAATCCCTACCTTGTATGCGATAGCCCTCGGCCCATGCGCCGCAAAGAACTACTTCTTCTTTTAATGTTGCGACTCGGCTAGTGTAGGTGTCTTTAAATTCTTGCAATACCGCGTTTCTTCGCTGTGTACCTTCGTCAACCGTGCCGCTACCCGTACGTTCTTTTTTTTCATTGACATAAAGATTTTCAAAGACACCAATAAATTCCTGAAATATGGGTTGCCATGTCGGGTTTTCTTTATGCGTTTCGTTGAGCATAAAAAAAATTGCAGAGCATCGGCCCGCTTGCATTTCAACCCGCGATTCTTGTGCGATGACCCTAGTCCAGGAACAAGACAGGGCAATCAGCACGAAAAGCGAAATGATTTTAGTCTTGGTAGTCATTACAGAATTATCTCCAGTAGCAGCATTCAATGGTGGTTGCACGTAAAAATAAACTCTATTTTTAGCTAAAGCTATTGCCGTAATACTAATCGATGCACGGTGCAATGCTTATCCCTCGCTAAAGATTCATGATCTCAGTGCAAATGCCTATGGAATATGAATTCTTTTATAGCTTCTGACACAATAGCCTTTAAAGATACCAATTCGCCGTTTGTTTACGAGGATGCGAATTTCTTCCGTACGCAAAAATGTAACCAGAGATTATATGACTCACCCCAGTTGGCAGGCCCGATTAGCTAGTTACATCGTTCGTCGACGTATTAAGCCTCGTTTGGGCGATATGTCCAACCTCCAGTACGTCAGAAGGCTATTTGGACAAGTACTGCCACCGCCAAGCGGAGGAGAGTTTATCCCCGCTACGGTCGCGGGTGTGCATGGAGAGTGGGTAACTGCCAAGGGTAATAAAAAGTATTTGGGTGTGTTGCTGTATTTGCATGGCGGTGGTTTTATTGGCTGTTCACCGCAAACACACCGACCGCTTACTGTGGCACTTGCTTTACAGGGCTGGCGCGTATTTGTTCCGGATTACCGCCTCGCTCCCGAGCACCCATTTCCTGCAGCGTTAAACGATGCTGTCGCTGTTTGGCGAGAACTCACTCGGACAGAGCAAGATCAACGTTTAGTTGTTGCAGGCGACAGTGCAGGTGGCAACTTATCGCTTGCACTTATGCTTCACGAAAAAACTGCCAGACGTCGTTTACCAGACGCTGCCGCACTTTTTTCACCGGGCACGGACATGACGGGTCAGAGCCCTTCGCTACAAACAAACACTGAACGCGATGCCATGTTTCATGGCGCAGCATTACAGCAATTAGTAACGGCGTATTTGCAGGGACATGATGCGGCTGATCCCCTCGCATCACCATTGATGGGTGATCTCCAGGGTTTGCCACCATTAATCGTGCACGTGGGTGCTGATGAAGTGCTGCGTGACGATAGCTTGCGCTTGACACAAAAAGCAATTGCACAGGGTGTGTATATAAGAACTCAGGTGTGGCCGGGAGTGTCGCATGTGTGGCAGTTACTCTGGCGTCTGCCCGAAGCAAAACAATCGGTGCAGCAAGCATCTAATTTTTTGCGTGATGCGCGAATGCTATCGGATCAGCAGCCCGAAGATATTGATGTGGTTATTGTGGGCGCAGGCTTATCCGGTATAGGTGCTGCGTCTATGCTGCAGCAAGCATGTCCACAACAGAGTTTTGCGATACTGGAGAGTAGCCCTGTCCTGGGAGGTACCTGGGATTTATTTCGTTATCCTGGCGTGCGATCTGACTCCGATATGCACACCATGGGTTATCGCTTTCGCCCCTGGAGTGATACGGCAGCGATTGCTGGAGGATCGGCCATACTTAATTACGTTAATGAGACAGCAAATGAGCGCGGACTAAATTATCTGATTCGTTATCAGCATCGCGTTATACAAGCGAATTGGTCGACACCGGATGCACGCTGGATGGTGACATTAGAAGCAGGCGAACAACGCGAACGCAAAACTGTGCGTTGTAAAATTCTGCATATCTGCTGTGGTTACTACCGTTACGATCAAGCGTACCGTCCTGAGTTTGCCGGCGAGTCTGACTTCAAAGGCACGATAGCGCACCCACAGTTCTGGCCCAAGGGCTTGGATGTCGCCAATAAAAATATCGTTGTTATTGGCAGTGGTGCTACCGCTGTGACCCTGGTACCCGAGCTTGCGCGCACTGCGGCTCATGTCACGATGTTACAGCGTTCGCCTACCTATGTAATTACATTGCCGGCCCACGACAGCGTAGGGCGATGGTTGAAGTCTTGGTTGCCAGCGATGTGGGCTTATCGTTTGGTACGCTGTAAAAATATTGTAACCAATATGCTGTTCTTTAAGTTATCGCGGCGCTGGCCAGAGGCGATCAAAGCGCATTTGGTAAATTTGGCTGGACGTCAATTAGGATCGCAACAATTGGCACAGCATTTTTCACCGCGCTATCGTCCTTGGGATCAACGATTGTGCGTAATACCTGACGGTGATTTGTTCAAGGCCATACGTGCGGGTAGCGCATCGGTGGTTACTAATCATATCGATAGATTTGTATCTGATGGTGTTTGTCTCGTATCAGGCCAGAAACTACCAGCTGACATCATCGTTACTGCAACTGGATTACAGCTTAGTTTGATGGGCGATATCGTTATACAAATCGATGGCAAAACTCAGGATATGTCGCAGTCCATGGTTTACAAGGGAATGATGTTTAGCGGCATTCCCAATCTCATTTACACTTTTGGTTACACGAATGCATCATGGACGCTCAAGGCTGATTTGACAGCAGAGTATGTGTGCCGATTGTTATCTCACATGGAAAAACACCGTGTGCAGGTTGCCGTTCCCAAAGCAGATACTTCCGTTAGGCCGCAAGCATTTTTGAATTTCACGTCGGGTTATGTTCTGCGTGCAGCAGACCAGTTACCAAAACAAGGTGATAGAAAACCCTGGATGTTGTATCAAAATTATTTATTGGATTTATTAACCATACGGTATTCGCGTATCAATGATGGTGTCTTGCAGCTAAGGCGTGCAGGTGCTGCGGATTGACTACCTCTGTCCACGATCATGCTAATCTGTAGTGGATTGAGCATTGCTAACAACAACAACTAAGAGGCACACTACATGGCGTTTTTTTCTGGTTTTGCACAGCATCGTGTACGCACCACTGGTGCAACCATCAATGCAGTCAGCGCGGGCAGCGGTGAGCCCGTATTGCTATTACATGGGTACCCGCAAACGATGGCCTGCTGGCATGAAATAGCGCCTGAGCTGGCAAAAAAATACCACGTCGTGTGTGCAGATTTGCGCGGCTATGGTGGCTCATCCAAGCCTAAAGGGCTGCCAGATCACAGCAACTATTCTAAACGTGCTATGGCCTTGGATATGGTTGAACTCATGAGTTCTTTGGGCCATGAAAAATTTCATTTGGTGGGGCATGACCGTGGTGGCCGTGTCGCGCATCGGTTAGCGCGTGATCATGGCAAGCGCGTACAAACACTAACGGTGCTGGATATTTCGCCTACCCTCAAAATGTTTGAAAATACTAATTTGGCATTTGCGACAGCCTACTATCACTGGTTTCAAATGCTGCAACCTGCGCCGCTACCTGAGAAGATGTTGCAAGGCATAGTGCCCTTCAATATTCTTGGCCGTGTTGGTCGTGCAGAGTTGGATTTGTCGGCGTTTTCTAAAGCGGCTTTGCGCGAATACGTAAATGCCTACAAAGATCCTAAAGCCATACACGCAAGTTGTGAAGACTACCGCGCAGCTGGCACAATAGATCTGGTTCATGATCGACGCGATTTGCATAAAAAATTGCGTATGCCATTGCTTGCTTTGTGGGGTAAGCGTGGCGTTATTCATAAGCTGTTTAATTGTTTAGACGATTGGCGTGAGGTAGCTGAGAATGTCAGTGGACGTGCGCTAGACTGTGGTCACTTCATTCCTGAAGAAGCGCCTGCCAAAACTCTGGCTGAACTTCGCCGCTTCTTGCGTGCTCATCCTATGTAATTTTTTCAGCTTGTATTTTTTAAAACTGACTATATTTTTACCGACTATGAAACCACATTATTTTTTAGCTAAATTTTGGCAGCTAGCCGTAGCGGTAACTCTGTCGAGCGGATTTTTCATTTCAGAGGCGCAGTCTGCCGCATCACCCATAGTTATTAAATTTAGCCATGTGGCTGCTATAGGCACACCCAAAAGTCGGGCTGCAGAGCGTTTTAAACAATTAGTTGAAACAAGTACCGAGGGTGCGGTCAGGGTAGATATTTACCCCAACAGCACCCTCTACAAAGATAAAGAAGAGCTTGAAGCTTTGCAAATGGGTGCTGTGCAGATGCTGGCGCCTACATTGTCGAAATTTGGTTCACTGGGCATCAAAGAATTTGAGTTATTTGATTTGCCATTTCTTTTTTCTGATCATGTAGCTGTTGGTAAGATTCTTGATGGTCCTATTGGAAAACAATTAATGATGGGTTTAGAAGGCAAGGGCATCAAAGGCCTTGCTTACTGGGATAACGGTTTCAAAATGATGTCGGCAAATAAACCGATCCATGTACCGACTGATATGCGTGGTTTGAAAATCCGCATACAGGGATCGAAAGTCATCGATGAGCAGATGCGCACATTGGGGGCCAATCCCCAGGTCATGTCGTTTTCTGAGATGACGCAAGCCTTGCAATCGGGTGTAGTGGATGGTGCAGAAAATCCGCCACTTAATTTTTACTCGCAAAAAGTGTACGAAGTTCAAAAGCATCTGACCCTGACTAACCATGGCTACATGGGCTTTGCAGTGATTGCTAACAAAAAATTCTGGGATGGCCTGCCACCGGATATACGCAAGAAACTCGATGCCGCTTTGGTGGAGGCTACGCGCTTTAACAATACGAACTCGCAGCGCGAGAGCGCAGACGCCATGGAATCTATACGTAAGACAGGGATGACCACGGTATACAAACCAACTAGCCAAGAAATGGATCAGTGGCGACAGGTTCTGCTACCTGTGCATAAGAAAATGCAAGACCGCATCGGCAAAGGTTTGCTCGATGCGGTCTACAAGGATCTAGGTCAGAGCCGTTAAACGTCAGTCTCTGACGATATCAAATTGAAAATACGAGATCAATTTGATGAATGGTCGGAGCCTTGTTAAGAGGTATGATCTGACGAATGATCTGGTTGGGTCTGTTCAGCTTCTTTGATTCTGACTTCCAGTTCATGCTGATCAGCCGTAAACGATTGAATCAGATTCTGGTAAGCCACCCGAGTTTCCATTTCAGCGGCAACGTCCTCGCCAACGGGTGTAGGCTTTTGTTCGCGTTTCATTTTTTTTGTCATAACCAACCTCAATTATCATTGAAATAATTTTCGAAAATCTGGTGATACAGCAGCATTAACTTTACCATGGCGTTAGCTGCCCTACCGGTATCGTGGCCATTTATCTTAACCCACCGAGCTTGGTTGGTATTGGCTGCCGACATTTAGATAATATCAGGCTTGAGCAGAATGCAGAATCTGAAGAACAGTAAATCTTCAGCAATGAGTGCTAGTGGCGTTCTTTGATTATTTTTATAGGCTCACTTTATCTATGGTTACCGATACACTGGAACTATTCAAACAGCAGCAGCGCGACATGTGGTCGTCCTTTGCACCCTCTGCCATCTTCACTACGCCGGTTGCAGCGAATTTGGTTGGCTTTGCGGGTATAAGTTCTGGGCAGCGTGTTTTAGATGTGGGAACGGGAACGGGCGTGGTGGCAATTACCGCTGCCCGTTTGGGTGCACATGTATGCGCGCTGGATTTGACGCCAGAATTATTGGAACAGGCAAAGGAAGATGCGGCCATCGCGGGCCAGCAGAACATAGAGTGGATAGAGGGGGACGCAGAAAATTTACCCTATCCAGAAAATAGCTTTGATATCGTCGTCAGTCAGTTTGGCCATATGTTTGCGCCACGTGCTGATAGGGTAGTCCAGGAAATTTATCGTGTGCTCAAGCCAGAAGGTCTGTTTGCATTCGCCAGTTGGCCTCCGGAACATCTGATGGGCAGGGTGTTTGCCTTAGTTGACAGCTATGCTGATAGTGCTACGTTTATTACCTCGTCGCCAGAGCTATGGGGCGATCCGCATGTGATCATAAAACGCATGGAAAACATATTTGAGATGCCCTTTTTTGAGCGAGGAGTGATGCTGACACCGGCACTCAGCAAGTCGCACAGACGGTTAGCCTTTGAGCGGTCGTTTGGCCCCTTAAGGCAAGTGATGCAATCACTGGCAAGTGATCCTGAAAAACTCACACGATTGCGCGAGGTGATGGAAAATCTGATAGAGCCTTACTGTATAAATAATCAATGTCATCAAAGCTATTTGATGTCGAGAGCTCGTGTTCTCAAATAACCGCCACCATCAATGTATTTCTGCGGGAGGGGAAGTATGCAAAATGAACCAATACGCACAGTAGATCGAATGTCTAGCGATAACATTGGCGATGTTGATCACACATCATCATCCTTGAATCAGATAGAAAATCCGGAGAAAGCTTTGCTTGAATTATTTCGAGAATCCACCGAATCGCGCCAGGCCTTTATCATTCAGATCTATTTTTACGGCGGCATTACGGTAGTTGCGCTTTGTGCTGCCATATTCTTGATGATGTATTTGACCTAATTTGTGTTCTACAGTTTGTTCACATTGCCGAGTTAAGTGATCCGTAATGTGTTTATCGACTTTTATGGACAGGCACTGTCCATGACCGCTTCATTGATTTTGCCAGATTTTATTTTTACCCAATCGCCTACGGTTTTGAACTCGCGAATCACTGCTCCACGGCCATCCTTCTCTGCATAACTAACCATGGATAGCGTGCGCATACGCTCAGCAATACAATCGTATTCATCTTCCGCAATGACTGAGGCGACACCATCATCTGTCTTGTGCCGCATATTAAGTAACACTCGTACTGTCATGCGATCACGTTTGTTAACGATGGTTTCCGAGTCGATGTACATAACAAAAGGATCGGGTGCCTGATTAGCGTCGGGCTCGACTAACAACCAGTCTGCACGAGTCTCTGTCGTGCAGAACAAACCCAACGCAACGAAGACTGCTCGTAGTTTGACAGGAGCGGTGTGTATAAGAGCGAACTGTAGGGAGAGCAGCAGTGGCAAGTCGTCACCTCTAAGCTTTTTTAAAGAGTACGCTTTTTTTACTTACAAATGGTGCAATCCTGTTGCCAGCTGGACTACATCACGGCTTGCTAGTCGAGCCAGGAGGCTGCGTCGCATCGCTATCGACACACTCTACCTGACTAGTGCATGTCCAGAAACCGCATTCCGTTGCCACGTGTTTGGCTAGTTTATTTTGAGCCGAGCAGTAGTGGCGCGCTTTTTCCCATCCTGCACCAGAAAAATTAAAAGCACTGTAGGAATAAGAGAAAGTCTTTGTACCTGATCCAGCTTGTAAACCCGCGCAGGCGCTCAACAGCAAAAGGGCCGCTGAGGCTAGCAAACGAGTTAACAATGAGTTGAGGAATGAGAGTAGGTGAGTAATTGTCATCACCATTGAAAAATGCCTCATGGTTGACCAGATTCGGCCCAGTCTGGCACCACACAGGCCCAGCTGTAGATCAGTGATTACATCAACGAAGTGTACTGGCCATATATTTGATGCTGTCGTAGCTTGATAACATCAAGCACGATTTCACCTAAAGAAAGGTCATCTGGGCAGTCGTTCATGCACTGACCCAAGGCGTTTCTAAAGTCTTGCATAAACTGTAATTTGTCTTTGGTTTTCAGATACATCTCATAAATACAATGCTCTGTAGGCTCATCCAGGCCATGAAAATTCATGTCATCACCATAGATAGTCTGAAGTATCAGCTCGATTAGTTCGAGCTTGGACTGATCCATGAAACGAAAATGAACCAAACCCCCAATCAGAGATTTGAGGCGATCAAAGTCATCTTCGGTTTCCGTCCAGCGCTGGGTACTGTTTCCCATGGTGCTCCTCCATTGGTGAGGAGTTGAATAAGAATTAATCTTTCCAGGATATGTTTCCCCGGAATTCAGACCATAGACCCTTTATACCAGAAAGGACAGCAATTTATACTTTCCAGACAAAAAATGACTACTGAGTTTCATCAATGAATTTGTTGGGGCGCACAAAATTTACTTGACATGTTGTTTCCTGCACCTAAAATAGCCCTGTTGCGTCGCAACATATCTGCATCGCCCACCAATAATTACGTAAGCAAGGAGAATTGCCGTGATTCCAGCAGTCAATCAGTTTTCTCAAGCAACCAAAACATCGATGGAAGTCCAACTTCACGCCATGACAGACTTGGCTGAAAAAACACTCCAAGGTGTGTCTGAACTCATAGAACTAAACATGGCAACAGCCAAAGCCTCTTTTGAAGAGACTTCAGCGGTTGTACACCAGATTCTTGGTGCAGCCGATGCTCAAGAAGCTATACATCTGGTCCAAGCACAAGCCCAGCCCAGTGCAGAAAAAGCCGCATCGTATGGTCGCCATTTGGCCGCTATTGCTACCCGCACTCAGGGTGAAATCGCCAAGACCACCCAAGAGCGTGTCGCCGAGACAGCACGTCACGTGAATGGTTTGATCGATGATCTGACTAAGACAGCACCTGCAGGATCGGAAGCCATAGTTAGCGCCATGAAAGCCGGCGTAGCGAACTCCAACGCGGCTTACGAGCAGTTCGTCAAAGTTAGTCAAACTGCATTTGATAACTTCCAAGAGCAGCTGCATCAAGCAGGTAACCAGTTTACAGCTGGTACTACCAAGCCTGCAAAAGCTAAGAAATCTGCTGCCTGATATTTTTCAGCGCAACATCGGTGGGCTGCTTAGGCAGCCCATTTTTTTTGAGTTCAGGTTCCGCACCGCATCATTGCTATGTGTGTAAAAAAATGAAACGCTTTCAGTTTGCGTAATAATGTTCATTCAAAGGTGAACATATATCAGTTGCACTCAGTAAGTTATCCCGGCAACATATTTTTTTATTTATTCACACGACGAGCAGTTACATCACGCTTTTTTACGTTGCTAAGGGCTAGTCGATCCTAAAAATACGTTTCATACAGGAGATCTTATGTCTGCTCATGATCAACCACTGCATCTGGACGCTAAGTCGCTACACAATCAGCGTGTATCTATTTATGAGCCAGAGCAGGCAGATAGAATTTTCCCCCGTATTCCCTTATTCAAATCACACGAAGAACACCGGGCTTATTTGAAGCAGCGCTTAGTCGCCGCTTGTCGAGCGTTTGCTTTGAATAATCTTGATTATGGATTTGCGGGTCATTTGACCGTACGCGATCCTGAGCATCCGCATCTGTATTGGACTAACCCTATGTGCGTGCATTTTTCGCGCGTCAAGGTATCGAATTTATTACTGGCTGATCATGCAGGGAATGTGGTCGAGGGTGACTACGCTATTAATCGGGCTGGATATGTACTTCATGCAGCAGTGCATGAAGAGCATCCGGATATAGTCGCTATGTGCCATGCACACACTGAATACGGTACTGCATTCGCATCATTGGGCAGGGCACTAGATCCTATCAGCCAAGATGCCTGTGCATTTTATGAGGACCATGTAGTGATTCGTGAAGAAGCAGGACAGGTTGCTGTTGAAACGAGTGCTGGTAATAGCATAGCCCCACTATTTGCAGGTGTCAGAGCGGCTATACATCAAAATCATGGATTACTAACTGTTAGCCGCCATAGCATAGAAGCGGCCGCATTTTGGTTCATAGCGCTGGAACGTTGTTGCAAGCAGCAGCTCATGATAGAGGCGGGGGGTCATCAGCCGGTTCATGTGCCGCATGACCGTGCGATTTACAGTCGTGAACATGTAGGTAGTGAATACATAGGCTGGTTGCACTTCCAACCTATCTGGGATCAGTTGATTGCAACGCAGCCGGATATGTTTGACTAGTCGCAATCATTCCCTGCGCAAGTTTTACTGAATACGTACAGCGTTTAATAGATTCTTTAATTCACCTGAATCAGCCAGCGCTTTTAAATCCTCAAGGCCGCCTATCAGTACGCCATCGATAAAAATCATGGGAAATGTCGGCCAGCCAGTCCACATTTTCAATGCGTTTCGGCGTCGCCATTGCGAAAAATAATTTCCATATTCCAGGTAGCGATAAGCCACACCTTGCTTATCTAGTAGCTTACGTGCGTTGGAGACCATAGGATTAGTCGCCATTCCAATCACGACCACCCTATTTTCTGTAATACATGCTTGAGCTTCTTCGATAATGTCTCGGTGGCTGGCGGCGATGGCGTTACGTATAGCAGGGTGGATCAAGATTTCATCCAAGACGGGGCGCGGCATGTGGTCTCCTAAGTGTTTTGGTGATGAATCAGAGCGTGAACTTCATATGAAAAATCTGCTTAAAAGCGATTTATGAGAGATGCAGATTTAGGGTAAATATTAAAAATCATAAATACTTTAGTAAAAATTTAATTTAGCTATATTCATTTTTCATGGAGTCGTCATACAACTAAGCTAAATTAATTTTTCAAAATAGTTCGATAACTAGGCACTAGCTGTAAAGCAGTATCTGGTGCAACAAGTTTCAGGATGCGTAGATATGACTACTTTCAAATTAGCGCAATTTTCAGACACGCATGTGGTCAGGAAAAACTCGGTTCTAGGCAATGGTGTAGACAGTAATCACGCATTACGAGCAGCAGTGTATAACATCATTAGGTCTGATGATATTCAGAGCTTACTGATTTCAGGCGATTTAGTTGAACGCGGCGAAATCTATGAGTATTTCGAGCTAAGAAATATTCTTGATCCACTCTTGGGTCTCAAACCGGTGTATCTCATGTTAGGTAATCACGATGTACGAGATAATTTTCTTGGTGTATTTAGAGACTATCCATTTATTGATCAGGCGAATAAACAATGGGGTGTGCAATATTCTGTCAATTTGACAGCCACGCACGCTCTGGTAGTTTTAGATACGCTCAAAGAAGGTCGTGATGCGGGTTATCTAAATAGCGATAGCTTAATTTGGCTGGACCGTACATTAGAACGTCATCGTGACAAAAATGTACTGCTAGCCATGCATCACCCCATGATAGATGTGGGAAGTTCCATGCTAAATCAAATGAATTTAGTAAATCATTCTGACTTAAGCGCTATTTTGCATAAACATAGCAACGTCATGCGTATTCTTTGTGGCCATGTTCATCGCGAGGTGACGGGTACGTTTGGATCGATTCCAGTTCAAGTATGCCCGAGTACGGCCTTTGCCTATCCCGCTAATTTGAATGAAAATAATGTTGGTGACTTGTGTCGTGATGATCCAGGCTATGTAGTTCATGAAATCACAAACGATACTCTTTCCAGCACACTTCATAGTTTGCACTTGCATGTTTGTCAGGTGGCGGTTTAATTTTTTTGTGCTGGTGATAAAACTGCGCAAGCATTACATAGCGATCGTGGAGTGCAGGGATACCATGTCTCAGGCAGAGGCATCCAGCGGGATGTGGATGTTGTTCAACGAGTAAGCGCACGACAACCGTGACTAGCAAAAACGGCAATAAGATGTTCCCATCCAAGCGGCCGTGGATGATCAGCCACTAAACGAGTACGAGCTAGCGCCCACATAGTAGGATCGATGCTGAGTTACTTGCTATCTTTTAGCTTGATGTGACACCTAAACCCCGCGCTCTGCACAGCGCGGGGTTTTTGCATTTATGCTGTCGGTGTTTCCATAATTAAGGCACAGAGTGCTTTGCTCACTCACGAAAAGGATTAACTATCTATGAATTTACGTCTGTTATTTACTTTGTTTTGTATCTTGTCCTCGAATGCTTTTGCTGGCGGCTTGGTTTTGGTCCGCTATGCCGAAACTGAACAGGCGATTCATTATTTCGACAGCATACAAATGAGAAAAATGGGTGATACCGCTTTTGTGTGGGATATGCATGATCTCAAGACAGCCGCTAAAACGCCGGGTGGATTTACCTATTTCACCATAGGGTATGCCGTTGAATATCAATGCCGCGCACAAAAGCGTAGGACGCTCGCTATTAAATGGTTTGAAAAACATTTAGGCGAGGGCGCTTCAAAGAGCCAGGAAGGCGTCGTGAGTGACTGGATCGTCATTACGCCCGAATCGTTGGAAGGCCAACTCTTTAATCATGTTTGCGAATAGATCAGTTGAGATAGAAATCACTAGGTGAAATAGTGTTTCAATTTTAAGAACACTTAAAAAAACGCACGATCGGTCAGTTTCTTATAAAATCAACGACCCCAACAACATTGTTCCCCGATCTCATCCGTTTGTAGCCACCACCCTCAAAGTAGAGGAAGTCTTTGGCT
Organism: Oxalobacteraceae bacterium; assembly: GCA_021298555.1. Lineage (GTDB taxonomy): Bacteria > Pseudomonadota > Gammaproteobacteria > Burkholderiales > Burkholderiaceae_D > Pernthalerella. Next base: position 45,927 of record JAJTGE010000019.1, read on the forward strand.
CACGCTATGTTGGTGTGATTGGCATCACGCCCAAAGAGGGCGATGTATTTAATCCCCAAGTCTTGGAAAAAGTTCAACGCATAACCGCCAAGCTACGAGAAACACCCCGCGTGGTGAAGGCCAATCTTTTATCCGTGTCAGCGCGTCGAGCAAAAGATATTCGAGGCACCGAGGAGGGCATGGAAGTCAAACAAATGATGACTGATGTTCCCAAGACGCCCGAACAGATGGCCGCCTTAAAAGATGCGCTGGAACGCAATACGGCTTACATGAATTCTGTCGTATCCAAGGATTTTAAAACTATCACTGTACTAGCTGAAGTTCGCGATGCCACGCCAGAAGAACTCAAGCAAGGCAAGGGCGGCTTTAGTTATGTGAATAATAAAATTTTGGACATTGTGAATGCCGAACGCGATGATTCTGTTGATATCGTGGTCACTGGCTATCCTGCATTCTTGGCGCTCTTAGAGCAGTTCTCAGGCCGAACGGGATTATTGCTCCTGATAGCTATAGGCATCATAGGTGTGATTCATTACGAAGCTTTCCGCACTATGCAGGGACTAATACTGCCGCTGGTTACTCCCATCATTGCGGTTATCTGGGGTAAAGGATTTATGGGTCTGGCGAACGTGCCGCTGGATATTTTTAACATGTCCACCCCGATACTAATACTCGCGGTGGGGGCAGGGCATGCGGTGCAGATGCTCAAGCGATATTACGAAGAGTACAACCGACTTCGACTTGATGACAGTCTCACGCCCAAAGAAGCCAATCGACTTGCCGTGATTGAATCAATCGTGAAGATAGGTCCGGTAATGTTGATAGCTGGTCTGGTAGCTTCGGCTGGCTTTTTCTCGCTCATGATTTTCGATATCGTGTCTATTCGTGTATTTGGTATTTTTTCTGGTGTTGGTATTTTGTCTGTACTCATTGTGGAAATGACCTTTATTCCTGCGCTGCGTGCCATTCTGCCTGCCCCGGGCGAAAAAGAAGCACGTATGGAGCGTGAAGAGCGTATCTGGGATCGCATCACTGGTTTTTACGCCAACCTGATTTTAGGGCCGAGCAGAGATCGTATTTTTATGGTGGCCGGCGCTATTGTTGTGATTGCCTTAGTCGGCATGTCCCAACTCAAAATCGAGAGTGCACTTAAAAAATATTTTGATCCTAATCTGCCATTGATGGTGGCTGACCGTAAGCTCAATGAGCGTATGGCTGGCACGAACAATATTTATTTAATGATCGAAGGCGATAAAGTCGATGCCATTAAAGATCCGGCAGTTTTACGCGCTATGGATGAATTGCAGCTATTTGTTTCGCAGCAGCCTAATATAGGTAAAGTGATTTCGATTGCTGAATTTATCAAGCGCATGAATCAATCGATGAATGCTGATAAACCTGAATTTTTCAGTATTCCTGATAAGCAAACGACTATTGCGGAATACCTGTTGCTCTACACCATGTCAGGTGAACCTGGTGATTTTGATCCCTACGTAGACTACGACTACCGTATGGCTAATATGGTGGTCTTTACGCATAGCGACAGTACAGCTGACATGAAAGACCTTTGGGTAAAAATTCAGCAATTTACTGAGGAAAAATTTCCAAAAAATATTAAAGTCAGCATAGGTGGTAGCGTTGCACAAAGCGCCGCTATTACCGATGTCATCGTAAAAGATAAAATTCTTAACGTAATACAGATCGCCAGCGTGGTTTTTATTGCTGCATCGCTGGTCTTCCGTTCTGCGTGGGCAGGTGTGTTGGTAGTCACACCCTTACTGCTTTCGGTATTGGTCAACATGGGCCTAATAGGATTATTAGGCCTGCGTTTGAATGTACCGGTAGCCCTGACATCGGCATTGGCTATAGGTATAGGTGCTGACTATGCAATCTATATGTTGTTCCGTCTGCGAGAAGAAATGGCCACGGGAACAACTGAAGATGAAGCCTTTCGTAAGGTACTGCGTACCGCAGGCAAGGCCTGTTTGTTTGTAGCCTCAGCTGTAGCAGGTGGTTATGCGGTTCAGGCCGGTTCGCGCGGCTACTATCCTCACACATGGAATGCACTATTAATTGGTACAGCTATGTTGGTCAGCGTGACGGCTGCTTTGACTGTTATGCCAGCGTTGGTACATAAATACCGTCCAAAATTTATTTTCAAAGGAGAGTAATGTGAGTTATTCATCTATCGAAGTTAAACCTAGTGCATCTGGTTTTAATCGCTTGCGCATTGCAGGCCTGAGAGCAGGTCTAATTGCGGCACTCACTCTTCCTGCGGCTGCTTGGGCACTGACTGCCGTTGAAATCATGGATAAGAATTTTGTGGTCGGTAAATATGCTGATTCCACATCGGATACCACCATGACATTAACGAACAAATCAGGCCAGCAGCGTGTGCGAAAAACTTTTGGTACATCTAAGCTTGATGCCAACGGAATAGACAATAAACGCATGACACGTTTTCTTGAACCTACAGATGTCAAAGGAACGGTCTCTTTGTTAGTGGAGCATTCGGACAAAGATGACGATATCTGGATTTACCTGCCTAGCGTGAAGAAAGTTCGCCGTCTGATTTCCAGCAATAAAAAAGACAGCTTTGTGGGTACAGATTTTTCTTATGGCGATGTGATCGGTCACAAGGTCAAAGAGTGGAATCACACGCTGGTCAAAGAAGAGGATATTGACGGCAAGACTTGCTACGTGATCGAATCCACACCCAAAGATGCCACTGTCAAAACCAATACCGGCTATTCCAAGCGCGTGGGTTGGATACAGAAAGATAATTTTGTTACCGTCAAAGCGATTGCTTACGATGAGGCTGGAGAATTACTTAAAGAGGCTAAGTATTCTCACTGGAAGGAAGTCGATACCGTTAAACACAAATGGCAGGCTGGCATATTAGAGGCCAAAAATCTTCAGACAGGCCACAGCACCGTTATTACTATTGACCAGTTCAAAGTCAATAATGGTGTAAAGGATGACTTCTTCACTACCCGCTACATGGAACAGCAATGAGCTTGATGTCTTATTTTAAGCCCCGGTTTTCCGGGGCTTTTTATATCGCTTGTTTGACTTTGTTTGCTCCAGCCTTTATATCCGTGGCTTGTGCACAAGATGCTAACGACATGGCACCACCTGTAAGAGATACAGTATCAACAGACGCTGGCGTTCGTAAACAGCTCAATGCCATAGGTTTGACTGGATCACTACGCGGGGGGTACTGGAGTTCTAACCGTTTATATGATGATGTATCCAACATCGGAACGGGGTCCGTTTGGTTAAAGCTGGATAAAAAACTAAGTAACGGTATAGGTTTGTTTGCCGAAGGTTTCGCTGCCCGTGAAGATATGAGATCAACAGGTAATTCTCGCAATCGTTTGCGTGAAGCCTATGTAGAAACACGCTCAGGGGCTTTCGATTTCCGCGTAGGTAAGCAAATCATTGCCTGGGGCAGGACAGACCGGCTAAATCCTACCGATAACCTCACGCCACGCGACGCCAGACTGATGGCGGCCGATGTTGATGAAGATCGCTTCGGTTCCATGGCTGGTAAAGCATCTTGGAATATGGATGCTTACACCAGCATTACGGGTATATGGCTGCCAGAGTTTCAACCAAACACACTATTTTTACGTTCGGGCTTGAAAGAGACTGTGCCTAACAGTCGTCGACAATGGGCAGTTAAATTTGATCAATCCGGTAAAGACTTGGATTGGTCGGTCTCGTATTTTGATGGTTATGATTTAAATGGTGATTTGTCAGCTGCTCGGGTACTCAAACATTACCGCACTCAGGTTCTCGGCGTGGATGCGGCAACGACCCGAGGTTCCTATCGATTTGCAGTCGAATCAGCATTTACACGTACAGAAGATCCTACTGGCACAGATGATTTTATTAAAAATCCGTTCCTGTATACAGTGATGGGTGTAGAGCGAGATTTTGGTAATAACACGAGCGGTATCGTACAAGTGTTTAACCGCACTGTGAGCAATTACAGTCAACCACCTACCGCGGCTCGCTTACATGCCATCTTGGCGAATCAGCTAGATCGAACACAAAATGGTGTCAGCATACGCATTGCAAAAAAATGGTGGAATGAAACGCTAGAAACTGAATTATCCGGAGTCAGTCTGTTAAATCGCCATGGCTATTTGATACGCCCCCGCATGACGTATCTGTGGAGTGATCAGGTAAAAATCCTAAGTGGCTATGAGTACTATCAGGGTAGTAACGATACCTTGTATGGTCTGCTGAATAAAAACAGCCTACTATTTATAGAGATGCGCTATTTTTACTAGCCAAATTTAGCAAGTCGTATAAATAGTGTTTTTAGGTGCTGAGAGTAGTTGACGGACCATGGGTTCGAAAAATGACAATGGCAGATGGTCGTAGCCGGGATCAAACGCCGGTGCGTCATACTTCTCACAAAATTCCAGAGTACGGTCGTACACCGCTTGACCCTTGAATTGATCGCGTAAATTTCTATCCATGTCCAGATGATGGAAAAAATAATAGGCCTGAAACATGCCATGTTTTTCTACCATCTCAAAATTCTCTGGGCTGACAAAGGGCTTGAGCAGGGCGGCTGCAATATCGGGATGGTTGTAACTGCCCAGCGTGTCACCAATATCGTGTAACAACGCACACACAACATATTCATCATCTTTGCCATCACGATGTGCCAGGGTGGCCGTCTGCAAACTATGCGTTAATCGATCGACGGCAAATCCACCCGTGTCGCCATCGAGTAGCTTTAAATGTGCAATGACACGGTCAGGAAGCTTAGCTGCGTAAGCACGAAAATCCTCAACAATGATATTCCAATCGTCTTCGGTGCTATCTCGCATATCCGTAAATGTTGCGCGCTGCAGCATATAACGTTCCTTATAGATTTCAGTGAATATTCCTATCATAGCGTGTCTGTCACAAACGAGCCAGGCGACTAGCCTACATCACAGATCACAAAGCGTATGTTTGCTTTTGCCGAAGTTATAAGGATGACCCCTACGTCAGTGTTGACCTACTCCGTTTCTAGGCTGGCGATATCAAATTAACTATGCCTGGTAATTGATGCATTTGTATGTCGTGCGTGATGAGATTATGCCTAAAGTCCGGTTATCATTGGATGTAAACGTAGTTGTAAGAGGATAGACCTACAGTATTGAAGAACTGCGCAAGTACAGGGCCATAGGCCTTATGTATATTGCTGCATTTACTTTGATGACGGTGGTCATTTCGAGTGTTGTTTTATAAGGTAAAAAAATGAATACGACAAATACCGAGACGAGCGTAGGTCCGGAGACCTTTACCAAGGTCGCCCAAAAACTAATTCCCTTTCTCTTCCTCTGTTATGTAGTGGCGTTTCTGGATCGCGTCAATGTGGGCTTTGCAAAATTACAGATGGCTCCAGAGCTTCAGTTTTCCGATGCAGTATTCGGATTCGGTGCAGGCATTTTCTTTATTGGTTACTTTATTTTTGAAGTGCCGAGTAACGTCATACTAGAAAAAGTGGGTGCCCGCGCATGGATTGCGCGCATCATGATTTCTTGGGGCATCATCTCCAGTGCCTTTATGTTTGTTGACAAATTCACTTGGGGTACGTTAGCCGCCTCGTTTAACTGTACTGATCCAGAGTTTTCGTTCTATGTGCTGCGCTTTTTACTTGGCGTGGCAGAAGCTGGATTTTTCCCAGGAATTATTCTGTACCTAACCTACTGGTTTCCGGGATCACGCAGAGCAAAGATGGTAGCGCTATTCATGACGGCGATTGCTGTATCCAATCTCGTGGGCTCGCCACTTTCCGGTGCCATCATGCAGTACATGGATGGTGCTGCGGGTGTAAGTGGTTGGAAGTGGTTATTCTTGCTAGAGGGCGTTCCTTCGATACTGGTAGGTTTTATGGTGTTTTATTTTTTACCAAATAGTCCACGCGAAGCAACATGGCTGACTACAGAAGAACAAGACTACGTTATCGCTCAAGTTCAGGAAGATGAAAAACTCAAAAGCACTGACGATAGCGAACATCACTGGATGGATGCCTTTAAAGATATTCGAGTCTGGGCACTTGCGCTGGTGTATTTTAGTGGCGTGGTGTGCTTCTATGCGATTAATTTCTGGATGCCGACCATCATTCAAGAGCTAGGTGTTGATAAAAAAGATTTTTTTAAAGTTGGTTTGATCAGCATTATTCCTTGGGGTATCGCAGCAGTATTTATGGTCGTCTGGGGCGCCCATTCCGATAAAACAGGTGAGCGTCGCTATCATGTAGCAGGCTCGCTGTTTATTTGCATAGTCGGTTTGATAGGCTTGGCGTTCGTGGGTAAGGCACCGATTCCTTCCATCATTGCACTGACCGTAGTAGCATCAGGCGTGCTGGCTTTTGTGGCAACCTTCTGGTCATTACCAACTGCATTTTTAACGGGTACGGCCGCTGCTGCAGGTATTGCGTTCATTAATTCTGTAGGTAATCTGGGTGGTCACTTCGGCCCTGATTTGATAGGACGCGTCAGAAACCTATCCGGAGGTGCAACAGAGTCAGCATTCTGGGCTTTGGCAGCGATTGCTCTTGTGGGTGTGATCATTACTCTGGTGATATCGCGAGATGAAACGACTGGCCAAACTGTCTGAAGTAACGTAAGCGTAAAACACTATGCAGCCACTAGAGGCCCTCTCTGAGGGCCTCTTATATTGCCAACTTGGAGCAAACGATAAATGAGTCAATTAGATTTGCAAAAAAAAATAGCGGTGATTACCGGCGGTGCACAGGGCATAGGCTTTAATACAGCTAAGCGGATGATTGCATCCGGCGCTCACGTAGCGCTATGGGATAGAGATGCAGCACAGCTAGAGATCGCATTAAAAGAATTAGGCGCTGCTGCCTGGGGAACCCCTGTTGATATTGCGGATAATGATTCCGTACTCAAAGCGACGGCGGCAACGCAAGCACACTTTGGACGCATAGATATTTTGGTGAACAACGCAGCTATCGTTGGACCTAATGCACCTATGTGGGAATATCCTATCGCTAGCTTTGTTGATGTGATGAATATTAATGTGAATGGTACTTTTTTAGTCATTCGTGCAGTTATACCGTTGATGATAGCCACGGGCTACGGTCGGGTGGTGAATGTGGCCTCCATAGCGGGTAAAGAGGGTAATCCGAATGCCTCAGCCTATTCAGCCTCCAAAGCGGCGGTGATTTCACTAACCAAGAGCTTGGGCAAAGAACTGGCGGATAAAAATATTGCAGTTAATTGTGTTACACCAGCCATAGCTAAAACAAAATTGGCTATGGAACAGGATCCAAAACACATAGCCTACATACTTGGAAAAATTCCGCGCGGACGTATGCTTGAACTAGATGAAGCTTCGGCGATGATTTGCTGGCTTTGTACGGAAGAAAATTCATTTACTACGGGAGCTGTATTCGATTTGTCGGGCGGTAGAGCGACTTATTAATAAAATAAATATTAATTTACTTTAACAAGCAACCTAGCAGACCTGAGCCCGCTTTCCCAAGATTACATTTCCGCCATAATTCTCCAAAACTACCCAGCTAAGGACAATCGTGGTGGTGATTCTGATGACGCTGACTTATTATTAATTCCACCTCTACTATCAGGGGCTTGGAGATAGTGATGCCGCATGCGTCAGAGTTGTATATTGACTTTATCAGTAAACGTCACTCGCTAAGGGAGAGTGTATCTCTACCCGCTATAGATCCTTTAGAGGAACGATTAGTTGAAATAATTGCTAGCGCCTCTGAATCTAACAAGCCACTTTCAGTCACTGAACTTATCAATATGAGCGAGTTGGGATCACCTACTACGCTTCACCAACGCCTGACTATGCTTCGTACCAAAGGATGGATAGAGCTGGCCTATACCAACAATGCGCGCCGACGCCAACTGCAGCTTACTCCTGACGGATTTCGATATTTCGACAAGCTGGCAAAGTGTATGATTTCAAGTATTCGTTAATACAGTTTCGATGCGATTGCCCTAGCTTACGAATAACACCAGTATATAAAATATAAACTTTGGGAATGATTATAAAAACTGCAGGAAACCACAGTATTTATATCAACATTAAAAAGCCGTTCGCTGTCATTCCCATACCGAGCAATGCAGCTAGTCCGGATCCATAGAGCACCCAGCGCGACGTTGAGAAGAACGCCATAAAACTCAGGCCTATGCCAAACAGAAGTATGGCTTTGGCTACTGCAAATGAGTTCATTTGTAGACTGGCTTGTTGAGCCAACGCATTTTGTTGATTAATAGAGCTAGCCAATTCTTTTTTACCGTTCATGGTCAACGGTGAAGACTCCAGATTTTGAATAGCAGATCGATAAAGCACAAGACGGCTTTCAGTTATGTCTTTTTGTTCATTGCTAAGCGCTGAGGTGTCACTCAACGATAAATCTAGTCCGCTAGCTGTTAGCTGATAATTCGTTTGTTGTGCGCTGACGCTTTGAAAAGCGGACTGAGCTTGTACAACCTGATAGCCATGACCAACCATTTGTGTTTGTGCAGAGGATTCTCCAACGCTGGAGAGGCCGTGTGCAGCGCTGAGTGCGGTAAATAACACCCCCGCTATTAGTCGATGGTGAGAGCTAGTCAATGGAACAGAATCAGCAACAGCGGCTGATTCTTTTTTTTCTAATTTCGGCGAGTTTGCCGCAGGAATTATGGTTGGTGGTATTGATGGTACGGGCGAAGGCGAAGGCGCAGTAGTGGCAGCGGCTGTTACAGGCACAACGGCAACAGGTTGTTGTTTGACTTCAGCAGGTCTGGGTGCATTAGAAATCGATGACATATCTACGCCTTTGGAATTTGGTTTATTCACGTCGTATTTTTCTAGCTGATCTAGGCAGCCATGAATTTTGGCAGTACGTATTTTTGCAAATACCATGCGTTTTTTCGGAGTCCCTGCGGCTTCGCCAGAGTCATCTGATATGTCATTTCGGATGATGGGTCCATCACCGTCGTGGGCTTGCACATCGGTATTGCCGTGATGGTCCACATCATGCTGATGGCGGGATATCTCTGGCCCATCACTTTTCTTGATGGATGATTTTCCTGTATTGGCTTTGTCATCGCGAAGATGTTTGGCCGATATATCAACGCCGTTATTAGTTGAATGCCGGTTGATTTCAGGACCATCAGAGTCATCGATACGATTTTTGGTTATTGACCCATCAGCATCATTGATATGATTTTTGGTTATTGGCCCGTCAGCATCATCGATACGATTTTTGGTGACAGGCCCATCGGAATCATCAATTCGATTTTTGGTTATTAGTCCGCTATCTGAATCGGTAATATGATTACTGATCGATGGACCCTTCTCAGCATCGACAAGATGGCTTTTTATTTTTGGACCAGAGCCATCATTTAAAGCATTTTTTAGTACAGGCCCGTCTTGTTTATTTTTTTTCGCCTTATTGGGCGCGGACTCAAGCTTGTCTTCCTTGAGCGTATGGTTAATGACAGGGCCGGTAGTAGAGTCACTAGCATCTTTGGGTGGCACATCATTTATCTGATTTGCATTTTCGGCGATAGTTGCCAGCCCCTGTTCATCTTGAATCGCCTTTGCCAGGTTCTCAGAGTTTTCGCGTATCTTGCCGCTGATTGTATTTTCCAGGGCATTTTTTCCCAGCGACAGTTTTCCGTCTTTTACTCTGTCGGAATGATCTACTTTTTGAAAATCTTCGTTACTTGATTTTTCTGTTTCGACTAGAAACTTTCTGTCAAATACGACGCTTTCTTCTTCACCTTTTTCAATCGCTGTGGGGATTTCATTTTTAGGTTTTTTTATAACTGGGCGACGGTCCAAAGGCCTTTCATTTTTTAGGAAAAGAATTTGGTAATAAGCTTTGAAGCTATCTTCGGAGTAGCCGAATGCCGGCAGCATTCGTTTAAATAAGTCTCTTTCTGCGTTTTCAACTAAACCATCCGACAACATGGTGTCGCAGGTATTAACAAGCAAACATAGTTTTTGTCGTGGGTTTAGAAGATCAGGGGCATTTTTTAAAAATTGATGTGCTTTGTTCTGACCGACATATTTCAAAGCTGCTTTAAGTAGACTTTTAGATTCCCCAATAATGACTTGTAATTGTCCGATTTCTTCTGTGGCCATTACTCCGTCAGAAGACATCATGTAGAGCAAGGAGACCGCCAAACTTAACTGTGGTGTAAGCGTATCGGGGCTAAAGTCACCGTCAAACGATCCGAGAACAGAACGTTTGTTTTTGATAGATATTGCACCGAAGTAGGGTTTGAATGATTTTTCGGAGTGGCCCAGGGAGGTCAGTATATTTTGAAACAGATCCCATTCAAGGCTGGATAATTCGCCGTCTGCCATGATGGAATCGCAAACGTTTATCAGTATGCATAACTTGTCGTTACCAAAAACTACCGAAGGTAGTTCTTGTAAAAAATCTTCTATTGGTGTGGCTTCAACGTAGCGCACAGCCCGGTGGAGCGCTTCTTCGTTGTCGCCTATGACAGACTGTAACTGACTGCTTTCGCTGTCTGATACCTCGCCATCAGCAATCATCATATAAATGATGGATGCAATTAAAGCTATTAATGGGGTGAGTTGAACGCGGGCGTCACTTCCCGCACCTGGAATATATTTGTCCAGATTGAGGCTTTTGAATAAATGCTTAAATAAATCGCCCGAACCCATGGTGACTGTTGGCTGCTTTGAGTAGTAAACAAGAGCTGCTCACCGGCCGGGTAAGACAGTTTCTCTCAAAGATAACGGTACACTTGGTGGGTAATGATGCGGGTTACAGAATAGACAGAATATTTACAGATTACTGTATTGTCATTTAACGAGTTGAGGAAATCGGTTTTCCACAGCTTGGAATCGACTTAATTGATTTGAGTTCGCGCGACGGCACTTAGCCTAAGACGCCTAAAATCGTGTGCCATAGCGAATGATTAGCCGGTTGGTTTCTATATAGCCATTTTTGGTTTCTAGATCGCGGCCGTATTGAACGGTGACCCTGCCAAAGTCAAAGTTGGCTGCACCGGTGATTTGCCAGCGCTGAAGGGATATGGGATCGTTGAGGTCAAGCCCGTTAAGATTTGTTTCTCCACCTTGGGTGTAAAAATGCGTCGCCGCTAACGAGTAACGATCACTGATGATATAGCGTAGCCCGTTTTGTGCCGAATACAGATTTTGTTGGCGCAAGGGGACATGTGCCAAGCCATAGTCATCGTTTTTACCGAACCATACACCATCAACTGCCGTCATCCATTCCAGATTTCGTGCTAGCGAGCGCTGATAGCCAACTTGTAGCGCCGAAGAAATACGGTTGGCTCCCATGTTGAGAGAAGAGCGTCGCGCATCATAGCTTCCAGTAGGTAGGGTCAGGTAACCGCCTACTGCCAGATACTCGCCGGTGTCACGGTTCGAGTATGGCCATACGGCCAGCAGAAATGACACATCGCCCGTACCCGAGTCACCAGGTAGTTTGCTCAATGTTCCTGCGGGCTGAATATTTCCCATGGGCAGCTGCGCATAGATAAACGCAGGAAGGCTGTACAAATCGAACGAGGTACCCAATCGGATTTGTATCTGTTCAGACTCGATTTTTGTACCAGGTCTAAAGCGACTACCATTTTTGAAATAGTCACCACGTTCAGAGAGTTGATAAGACACTAAAAACTGCTTCACCCCTGGGTTAGGCGCAATAATTTCGCCGGGTATCAAATCAATAGCAATTGCATGCCGCTGCCAAAAAAGGATAACCAAGCAAAGTAACTTAAGAATGCTGTGGCGGTAGGATAGGGTCATTATTGAATGTTTTACTTTTTACAATAACAACATTAATTTGTCAGGTTGTAATTAACTAGCTTGGTTTATAAACTGACAAAACCAGCCTCGGGATTAAAACCATATATCAAAGCAATAAAACGAAATAAATAGTTGAGTAACCTTTAATTACGTACAGATTTATGACACTTAAAATAAATCAATAGAAAGTATAAGTGAAATAAATACAAATTACGAATATGTAATTATTTGTTAGCTTCGGTTGCTTATTATTAGTTTAATTAAATACTTGTGACGGTCAAAACTCAGTCTAAAGTTACATCCATGACAAACAATTTACGCGTGCAATGGATAATGCTCAATAATTAATGTTTTAACAACACGCCTAATGAAAATACTTCTAATTGAAGATGAAATCAAGATAGCTGAATTTACTATTCTCGCTCTTTCGGCAGCGGGTTTTACAGTCAGCCATGTAAGCAATGGAGCAGCCGGTCTCGCTGCCATGCTGGATGGAGATTATGACTTGGTAGTTTTGGATGTAATGCTGCCAGCACTGGATGGGTTCGAGGTGTTAAAAAAAGCTCGTGAGTTAGGTAATAAAATCCCCGTGGTTTTTTTGACAGCTAAAGGTGAGCTACCTTATCGCCTGAAGGGCTTTGAAATAGGTGGCGATGATTATATCTCTAAGCCATTTTTTGCCGAAGAATTAGTGGCTCGCGTCAGAGCGATTAAGGCCAGAATTAATAACGATAACGTAGATGAAATAACCATTAATCAAGTTTGTCTGAATAAAGTAAGTAGTAGGGTGTTTTGGAGAGGTATCTCAACACCGCTGAGTCAGAGAGAATTTAGCCTGATTGAGTTCTTAATGCGATCACCGGGACACATTTTTTCCAGAAAGCAGATTCTGCAGCATGTATGGGCGATTAGCTTTAATCCAGAAACAAATGTTGTCGATGTCTATATCCAACGCATAAGAAAAAAATTGAACAGGAATTCTCCGTCAGGAATTGAATTTCCGATTGAAACTATCCGAGGTGTTGGATATAGATTTCGCCTCGAATCTAAAGTCGAACAATGAAACGGTCACTGAGATGGATAATTTTTGGTTATATCCTCCTTGCTGTTTTATTTATATTTATAGTAAATAGAACTATTGCTCAAAGACTTTCACCACAAACTGTCAACAGCCGTCTAAAAGCTGATGTGGCAAACACCATGGAAAACTGTAAGGACGTAAGTAATAGCCGCCAACAGTATTTAGGATGTGCTGTACAGGTAAGTAAGGATCCAATTTTTGGCGGCATGACTAAATACTATGTATTGTGTGCTGAGAGAGATAAATCAACTTCAGAACAGCCTGCCATTTGCGAAGAAATTCGCGGTATGCAATTCGAAAATTCTAAAGAGATGGTGTCACCCACAGTCGAAATTGTGGAGCAGTCGATAAACAACGAAGCATGGATGATTGCGCAATTTTCATCAAATCCATCAGGGCCAAAGATAGTAATTCTTAGAAAAAATATTGATGAGTATGTCTTGTCACTTTGGGATTTTCGAACCAGGGTCGCCACCTATACAGGTCCCTTTTTATTGCTGTCGTTAATAGTTCTCGCATGGTTTTGTAGCAATTTAATCATGGCGCCGATTCGGCAAATTGAAGAATCTCTAAAAAAATTATCATCTAAAAATTTGGATAAACCCTTGGAGATCATGCCTGTTTACAAAGAATTTGACAGCTTTATCACCGTATTTGAGCTATTAAGAATCCGATTGAATGAAAGTTTTGTTCAGGCTCGTCGATTTGCAGGAGATGCATCCCACGAATTGAAAACCCCGCTGACTATTTTGCGCGGAAACACGGAGCGCATTATTGCCCGTTTGCCGACGGGATCAGAAGAGCAAGTACGAATGCGCTCCGTAGCTGATGAGGTAGAACGCTTGATAGACATTACGGAAAAGCTGCTGCTACTGTCTAGTGCAGATGCCAATATTATTCAGTACGAAATGAGAGAAGTGAATGTCAGCGATGTTATTGGGCAACTAGTAATTGACGCAAAAATTTTCCAGGAAAAGCTTGTTATCACCAGTGATTTACAAACTAAGATAGTTTGGCTATGTGATCCAAATTTGATCAACCAACTTTTTTATAATTTATACACTAATGCCGTTAAATATAACGTGGAAGATGGTTGGATCAGAATAAAACTCACTAAGTTAACGAATGGGTTTGAATTTTTAATGTCGAATCCCACATCAAATCCACCGGCAGATCTTGCCCAAAGAGCATTCGATCGTTTTTACCGGGGAGATTATTCGCGAGCTAGAAATATTGATGGTGTAGGCTTAGGTTTGAGCCTGTCTCAAGAGATTGCCCGGGTTCACGGGGCTGCACTGACCTTGAATGTCAGCGCAGAAAATGTCGTTACGCTAAGTCTTCGATTCCCTGCGGGTGGCAGTTGAAAAATTTTCTGTTAATTAGCTTCATTGCAGATGAATGTAATCACCACAGTTCGGATTGAAATCAGTGCATAGGACTAATGGTCTACGTCATCCAGATACTATGGAGCTTACATCGCCGTTGCAGCTGCACCCACTTCGCCGCGTATTAGCTCATTTCTGACAATCTCTGTGGGTTGAAAAAGTTTGATTAAGCAGTCAATAAGTTTGGCAGCTTTACCGCTGTTATCCATAGAAAAATTACAGACATAGACATCGAGGGTAACAGCGCCTAGCTCTGGCCAGGTATGCAGAGCAAGATGGGATTCAGCGAGCAAGACCGTGCCGGTGACTCCACCGCACTCGCCTGCATGTAGACCTGGAAAAGCATGAAAGACTTCGCTAACGGCAGTCAGTCCACATTTATCCACTAACTCCAGGCAGTAGCGACGTAAAGAATCAGCATCTATCATCAGAGGAAGATGAGATGGGCAGCCTGCAATGTCGGCAGTAAGATGAATTCCACGCATAGTAAATTCCTTTCCCCTTAAAACAAGAAAGAAACCCTCCGAGTACACATGTACCAATTAGAAGGGTAGTTAAAAAAAGCCGGCTAGGCTACTTTGTGCTTCCTGGGACGCCCAGTTTTTACGGTCTGAAGTTTTTTCTTGGCAGATTTCACTTTTGCTGTACTTAAGCTGGTTACGAGTGAAATACCTATTCTTATTAATTCACTTTTTTTAATCTCAAACCCATCCTTCAGGCAGGCCTTTTTTATTTTGGCAAGTCCTACATATTCCGATTCGGGAATAGTAAAACTGTCACGCACTAACTGGGGCGTTGTGGGCTTCTCTGAGTTAATTTCTGCTAGCTTAACGATTGCTTTTTTTTCAATGGCTTTCTTTACAGGCTTTGCAGAATTTTTTTTACTAACTGATTTGGGCTTACTGGTCGACGCCTGATCAGTCAACGATTTGTTTTTCGAAGTCATATGTAAAGCCTCCGATTGAGATAAATTCGCTCATTTATCGTTTTTATAATAAAAATAATATAAATGATTTATACGGTATGACGGTATACACCCAAAGTCATCAGGCGTCGATAAATTGTTGCCAGTAGACAACAGTATTTATCTTTTTTACATGCGGTAAGGAGTACTGGTGACGATTAATTCTGCAGAAAATAGCGCGTAATCCATCGTACGAGGTAATGACGATTTATAGCGCTACCAGCTTAGACAGTGTGATTACTTTCATACCAGTTTTTAGATCGGTTAACGATATTCACAACGATTAGCATAGCTGGTACTTCGATTAAGACGCCAACAACAGTAGCTAAGGCAGCTCCGGACTGGAATCCAAATAAACTTATCGCTGTAGCCACCGATAGTTCAAAAAAATTAGAAGCGCCGATCAGTGCTGAGGGGCAAGCTACTGCATGAATTTCACCGACTTGTTTATTCAGCCAATACGCTAATGCGGCATTAAAAAAAACTTGTATGAGTATAGGTACAGCAAGAAGCAAAATGATTAGTGGCTGGTCAATGATGGCTTTACCTTGAAATCCAAACAATAAGACCAGGGTCAGAAGCAATGCAACGATAGACCATGACCCCATTTTTTCTACGTACTTTGTAAATATGTCGTCACCTTGTTTAAGCAGGATGTATCGCCACGCTTGTGCCAACAATACTGGTACGACGATGTACAAGATAACGGAGGTTGCCAGCGTCTCCCAAGGCACGACGATTGCTGACATGCCTAGTAAGAGCGCGACTATAGGCGCAAAGGCAAACACCATAATGAGGTCATTCAGGGCAACTTGCGTGAGTGTGAATAAGCCATCGCCCTGTGTGAGTCGGCTCCAAACAAATACCATAGCAGTGCAGGGAGCTGCAGCCAGGAGTATCAATCCGGCGATATAGCTGTCGATTTGTTCTGTTGGCAGTAGCGGTGCAAATAGATGCCGCACAAAAATCCATCCAAGCAGCGCCATGGAAAATGGCTTAACTAGCCAATTGACAAATAAGGTGACGCTTATGCCGCGCACATGCTGACGTACTAATGGCAGCGATCCAAAATCAATTTTTATCAGCATAGGGATGATCATGACCCACACCAGTAAACCAACGACTAAATTAACTTTAGCCAATTCCAGCGAGGCGATGTAATGAAAGCTTTGCGGGAAAAATTGTCCTAGCGTGATTCCCGTCAAAATACAGATAAATACCCACAGGCTTAGGTAACGCTCGAAAAAACTCAAGACGGGGACTTGTTGGTTTGCGGCCGTATCGGTCAGGGTGGTATTCATGGGGAAGCTACTGCTCGCATTACTGCTTGGCTTTTGATGATGGCTTGATAGTCGACACTGGTGAGCATGGATTGCCGCCGCAGCAGTTATCGGTGAGATAAGTTAGCAGGGCGTTCATGCTGTTGATTTGTGCAGAATAAATAACGTAACGTCCCTCTTGGCGCGATTCAGCCAATCCCGAGTGTGTTAACTCTTTCATGTGAAATGTTAACGACGAAGGTGATATGCCTAAGCTTTCTGCTAATTGGCCTGCAGGCAGGCCTTGGGGCCCAGCTTGAACTAAGCTGCGAAAAATAGATAAACGTGATTCTTGTGCTAACGCAGCTAGCGATTTGACAGCGAGAGTGGAAGTCATTTTTTTCATGAAGCTGTCATTTTCTAACTTTAAGATTTCTTAAACATGTTGCGTTCATTATTTCATTATTTCAATAATTATACAAATGTAATGATAAGATTCTGATCGCTACAGCACTGTTTGTTTTATCTTTAAGACTAAATGAGGTAAACCATGAAGGTAGGTATCAATGGCATGGGTCGTATTGGTCGTTTAGCATTGCGTGCTGCAATGGGCGCTGCTGACCGGCAGTCCGATGACCCCAGATCACACAATCGCTTAGAAATTGTTCATGTTAATGAGCTCAAGGGCGGTATAGAGGCGACAGCTCATTTGCTGGAATTTGATTCGGTACAAGGACGTTGGCGAGCGGGTATAGAAACCTTGAATGCAGAAACAATACGCATAGGTTCAAAGCATATTACCTATTCAAATCACGCTCATGCCGCCGACATACCGTGGGGTGAGCTGGGTGTGGATGTTGTGTTGGAATGTACGGGAAAGTTTCTAAGCTTAGACACCTTGCAGGGCCATCTTGATCGAGGTGCCAAGCGCGTAATCGTGGCAGCTCCAGTCAAAGTGGATTCAGTATTAAATGTGGTGGTGGGTGTTAACCATGCTATGTATGATCCAGCACAGCACCCTATAGTGACTGCAGCCTCGTGCACCACCAACTGTCTTGCCCCCGTAGTGAAGGTGGTCCATGAATCGATAGGTATACGTCATGGTCAAATCACCACTATCCACGATCCTACGAATACCAATGTTATTACCGATGCGCCGCACAAGGATTTGCGTCGTGCCCGCAGTGCCATGCTTAGTCTGCAGCCAACGACGACCGGCAGTGCTACAGCCATTGCGCTGATTTATCCCGAGCTCAAAGGTAAACTCAATGGGCATGCTGTACGCGCCCCCGTGTTGAATGCCTCATTAACGGATTGTGTATTTGAGCTGCAGCGTGAAACTACGGTCGACGAAGTCAACTCACTGTTTGCAGATGCCGCTAAGGGCTCATTGGCAGGTATTTTGGGATATGAAATTAAACCTTTGGTGAGTGCTGACTACGCACGCGATACGCGCAGCGCTATCGTAGATGCACTCACAACGATGGTCACCGATAAAACACTACTCAAAATTTACGCTTGGTATGACAATGAAATAGGCTATGCCTGCCGTATGGTGGATTTGGCGTGTCATATGCAAAGCGTAGGAATTTAATCTCATGATGCAATCGTCAGCAGGCATACGAAATTATCTTGTCGTTACTTCTTCCTATTGGAGTTTTACGCTGAGTGATGGCGCCTTGCGTATGCTGGTGCTGATGCATTTTTTTCGATTGGGGTATTCGCCATTTACATTGGCGTTCCTTTTTTTACTGTACGAAGCTGCTGGGGTAGCCGCCAATCTTATCGGCGGCTGGCTGGCGACGCATTTTGGTATTACTCGCATGCTGATTGTGGGCTTAACTACGCAGATCATCGGATTTTTACTGCTTTCAGCAGTTTCGCCCGATTGGACAGCAGTGATGTCGGTGGCGTGGGTCGTACTGGCTCAGGGTGTATGCGGCATAGCAAAAGACTTAACTAAAACAGCCAGCAAGTCAGCTATCAAATTAACCGCGAGCGATGCACCCGGCCAGCTGTTTCGTTGGGTGGCCTGGTTTACCGGTAGTAAAAACGCGATGAAAGGTGTGGGATTTTTTATTGGGGGTTTGCTGCTGGATAGAGTTGGTTTCAGTCCCTCGCTCTGGTTAATGGCTTCGCTACTGTCTGTTATTTTGGTGGCGATTGTTCTGTCGCTACCAGCGACACTGGGTAAATCTAAGGCATCCAAATCATTTAAAGAATTATTCGGCAAAAGCCGTGCGATTAATCAGCTCGCAGGTGCGCGTGTTTTTTTGTTTGGTGCTCGTGATGTGTGGTTTGTGGTGGGTGTACCTGTTTTTTTGTATAGCCAGGGCTGGAACTTTACGATGGTAGGAACCTTTATGGCCTTGTGGACTATCGCGTATGGTTTGGTGCAGGCCATGGCGCCTAAATTTATACGGCGCAGTCAAGATGGCTTAACCTCTGAAGTTCCAGCTGCACGCTGGTGGTCTTTTGTGTTGATGCTGGTACCTGTTGCATTGGCTCTGGTGGTCGCACTACAGATTCAACCGCTGCAATGGATAGTGGTTACAGGGCTTGCTGTCTTTGGATTTGCATTTGCTGTTAATTCGTCGGTTCATTCTTACCTGATACTGGCTTACGCAGGTTCTGAAAAAGCGGCTGAAGATGTAGGGTTTTATTACGCAGCTAACGCTTTAGGTCGGTTTTTGGGTACCTTGTTATCAGGGGTGTTGTATCAGTGGGGTGGCCTGTCATTTTCACTCACCGGGTCTGCGTTGATGCTGGCGAGTTGTTGGGCGATTACACTGGCGTTGCCACTGACAAAAGATTCACAGCTCGCTCTTGTAACGCCAACGGCAACGGCTAATGAGACTGTGTAACTGCGATCGAGATAATAATGAAATTACTGTTAGTGATTTATATGATGCTGATCAGTCCACTGGCTGCAGCCGAGTGGGTCGAGTTTTCAAAAGGGACGGATAGTAAATATTATTACGATCCAGAGACCCTCACTAATAAACGCTATACGCGTGTCATGATTCTGGTTAATTACAAGAATAAAAATAAAGCAGATCGCTGGGTATCTGAAAAAACACTCTATGAAGCCAATTGTAAATTCAAGCAACTGCGCATGATAAAAATGAGTATCTACGATGGTGAAATGGGCGAGGGGACCATGGTCGGTAGCCGAGTTCGACCAGAAAACTGGGGCTATGTGCCGCGCGATACGCAGTATCTCGATTTGCTGAATTTACTTTGCGGTGGAAAGAATTAATTGGCTGCTGCGCCAGACGGTTTCATTACACAGTCAGTCAATCAATCCAAGCTTATACAATCAACGAGCGCAATTCTTGCGCCAGCTCGACAGCACTCCGAGCGTCCCCCACGATAGCATCGGCGCCTAGCTTATCCAGCAAGTCACTGCGGCCATAAATGGCTGGCCCACCGAGCATTACGAATAGTGCTGGATTGAGAGCTGCCTTGCGAATACGGGCAATCAGTCCTGTCAGTTGATCCAGCTGGCCTTGCGTACCTACGGATAAGCCAACGAGATCAAACCATTCGCTTGATAGCATATCCAATAAGTTAGCTTCGGATGCTCCCAATTCAAGCCAGACTTGCCATCCCTCTTTGCGAAAAAATTCTGACACCATCAACACACCCAAAGTGTGTTGCGATCCGGGCATAGGAGCAAACAACGCCTTGTGGGTTAGATCGCCTGCATCGTGATTGCCTTGAAATGTCTGTCCTAGTTTACGAATAATGATCTGCAATTGCATCAGACCTATCGTGACTTGAACAAAATCACACTCATCGTCTTCCCACAATGTGCCTAGGTATCTGGCACTGGGAGTGAACAAATTGAGATAAATACTTTCTGTACTTTCACCGTTGCGCAATAGATTTTGAACAAACTCTTCAGCTTGTTTTATTTCCGGATTCAGGCACAGTAGGGCGAACTCATTAATAACTTTAGTAGAAGGCATAAATTCGCTCATGACTGTCCCAGCTGGGCGCAAAGAGTTGATGTCTCTAGAGCTAAGTAATGTTGGGACGATTTATGAGTGACGTAAACGCAGGAAAGCATTCTTCCTGTCGTATGGGTAGTTGCTTGTAAAAGATGGTGCAATGCACGCATTGTGTGATTCGGCTTTCTCTTGGATGTAACTTCTGCTGAACTGCGTGAAAAGAAATGCAGATTGTTCAAAAAATCTCTTCGCACCAATTCACGTGGCACTCCTCCGGATCGTTACGACCGGTTTCGTTCTGATTGCCGTAACCTCCGCTGGGTTGGGTGCCCTACTTCCTTGATTGTTGCTGGTTCAGATGAGCTGATGTCATCAACGAGCCGAAGGGCTGAGGCAAACCCTCAGCCAGAAGGAAAATGTCTAAATAATTAAAGAATAGGCAATAAATGCTCCGATTTGACTAAGTAATCTTAGTGTACTGTTTATGTGACGTCAAGATATCTTGACACTTATGTCATAACCCTTTAGCTTAGACGTTGAACACGAATTCCATTTGGGGCGCGTGCGTGAAATGACAGCAATAGCAGAGTGTGTACTCAAAAAAATAACTAATTGAGTGACTGCTAAAGCATCCTGTCTTCACCATCAAAAGAGGCCTGACTAATGTTCAAGCAAAGTTCTGCAGGAAAAGTGCGTACCGAGCTACCCAGCGCCCGCGTCGTTATCGTGACTATGGATAGTCATTTGGCGAGCGCGACTATTCGCGCTCAAAGCGCGTTGTCACGCATCTTTCCAGGTTTGCGACTAACCGTGCATGCTGCTTCTGAGTGGGGTAATAGTCCTAGTGCCCTCGAACGCTGCATAGACGATATTAATCACGGCGATATTGTGATTGCCTCTATGTTGTTCCTGGAAGAGCATTTCCTCCCAGTTCTCCCTGCATTGACTGCACGTCGCGATCACTGTGACGCCATGATTTGTGCCATGTCCGCTGCTGAAGTCATGAAGCTCACCCGCATGGGTAAGTTTGCGATGGATGCCAAAGTCAGTGGCCCTATGGCTTTATTAAAACGGCTGCGTGGAAACACCAAACCAGGCGAGGGCAAAAAGCCCGGCCTAGCGGGTGCCAGGCAGATGAAAATCGTTCGCCAACTTCCCAAGTTACTGCGCTTTATACCCGGTACAGCCCAAGATCTTCGTATCTACTTTCTAGTGCTTCAGTATTGGCTGGCTGGCTCAGAAGAAAACATCACCAGCATGATAGGCATGCTGTTAGATAACTATGCCGATGGACCGCGACGTAGTTTGCGTGGCATCTACAAAATACAGCCGCCGGTTGAATATCCAGAAGTAGGTATCTATCATCAAAACATGAAGGGCAATGCTCAAAACAAGGGCATGTCCGAGTTATCAACCGATCTTCCTTCGGTCGCTAAAACTGGGAAGCGTGGCACGGTAGGTTTGCTGCTGATGCGTTCGTACCTGGTAGCAGGTAATGCAGCTCACTACAACGGAGTCATTACTGCACTTGAAGCGCGCGGCATGCGGGTTATACCGGCGTATGCAACCGGTTTAGATACGCGTCCTGCGGTTGAAAAATATTTTATGAAAGATGGTCGTGCGTCGGTCGATGCAATTATTTCGCTGACCGGTTTTTCTATGGTTGGTGGGCCGGCCTATAACGACTCAAAAGCGGCGGAAGAAATACTTGCAACGCTGGATGTAAATTATTTGTCGGTGATGCCAGTAGAGTTTCAAACGCTTGAGCGTTGGGGTGCCAATGATCGTGGCTTGATGCCCGTAGAAGCGACGATGATGGTTGCTATTCCCGAGCTTGATGGGTCAACTGGCCCGATAGTTTTTGGTGGACGTAGTAATGGTGCGGGCGATCAATGCACCGGATGCAGTCGTCGTTGTGTGTTCCCATCCTCGGAGAATGAGCATGACATGCAAGTGTGCATAGAGCGCGCTGATATGTTGGCTTCGCGAGTAGGAAAATTAATTGATCTGCGCCGTGCTGAGCGCGCGCAGAAAAAAGTAGCTGCAGTTATTTTTAATTTCCCACCTAACGCAGGCGCAACGGGTACAGCAGCTTTTCTTTCTGTGTTTGAATCCTTGTTTAATGTACTCGCATCCATGAAGGCAGCGGGCTACACCGTTGATATGCCAGCCGATGTAGATGATTTGCGTGATCGCGTCATTAAAGGCAATGCAGAACGCTATGGCGCGCAAGCCAATGTGCATGTCACGATCTCTGCTGATGATCATGTGCGTCGCGAGCGCTGGCTAAAAGAAATCGAAGCGCATTGGGGTCCGGCACCGGGTCAGCAACAGAGTGATGGCCGTTCAATTTTTGTCTTGGGTGCGCAATTCGGTAACGTCTTGGTTGGCATACAACCGGCCTTTGGTTACGAAGGCGATCCTATGCGTTTACTGTATGAGAAGGGGTTTGCTCCTACTCACGCATTTTCTGCGTTTTATCGCTACATACGCGAAGACTTTGGTGCAGCTGCAGTGCTGCATTTTGGTACCCATGGCGCGCTTGAATTTATGCCTGGCAAACAGGCAGGTATGTCGGGTGATTGCTGGCCTGATCGTTTGATAGGCGATCTGCCAAATTTCTATCTGTACGCGTCGAATAATCCTTCCGAAGGCATGATCGCCAAGCGACGTGCTGCAGCAACGCTGATTAGTTATCTTACGCCACCGATTTCCCAAGCAGGTTTGTACAGTGGCCTGATAGATTTGAAAGCATCGCTGGAGCGTTTGCGTGGACTGGGTCCAGAGTCAGAATCTGAGCGAGAGGAATTGACTATCTTGGTGCAGACTCAAGCAGCAGAGCTTGAGTTGACCTCGATGCATCCTGCATGGGGTGACGATGCCGAAGAAAAAACACAGCAGCTCTATAACGATTTGCTGGAATTTGAATACACGCTGATACCCGAAGGCTTGCATGTTATTGGTCGTCCGATGTCTGTATCGGAGCGCACCGAGATGTTGTTATCGGTTGCGGATGCATCGCACGGAATACCGGTCAGCGCTGAACTTCGTCAGCAGGTGCATGGCATGCTTACGGAGAGCAAAACCAACGTCATACCGCCTGAGCATGTTGAACTCATGAAGTCGCTGGCAAACATCGATCGTCTGATGTGCGAGGATAATGAAATCAATGGCATTTTGCATGCTCTGGATGGTCGCTATGTGCGTCCTGCGCCTGGTGGAGATTTAATACGCACGCCAGAGGTGTTACCTACGGGTCGTAATCTTCATGGCTTTGATCCTTTCCGATTGCCGAGTGCGTTTGCGGTTAAGGATGGCAAGCGTATGGCTGAGCATTTGCTCAAGCGCCATATCGAGGATGGAAATCCGCTGCCAGAGACGATAGCGATGGTGTTGTGGGGCACGGATAATTTAAAAAATGAAGGTGCTCCGATAGCGCAAGCGTTAGCGCTGATGGGAGTCAAACCGCGCTTCGATAGCTATGGCCGCATGGCAGGTGCAGAATTGCTGCCATTGGAAGAAGTAGGGCGTCCGCGCATTGATGTCGTAATTACCTTGTCCGGCATCTTCCGTGATTTGCTGCCGCTGCAAATTAAGCTACTTGCAGAAGCTGCATTCTTGGCCGCCTCCGCGGATGAACCATTAGAGATGAATTTCATACGTAAGCATGCCTTGGCTCATCAGGCTGAACATGGCTGCGATCTTGAAACAGCTGCGCTGCGCGTTATACCAAGCGTAAGGGTTTTGCGTATGGCGTGAACGGTCGCCCGGCGCAGCAAACCGCCTTGCTTAAGAGCGTATTGGCGGGTGTCGATTTAGCGTATCAAAATTTAGATTCGGTCGAATTGGGTGTGACGACCGTTGATACCTACTTTGATACCTTAGGCGGTATTAGTCGTGCTGTGAAACGCGCTAAAGGCCCAAATGCTCCTGTAGCACCGGTCTACATTAGCGATCAAACCAAAGGTAGCGGAACGGTTCGTACCTTGACCGAGCAAGTCGCTCTGGAAACGCGCACGCGTATGCTCAATCCTAAGTGGTATGAAGGTCTGCTCAAAAACGGCTATGAAGGTGTGCGTCAGATTGAACTGCACGTCACCAACACCATGGGCTGGTCGGCGACGACAGGTCAGGTGCAGCCATGGATCTATCAAAAGCTGACCGAAACATTCATGCTCGATCCGGAAATGCGCGATCGTATGGCCAAACTCAATCCAACCGCCGCCGCTCGAGTAGCGAGCCGCTTGCTGGAAGCATCCAAACGTGATTTCTGGAAGCCGGATGAAGCCACACTTGCGCAACTCAAACGTGCTGAGGAAGATTTGGAAGATCGCTTAGAGGGTATTTACGAGCAGTAGCGTTTTGTTTTTGACAATATAGTCGTTTACCTCGACAAGTCATTACCTAATTTTGCCCAGGCTAGCCTTACTAGCTTGGGCATTTTTACATTCGCCCACATTACTTTTTTTCTGTACGGATCAATACCCTTTAGTCACGAAAAAACTATCCCTGTTTAGAGTGAACTATTGGCCCATTAAAGTTCTTTTTACATCCTGTATGACTTCTGTTACTTTGAGTACAGCTGCATCAATCGAACGCTAAACTATAAAAATGTCATTCAACTAATGACTCATTGCGTCGGGTAACTCGAGCAGCTAGAGGAGAAGAACCATGCACGTGAATTCAGATGCGGCAGATAACTCTGCATCACCGCAAAAAAAACTTTGGTTGATGTCAGCAGATGAAGCGTCCAATGAACAGGCGGGATCATCTCGGTATTCTGAAAACAAAAACAGCAAAGATGTCTGCCAGTCTTCATTGATGCAAATTCTGGAATCGCAAATTATTCCTAATTTGTTAAAAGCGAATGAATCTGCATCGCCATTCTTTTCTACCGATGGTTTACGAACTGAGCTTCCTACTGAGGAAGAGATAGCGCATTTTTCTGCGCTCTGTATCGCCACCAACCAAGATGCACCCGATATATATGTTCAATCACTGATGTCTGAAGGATTGAACTCTGAAGCGATTTTTCTTCACTTGTTTGCACCCGCAGCGAGACACTTAGGTTTTCTCTGGGAAGATGATTTATGCGATTTCACCCAAGTCACTATAGGC
Source organism: Oxalobacteraceae bacterium (assembly GCA_021298555.1). Classification (GTDB taxonomy): domain Bacteria; phylum Pseudomonadota; class Gammaproteobacteria; order Burkholderiales; family Burkholderiaceae_D; genus Pernthalerella. The sequence goes on from JAJTGE010000019.1 coordinate 71,492, forward strand.
TTGGTTCGTATGCAGCAGCTGACCTTGCGTCTGGGTATAGAGTTCCAAGAGAAGCGCAAATTAGCCATGGATGGCATGCGTGCTTTGTTTGCTCCTATCCCAGGATCTCAGCACACTTTTGGCGTGCTGATGGTGTCTGAATTTTTCCGCAAAGAGGGTTGGCAGGTCTGGATGGAGCTAGGTTCTTCAGAATCGACCTTGCTAGAGGCTGTAGCCAAAGATTGGTTTGAAGTGATAGGCCTGTCGGTCGGTACCGAAGCGCAAGTTGATTCGTTGAGAGAAATTATTCGACGCATACGTGGATGCTCAGCTAACCGTCAAGTAAAAATACTGATAGGTGGTCCGCTCTTAGTATTGTCGCCTGATTTATACAAAGAAGTCGGAGCGGATGGCGCATCTGCCGATGCTGCGAGTGCAGTTGATTTGGCCAGGACACTGTTTTCTGCTTGATACCTCACCAGCCTTGAATTCCGCACTAATTTTTTGATGCAATCAAAGTATGCGCCGGGGGTAGTAATTTTCGCTCTCGGTGCCATAGTGCGTATTCGCGCACTATAATCTATCCTCCGTTACTAATTCCACACCTAGTTCAAGCTCACCTGCATTTGCAATTTCACGGGCAGGTGATTAATACAGCCCCTCAGCTCATACCATGCTCAATCAGGAAAACACCGCATTAAGTTCTGATGAAAAACGCTCATGCGCCTCCCTTGCAACGATTTATTCTATGCGCATGCTGGGACTATTCATGGTCCTACCGGTTTTTATTATCGAGGCACGTCAATATCCCGGAGGTGATGATCCCTCCAGTGTGGGTCTGGCCATGGGTATGTATGGCTTAGTGCAGGCCATGCTGCAAATACCATTTGGTTTAGCCGCTGACAGGTTTGGTCGCAAGCGAGTGATTGTTTTTGGTTTACTTTTATTGTGCCTAGGTAGTGTGATTGCGGCGTGTGCCACCAGTGTGACCGGTCTTGCCATAGGGCGCGCTATACAAGGTGGAGGAGCTATCTCAGCCGCTGTTACTGCTTTGTTGGCAGATCAAACGCGCGATCATGTCAGAATTAAAGGCATGGCATTGATAGGTGCCAGCATCGGTTTGATGTTCGCCGTCTCACTAATTGTCGGTCCATTCCTTGCCTCTAAAGTAGGTTTGGCAGGCATCTTTGGACTGAGCGCCATCATGGCGCTGGCGGGCATACTCATCATCGCCTATTGGACTCCGCAAGAAATGGAACAAACCAAACATCCAATTAAGCAGACGTTTTATCAGCTACGCAAAACCTTGCTGCAATCCGATTTGCTGCGTTTAGATTTTGGTGTTTTTGTGTTGTATGCGGTTCAACTGGCTATGTGGGTTGGCATACCCAGTTTAATCACGCAAGCAGGAATACCGAGCCAAGATCATGGTTGGGTCTATCTGCCAGCAGTGCTGCTTTCATTTGTATTTATGGGCATGACCTTGTTTCGCTTAGAGCGTCGCGGCAAGCTCAAACCATTATTTTTGTTATCCATACTGTGTGTGATTGTTGTATTGATTGGTATGTATTTCCTAGCGCTTTCCAGTCCGGATATTTGGATGCTGGGTGGATTAATCTTTTTATTTTTTAGTGGCTTTAATATTCTTGAAGCCAGTCAGCCTAGTTTGGCATCACGCATGTCGCCTCCCGAGTCACGCGGTGCAGTTCTGGGTGTATACAACACCTTGCAATCGCTGGGTATATTTACGGGCGGCGCATTAGGCGGTGTGATTAGTCGTTCAGTAGGATTGCCTGGATTATTTTTAGCATGTGCAGGCATCATGACGATATGGTTATGGGTATCGTGGCCCATGAAGTTTGTTGCACCCGCTACGGCACCAGCAGAGGCGCAATGAATCTAGCGACATCAAGGTTGTAAAAATTTTTGCAAAGCCAATAAGCCCAGTTGCGGTTGCTCTTCTTGAGGTAGGTGCCCTATATCAGGCAAGACAACCAAGCGACTCGTAGCAATGGCGCCCATATAATCTTTCGCATTCGCGACTGGAATCATGGCGTCGCGTTCTCCCCAAATCAATAGCGTGTCTGCGCGTATGCTCTTAAGCATAGGCACTGGGTCTTTGAGTAGAGTTTGGTGAACTCTGGTTGCAATACTTTTCCTCACACCCGGGGCACACATCAAATCATGGTAGCGGTTGAGCAGGCTGGTCGTGAGTGAATTTGGATCAGCGTAAGCAGGCAGCAGGTTCATTTTTAGCGCTGGCTTAGGTAGTGTCCAAACCATAGCATTGAGCATGAATGAAGAGTCTGGTTGCTTGTTGTATTCAAAGCCCTCGCTGGCAAACCCATCAGGAGAAATGAGTATCAGCTTTTCAACGCGCTCTGGGTAGGTATATGCAATCTGCCAGGCTAATTTTCCACCCAGTGAATTTCCGATAAAGCTGGCCTTGTTGATGTGCAGTGTATCGAGTAATCCCATGATGACTGCCAGATCATGCGAATCCGAAAAATCATTTTCTGTGTTTTCACCGCTTAGTCCAAAGCCGGGTAAATCCAGCCGTATGACACGATAGTCTTTATCCAGTGCAGCAGCCCACGTATCCCAAGTATGAAGACTGGAACCAAAGCCATGTAAAAAAACCAGAACAGGTGCAGTTTTTGGACCACTATCGCGATAGTGCAGCTTGGTGCCTGCTATCGTCGTAAACGCGCTGGGTGATTGCGCATATTTTTCTAACAGGTGCGCAGGGTCTTTATCAGGTGTCCAGAGAAGGTAGACGCACGCTACAATGCCTGCAAACAGTAAGACAATCATGGCTTTAACTAAGTTAGTCATTCTGTAAAAATAGCAAAAATTAAATCCTATTCATTTCGCATAGTAGTTGATTTATGAGTAAACATCATGACACCGCTGCTCTCTGACTTATCTGCGGCAGACACTACGCGAGCTATGCGTAAACGTGTACTCGTACTTGGTGCAACTGGAACCATAGGCCGCGCCACAGTGCGCGCGTTGATAAGTGAGGGTCATGAGGTAGTTTGTTTTATTCGGGCACGCGCCGGCGAGAGCGCCCAACTGTTCGAAGGTGCATCCATACGCCATGGTGATGTAAGTGACCCGTTATCATTAAAAAATCAGGGTTTTAAAGACGAACAATTTGATGTGGTCGTATCGTGTCTGGCTTCACGAACGGGCGCTCCAAAAGATGCATGGGCTATTGATTATCAAGCACATGTGAATGCTTTAGGCTGTGCAAAGCAGGTAGGCGTGTCGCAGTTTGTGTTGCTGTCGGCGATATGCGTACAAAAACCATTATTAGCATTTCAGCAGGCTAAGCTTGCATTTGAAAAAATGCTGATGGAATCGGGTATGACGTATTCTATTGTTCGCCCTACCGCTTTTTTTAAATCCTTATCGGGCCAGATAGAGCGAGTGAAAAAGGGAAAACCATTTCTTTTGTTTGGTGATGGAACCTTAACTTCCTGCAAGCCGATTAGCGACGATGATTTAGGTAATTACCTTGCAGACTGCCTGCACGATCAGACTCGTCATAATCGCATACTGCCTATCGGCGGCCCGGGCGCTGCCATCACCCCCAAAGAGCAAGGTGAAAGATTATTTACTTTGTTACATAAAGAGGCGCGCTTTAAACAGGTGCCGGTAGCATTGCTTGATGTGGTCATCATAGTGCTTAGTGTTTTAGGGCGAATCATTCCAGCGCTGGCTGATAAAGCCGAATTGGCACGCATAGGCCGCTACTATGCTACTGAATCCATGTTGGTGTGGGATGCGCAGTCGGGCACGTACGATGCATCAATGACTCCATCGACTGGCACCCAGACACTGTTTGATTACTATGCCGATGTGGTTGCAGGCGCAGCAGCACCTGAACGGGGTGATCATGCTGTTTTTTGACACATCACCCCGCCATTAACTACCTTGAAAAAATATGTAGTTCAAGGAAAAAAATCAACAGGTTTCATTAATTTATTCTGTTGGCTTTCCATCGCACCCAACTCTCCGCTTTTCTTTACATACTCTAGCCATTCTGGATCTTGCCACAACCTGGTGCGGCGTTCTTCACGGTCACCTGCATTTTGATACTGCCAGATATGAACATATTCATTGGGATTGCCAGTTTCTACAAAAGCGAAAAGAACAGGTAAGCCCAAGTGTCGAACCTGCGGTGTTTTACCAAATTTTTCGTACAGTGCTAAATGTGTTTTTATTGTGCCGGGCTTGCAGGTATATGTTCTGACGTCGAGTAGCATGGAGCCTCCTGATTGAATTTACGTGTCTAAGAAAATTAAAAACTAGATTGGTCAATTTTTTTAAATTGAAGCAGGTACAGAATTTATCAGATGCTCTTTAAAATACAGTGCAATCGGCGGTAAATTTTTTCCTTTTCGAGAAACAATATGCCACGCAGACTGAATAGGAAAATCAGCGACAGTAAGAATTTTTATATCTTTCCTATTGGAAGATTCAGTCAATGCATGTTTTGACAGGACACCTAAGCCTAGGTCGCCTGCAACGGCTTCACGAATAGCTTCGTTACTGCCTAGCTCCATGCGCAAGTTGGGTTTAAAATTTTTACTTTTAAAAAAATTATCTATAGCCATACGTGTACCTGATCCACGCTCTCGCAGTATAAATTTTTCTGAAACAAGATCGGACAAGGTTAAATTTTTTTGTTTCGTTAATGGATGCTCTATCGATGCAATGACAATCAGCGGATTATCCATAAAAATATGATCATTAATTTCCAGATCGCTGGGTGGCATAGACATAATATACAAGTCATCCAGATTTTCTCGCATCCGTGTTAGCACCCCATCTCGATTTTGTATTTCCAGCGAGACTTCAATATCTGGGTACTTATGACAAAACGTACCTAACAGTCTGGGAATGAAATACTTCGCTGTACTTACAACCGCGATACGCAGTTTTCCGCGAGCTAGCCCTTTGAGTGCATTCAATTGTTGCTCATAGAGTTCCCACGTGTTCTGAATTTCCCGTGCAGTCACAGCAAGGTCGCGACCTGCATCGGTCAATCGTACTTTTTTTGCGATGACTTCAAATAAGGGTAAGCCAACGGCATCGGAGAGTTCTTTTAGCCGCATGGAGGCGGTGGGCTGGGTGATGTGCGTGGCTTTTGCAGCCGCAGTAACGCTGCCTGTTTCGGCAAGGGCCAGGAACAGCCTGAGCTGACGAAATGAAACATTCATAGTATTTACACTATATGAAAAAATAATAAAATCGATTTTACCTTATGAATTGGTCCGATTAGCATACCGTCCTAATTAAGTATTTATTACATACAGGCGAGACATGTATGGGTAAGCGACTCAGGCTAACTCACTGATTTTATTGAATTTGTGTTGCGCAGCGACGTAGGCTGGTCACTCACTTTCCCATCTATTTCCATCGCCATCAAGGAAAACAGCTATGCAAAATCTTCTCGATCCGGCCATTCTTTTTTTTGTCTTTGGAATTGCTGCTGGTTTACTGCGCTCCAATTTGGAAATCCCTCAGTCGATCGCCAAATTTTTATCGTTGTATTTGCTCATGGCGCTGGGTCTTAAAGGTGGTTTTGCGTTGGCGAGTTCAGGTTTAAGCAGTTCCGTGTTGACCAGCCTTTTTGCGGCGCTGCTTATGTCGGTGATAGTGCCAGCTCTGGGCTATACATTTCTTAAGTCGAGAATGTCCAAGTTTGATGCTGCTGCGGTAGCTGCCTCATATGGCTCAGTGAGCGCAGTGACATTTGTGACAGCAATTCAATATCTCGAGTCACAGAACCTCTTTGTGGGTGGTCACATGGCGGTTGCTATGGTGTTGATGGAATCGCCCGCGATCATCATGGCTGTTTTTCTAGCAAATTTGCTGCGTCAAAATGTATCAGCTTCAGTACAAGTGTCTGGCTTGGGAACGGGAGGTGCAGTGCTTTCTGGCATGGATGAACCTGGCCGGTTTCCATCGATAGGCAAGATACTTCACGAGTCATTTACTAACGGAGCGCATCTGCTGTTACTGGCGTCTCTGTTAATTGGTTTTGCCAGCGGAGAGACCGGAAAAGCAATGATGAGCCCGTTCTCCTCCGACCTGTTTAAGGGAATGCTGGCCTTTTTCTTACTTGATATGGGGCTGATGGTGGCAAAAAACCTTCCTGGTTTGGAAGGTAAATCACCTTCGCTACTAATTTACGGCGCTCTTGGCCCACTTGTTCATGCAAGCATTGCATTGGGCTTAGCATGGCTGCTAAATCTTCCTGTTGCGGATGCTGTTTTATTGATGGTGTTATCAGCCAGCGCGTCGTATATCGTTGTGCCCGCAGTGCTACGGTATGCCATACCGGAGGCTAATCCCTCGGTCTATTTTGGTTTATCGTTGGGCGTAACATTTCCTTTGAATATATTGATAGGAATACCGCTTTATACGTTTTTGGCTAAAGCGGTGATGATGCCCTGACGTATATTTTTAGCCCTATAAAAACTGTAAACCCTACGCAGCGATATATCGTTTGATTTCTCAGAACAGTGCCATCTGACGTTCGTCCAGAAGAAAATCCACCACGAACTGCAACAGCAGTGTGTGGTGGATGTAATAGTGCCAGTAGGGCTGCATGTATTTTTTTTGATACCAGCTCTGCTCACTTTCCAGATGGCAGCCTATCAAGCCTTTCGTTGATCATCGCCTCGCCAATTAATTTGTGTCGTGGTGGCATAGGATGATTTGACTTCAGCCCGTGCTCGTTTGATATGTTGAACAACTCGCGTATCTTTGAGTATGTCGAAATAATATTTGTCTGCCCAATAAGCACCCATGCAAATACCCAGATATTTGCCGCCCAGGCTCAGAAATTTTTTGACGTCATCCAGGTTGGCTTTGAGCAGTGATCCAAAAGCGCTGGCATCCCCGACACCACCGGGAAACACGACCAGTTCGACGTCATCAAAAAAATCATCCTGTACTTTGTGTTTGGTGAAAATTTTAATAGCGTAGTTAGGAGCGAGCGCCCTCATGATTCCATTAACAGATTCTATGGAACACATGGGATGGTGCACGAAAACGGCAATATTCTTTTTCAAAAAATTATTCTTGGCTTGCCAGGTTGGGTAAAGTTCTTACTGGTGCTTCTTGTATAGGTAAATTCACTAACGCAGCGAACACTGCCAAGCCTATGTCGGCGTACCACATCAATGATAAATCACCATAGTTGGCAATTGCCAGACCGCCTAACCACGCCCCTAAAAAACCACCTATCTGATGCGATAGCAGTGTCAGGCCAAACAGCGTTGCGATGTAACGTGACCCAAACAATTTACTAACGATGGCCGCGGTGGGCGGAACAGTAGCCAGCCACGTAAATCCCAGGCCGGCAGCAAAAATATAAAAGACCCATGCTTCTTTTGGCATGAGTAAATACCAGATCACCAGTAGCGCTCTGGAGCCATACATTACGCATAGTATGTGTTTGCTGCGGAATCGATTAATGCAGCTACCAACATACAAGCTACCAGCAATGTTGGCTAAGCCTATGATGGCTAGTGACCAGCTGGCGACTGAGGGGGGAAGTCCGCACAGGTCGACTTCTCCTGGCAGGTGAGTCACCAAAAATGCAATATGAAATCCACAGGTAAAAAAGCCTGCATGGAGTAATCCATAGCTAGGTGATTTGAAGGCGTCTTTTATGGCTTGTCGTAACCCGCCTTGTGCGACAGCGGGTGCATGTACCGCCGTCGTGTGGTGAGTAAGTTTGCCAACTAAGGGCAGGGCAGCGAGGGAAAGTAACGCCATCGCCCACATCGCTTGCATCCAGCCAAATAACTGAATGGCTTGCTGAGTAATTGGGGCAATAATAAATTGGCCTAGTGAGCTGCCTGCATTGATGACCCCGGAGGCGCTGCCACGTGATTCAACTGGGAGTCTTTGGGCAACCACACCCATGAGCACAGAAAAGCTGGCTGAGCCTGCACCCGCAGCCGACAATATGCCCAGAGTGATGGCGAATCCCATGCCATCGGTCATGAACGGTGTGGCGGCGGTTGCAGCGGCAAACAGCAGCACTCCACCCAGCAGAACCGGGCGCGGACCCCAATGATCTGCCATCGCACCAGCGATAGGTTGGACAGCACCCCACACAAACTGACCAACAGCCAGAGCAAAACTGAGGCTGACTATCCCCAAACCGGTGGAGGTATTAATCGGACTCAGATACAGCCCCGTGGACTGCCGTATGCCCATCATTAGCAGCAGTATGCCGGCGGCCGAGAGTGTCAAGGTCATGACTCCGGGCTGGCGCAGATTATGAAACATGAAATGTTTGGCGCGAGGCTATAGTTTTTATGAATTGAGTATACCTAAGCCGATATGTCCCTAGGCTCATATCGACGACCGGGCTATCTTTGGCCTGTAACCCGGTGGGTGGGATGATGCAGTTTTTAGAAGAGTAGTTGCAAAATGTTAGTGTGACACGCCATGCCGTTTACGCAGAATACCGCTGGCCGTAGAGATCACGCGTAATTTTTGTTCTGCGATTTGTTCCGATGCCAGCGGGTTATCAGCAAAGGTTGCAAAGCCACAGTCTGGGGTAAACAGCACGCGTTCTTTACCAAAAAGTTGTATGGCGCGCTCACCTTTTTCAAGCACATGCTCCAAGCACTCGATGTGGGCATGTTTTTGATTACAAATACCTACACCTATACGTACATCATCTGGAATGGCTCGCAGGATTTCCATTTCGCCGGCGCGAGGTGTACATAACTCCAACAATAAGCTGCCCACATTTAGGTGGGCTAAGGTGTCAATTAAAGGAGTGTAATCACCCGAGAGCGCAGCGGATTCATCTGGGGTCCAATTACCGCGGCACATGTGTAAAGCGATGCGCTCTTTAGGGAAACCGGCAGTCACTGCATTGATCAACTCTTTTGCAAAGCCTAGTTCGATAGGAATGTCATTTTTTTCAGATAAAGCACCACACATGAAACTGCGCTTGGATACAGATCCTGAAAATACAACCTCCGACAACACAGGCTCATCAAGCTGTATCAATGCCGTACCTGATGCTAATAGATAAGCAATCTCTTCACGCAAAACACGGACAATATCAGTCGCTAGTTGTTCTCGATTGTTATAAGCACGATCTGAAATACATTCTAGCCACATAGTGCGTGTGAGCAGGTAGGGTCCGGGGAGTGCAATCTTTACGGGTTTATCGGTGAGGGTGCGTGCAAATTCAAATTCATGAAGTGCCAACGGACGACTGCGCCCCAGCGGACCAAAGACAGCGGGATGTCTGACTTCTTCAGCGGGTACGTCCAGCGCTCTTAATTCACGAGCGAATTCTTCCGGATCATCAACCAAAGGGAGTAAGTCAGTCAGAGGTATCAGTTGGCAGTTATCGAGCAAGCCACCAACAAAACTTGCATAACTATCGCGACGCTGTTCACCATCAGTAACGACATCAACTCCAGCGCGAAGTTGCGCCGAGACGGCTAGCCTGACGGCATCGTCTGCGGTGGCCTGAAACGATGCCTCATCCAGCCGACCTTCCATGTGTTCATGTTTGGCTTGCAGCATCCATCGCGGCCTGGGCCAGCTGCCTATGCCCATAACCGACAAAGGAGCGATGCTGGCTGCTGCCGCAGGCGAGGGCAGCTGAGATGGAATGATGATCTTAACCACGTGACCATCGTGAGCAACCGGACTGAGATGTAGTGCAGCAGCCGACCTCTCAGAGAGTTTTCCTTTGGCGATCAAAAAACTCCACTGACGATTTTTTTTTGTCCACGAAATCAACTCATTGCCAGTTAAGCGAGCCCACGCAGGCAGGTCTTCTTCGACTGAAATTTCGGAAGATCGGATTTCAAGCAAACCACCTCTGGGGAGCGGATCAATGTGCTTACGTATAAGCAGTAACAATCCATTGCCGCAATCCAGATCCCCACCATCAAAACTGCTGTCGGGTGAGTGAAGGTGCGTGTCGGTTGCTTGCATATCTGGTGAGCTCATCAAAGAATCAATAGCTTAGGCTAGGGCAGGATTCAGACATGAACTCAACTAGCTTGGCACCACCGACGATTAATGTGCCTTCGACCAGATTATTTTCGTCGAGTTTGCGTTTTTTAAAACAAGGTGAACAAACGAAAATCTTGCCGCCAGCTTCAAGAAAGCTGGTCATTAAATCTTTGAGAGGTGCAAAGCCTTCTTCGTGAATATTTTCAGCGACGCCTTTTTGGGAGAGGCGCACCGCCTCTATCGACAAAAATACCAATGTATCTTTGTCTGACGCGACCGCTGCATTAGCAACTACAAAGGCTACGGTTGCGCGATCAGTATTGTCAGTACTACAGGTTAAATTGATACAAAATTTACCAGCCATGATGTGCCCTTTACGTTAAAAAATAGAGATGCATGAGAAAAAATGAAAGTACATTTTAAATTGATAGGTATACTGGTAGCTTACTTCTCTCTGGCACGTAACCAAAAATTTTTTGTTTTTGCATCCACAGCCAGCAGTTCATCATGAGTCATCGCACAAAATGCCTGCAAATCTATGGCGGCTGCTGTATCTAGCGCGGTTAGTTTAAGTACCTTGCCTGGATGAGCTCGCAGCCGTTTGCGTACGCCTAAAACAAGCTCGCCGCAGCCCAGATCGCCGGCATTCCATTCATGGTGGTGTTCTATCATTGCTTTATCAAACTAAGTGCTCGCGTGTGCGCGGCTAACAAGACGTAAATCAGTAGGCGTAAGCTGGACTAACTATGTTTTAGATCAATATTTTTAGTACCATCGTCACATTGAGTGAAATAGATAGTAAAAATTGAGAAATCTCAAAGCAGCATATGCCCAAAGACGTATTCTAACCCTGCGATCTACCTGATTGGTACCCAGCCCTCTTGTTTAGGCAATGGTAGGGTGCTGAGATGACGGTTCACATCGTATAGCCCTGAGTTCAAGCGAATTCGGGGCTATTTTTTTGAGTAAGACTTATACCGTCACAAGCACGGATCAAGTCTCTCATGAGTTCTAAAATTTTCTTCACGGCGTCTTTGAACGCATCAGTTGAAACAGCGCATCACTCGCCGTGGAGGCGTCAAAGTTGAGCACTTCACCTTACTCACGATGATCTCAGCCAGCGACTGCACCAGAATCCATAATTCTTGAGATAAAAGCAGGCCCATTTCATGTTGAGCTCGCTAAAGAGTCTGCTCCTTGGGCTCCTGCTAAAGAAACCAGAGAGGGGCATGAGTATCTTGGAAAAATTAAAAAACGAATTGGTCTAGGCTGATGAAGAGATACATTAACGTAGACAGGACAGTCTGCTTAATACAATGCGGTTTTATCGGGCGATAAAATTTGGGGCTTCTACTGCGTTACGAGCGCTGGTTTTCAAGGGCATGATCAAACCCATGAGCTTGGCCCCGTGTGCCACAGATAAATCACCGTAAGTTATATCGCCATGGATCACGGCTGATTTGCGGAAAACGGCCCGCTCGGTAGCTAAAACATTTCCCTCTATTTTCCCTTCCACCGTGACCTGATAAACACTGATATCGCCAACAATTTCGCCTTTCAATCCGACAAACAGTTGTACCTTTTTTTCGGGTGGAGATTCGATATTGCCGAAGATTTTTCCATCGATACGGGTGCTGCCAGTCAATACTAATCGACCGTGTATCTCAGAGCTTTCGCCTATCAGAGTGTCAAATTTTTCTGAGGCAGCCATGATATTGCTGGTATTTTTCAGTGAAAACATCTGCTGCCCTTAATTAACACCATTGGCTCATCACGGCGCACAAAGACATCATGCGCGTTGCCATTCTAAAAACATATCAATCGATATGCTTAGCCGAGCGATTTTTTGCCCAGCAAACCACCTTGTCAGAACGTATCATAGTTTTGCTGGTAGGTGACTTTGGAGTAAGTAAAGTCAGCTCACTGCACCAAAATTTACACGCTTTGCACTTTTCATCAGCATATGCGTGGAATGCTTTATCAGACGACTTATCTTTTACAAAGAAATTTATAAAAATCTTCTTCGGGCGAATTGCGTTGTACTGCCTGCCACTTTCCCCCAGATTCACTCGAAACCACAGGCTTCCCTTCTCCATTAAGTCGGCTGTAACTGAAGGACATGAGTTCGCGTGTACTACGGTCACTGCAGTTTGCTTGCATTAGATATTTGGCAGACTGAATTTCTTGAGGCCGACTTTTGTCAGGACTACCGTAGTTAATTAATATCCAGATCGTGCGCGTATCGGTTTTAACTACGGTCGCCGTATCGTAATAAAAAATATCGCCAATCTCATTTTCAGATAGTTTGACCCAGGCCGCAGTGGCATTCCCAGCAAAGCCAACTAGCAAGAGTGAACACAGACGAATAACAATAACAGAGGAAAAACGGATTTTTTCCATGCTGCAGCTCCCGCCCCAGCGATGGGGGTCAATGGTAAGTAAAGTTGATAGTCTTCAGAATAAACTAGCTGGTGTAAATCTCAGGCCTAGCGATATCCAACGATTATCCCTGTTGGCGCCCGTCGCACGCCCGACTGTGGTGTCGATCTGTAGCAGGTGCGGAATCAGAGAGAACCTACCACCTGCTTGCCAGTACGAATGGGGATTACTTTCACCAAACGCCTCAACCAACCAGGTCACTCTCTCATTAACATTCCATTCAGTGCCTACGCCCCATGTTGCCAGATTTTTTTCTGTGCCTCGCTCCTTGAGCCATCCGGCATTCAAGTGCATAACTAGTTTGTCGTCTGCGAACGATGCCGAGTAAGGAAAATAGACATAGTTATTACCAAATAAATTAGGCCCAGGGCTAATTGCGGGATGGCGTACAGTTCCGGCAGCAATTCCATACCCGTAGCTGTTGGTCTCCAATTTACGGAAAAGGGTTTTAACCTGAAAAATGTAATCATCCGCTGGCTCACGTCCTGCGGCATCGTAGTAAGCACGACCCTGACCTAGTGTGAGCTCGAAGTTTCCAGTCGGGTTGCATGCGGGTAGTGCCCAGACTTCAGAACTGGCGCGGTACACGCGTACCCAACTTTCAAGCTGGCAGCTACCCGCCGTGGTTAGCCGAGCATCGTCTGTAACAAATGGACGAGCGGCCCAGCTAGAGGCCGTGACAGCAAGCAGAAAAACAGTCGCAATAAAATTTTTTGTTCGCATAGCGAAATAGTGACTAAGAGTTATTGCCAGAGCGTGACAACTTGACCAACTCAACTGGTCTTGTATGTATAGGCGTATAGAAGGGATCTTGAACGACAAGGCGAATACTCTGATTTTAATCAATCGTATTTTACTTGTAGCCCAGAGCAATCAACTTTTTGGAATTTAAGCACGAGATCTCGTCAACAATAGATGAGGTCTAGTATCCATACAGTAGACATATCGATTGGTATTTTTAGTTAACTGACCTGCTTATACTTAAAAAACTCAAAGCTATCTTAAGCTCAAGAGGGAACATGAAATCTGGAGTTGCCTAAATTGCTTTTCGGTACTGCTAGGATAACAGCGCAATCGGTATGACCCGAACAACGGCAAAGCACCTGGCCCAGGTGTTGGGCGAAAATGAGATGCATATGTGTAGTCTGCAAGTGGAAATTCAAAAGCGATGTCGAGAATCTATTCAAAAATCTGTTGCAGCATCGCGCACAGAAGGAGCGATTGATAAGCTGATCCTGAAAGAGTTCGACCAGCCTTGCTTAGATTAGTCTCCAATAGTCAAACCAGAAATAATGAAGCAAATCAGTCAGTAAGCACACGACAATTAATAAATTTTTCTTGTGAGGCGCACACAAACAAAAAGCCCCACCTTGTGAGTGGGGCTTTTTGTTTGATGTTGGTAGGTCGTGCAAGATTCGAACTTGCGACCAACGGATTAAAAGTCCGCTGCTCTACCAGCTGAGCTAACGACCCAAAAGAAAGAAATTATACGCAATAGCTCAAAGTTTTGTCAAATGCAACAATTGTGTGTGACAGTATTTTTAGATTTAGTGCGTTTATCAAGTGGTTTTACTTTAGATCAGCCAATCGTTCCTTGCCCATACTGGCTGCAATGGAGGATGGATATTTCTTAAGTAATAGTTCTAGTGTTTCACGCGCAGCTGCTTTGTCTTTGAGATCAAGCTGACAACTAGCAATATTTAACAATGCTTCAGGTTACTTCCAAGCCAAAAATATGCTTGTGGCAGGTAGCCAGAATCAGGATAACGCTGTAAAAAACTGGTAAATAGCAGTTGAGAGTTACTGAAATTTCCACTTTTGAATTCTGCGAGTCCGTTGTCAAAAGCTTTTTGTTCTGCTTTTTCAACATCTACGTCTTTGCCATCGAGCGTTAGTCTTTGTGGTTCGAGCTTACGCAGCCGCTGATCTAGATCGTTATAAAAATCTTTCTGACGTCGCTGGCTGTTATTGATTTCATTGGATAACACTTCAAGCTGACCTCGCAAGCTCGAAACGTCGTTACGTAATTTTTCAATTTCGCCAATCAGATCAACAATACTTTTTTTGTCAGCTTTGTCGTCAACGCGGGTATTTAATGGCGCTAATTTGGATGCCACGCTGGCATCGAGCTTGGTATTGAGTTCTTCAATTTGCTTGCGCATCTTGATGATTTCACGCCGCGCGTCAGTATCTTCAAATAACGCATGTGCCCGCATAGGTAGGCCAAGAAAAAGCGCCGCCATGACGGCGGCGCTGGCTACTTGATGGAGTCGTGTCATGTCTTTGATTAGTAGACGATGTCAGCGCGACGGTTTTCTGCCCACGCCTCTTCGCCGCTGCCAGTTGCCTTAGGCTTTTCTTTGCCCAGGGAGATGGCTTCCATTTGGCTGTCTGCTACGCCCATCAGCTGCAAAGAGCGACGAACTGCTTCAGAGCGCTTCTGACCCAAAGCAAGATTGTATTCACTGCCGCCGCGCTCATCGGTATTACCTTGAATGACGATCTTGCGGTCCTTGCGCGAGATAAGGTATTTGGCGTGCGCTTCAAGCACCGGTTTGAACTCATCTTTGACTACAAAGCTGTCCAAATCAAAATAGATGCTTCTCTTGGCAAGCACGCTGGCCGGATCATCGAGCGGGTCTTTGGATTTGCTGCCGCTACTACTACTGCTGCTGCTGGATGAACTGGCAGTACCGTCAGCTACCATTCCAGGATCGCCAGGGTAGGGCGGTAGCGTGGTTATTTGCGGAACTGGTTTGCCTGCGCGGTCTTCTACTGGCGCGGAGTCGTCCAGTTTGACAGTTGAGCAAGCTGATAGCACTAGCAATAGTGTCGCGACGATAGCTACTTGTTTATTAAATTGCATTTCTTTCCCCTTCGTAAATTAACTCTTTGCGTCTGATTATTTGGAATACGGTCCCCAGGAGGGTTCTCGAATAGTCGAGGCCCTGGCTGATAAGGTATATCTCACGCTGCCATCAACCGAAACCACCGTTAGCGCTCCTTTGCCCGAGGATTCGGTAGCGAACAAGATGTAACGGCTGTTTGGAGCAAAGCTTGGCGATTCGTCATGCGATGAGTCGGATAGTCGTAGTTCTTGCGAGGTTGTCAGATCAAGTACATGCAATTGAAACTTGCCCTCGCGCCGCGAAACATAAGCCAGCATTTTACCGTCTGGCGAGACGGATGGACTGATATTGTAGTTTCCACCAAAAGTGAGCCTACGCAGATCTGCCCCATCTAGGTTCATTTTGTAAATTTGTGGACCGCCGCTGCGATCGCTAGTGAAGTAAATACTTTGTCCGTCCGGAGAAAAGCAAGGCTCAGTATCAATGCCATTTGATCGGGTAAGTTTTTTGAGATCTGATCCATCATCATTGACCAGATAAATTTGGGTTAAGCCTTCGCGTGAAAGTGCAATAGCCAGTTTTTTCCCATCGGGTGACCAAGCAGGCGCTGAGTTGCTACCTTTAAAGTTAGCGGCGATTATACGGCGGCGATTGGCGAGGTCTTGAACATAAATGACTGGTTTTTTGCTCTCAAACGATACGTAGGCTAGTTTGCTGCCGTCAGGTGACCAAGTCGGCGAAATAATCGGTTCATTAGAGCGTAGCGCGGTGAAGTAGTTTTCACCATCAGAGTCGGATACTTCGAGTTTGTATTCGCCAGCGGAACGACTGACATAGGCAATACGCGTCGCGAAGGCACCCCGTATACCTGTAAGTTTTTCGAAAATATCATCAGCAATTTTATGTGCTGCCAGGCGAATAAACTGGGGCTGCGCACTTATGGCCTGCACTGTCAGGTCAACGGTACGTACCGTATCAGCCAACTTGTAGCGCAATTCTATGCGGTCATCTGAGTGTCTTACTGCGCTACCGGTAACCAAGGCATCAGCACCTTTGGCTTTCCAGCTCGATAGGTTGACAGCGGATGTTTCACTCAGTGTTTCAGGTGACTCGATGAGTTTGAACATACCGCTGCGCTGAAGGTCGGCGCGAATAATGGCGCTAATCGCTTGACCAGTGATGCTCTCATCGGCAAATCCAGCAACGCTGATAGGGATCTGATTGGCACCAAATCCAGCAATATCAACTTTTAATTGTGCCTGAGAGCAAGGCATGATGACCGTAAGTCCAACCAAGGCCATAAGCTTTAAGAAATAACGTTTCATCGCGTATCGCTGTCCTTCGGTCGATGAGTGATGATCATATTTGCAGGAACCTTCTCTGTCGATGGATCAGGCGGGAAGGGCGCAGACTTCTCAATGGCGCGCTTTACAGCCTGGTCAAATGCCTCTACCCCAGATGATTTAACCCTTTTGGGTTCTTCACGCAGCCTACCATCAGGATACAGTTCAATTCGAAATTCAACCGTAGGGTTGCCTACTATGTCAGCCAAGTTCGGTATTTTAATCGTATTTTTAAGTATTAAAGCTCGTATTGTGAAGGAATAGCTGTTGTCGCCCCTTACCCCTTGCGATTTCTCAGCATCGCCCGCAACGCCATCGCCTGCCATTTGACTGAGCCGCTGCAGCTCTTCACGCCGCTTGCGGGCACGCTGTTCTGCAATGGCAGCTTCTTCTTGTTTGCGGCGTTGATCTTCAGCGAGTTTCTTTTGCTCTTCAGCTAAGGCTTCTTCTTTTTGTTTTTTTTCTTCGGCGCGTTTTATTTTTTCTAATTCATCCTGTTGCTTTTTTTCTTGTAGTTTTTCTTCTGCATCAGCAATTTTTTTACGCTTTTGTTCTTCTTCGAGAGCTTTTTTCTCAGCGAGTTTTTCTTTTTTTATACGCTCAGCATCTTCTTTTTGCTGTTTACGATTTTTTTCTTTTTCTAGTGCGATGTCGGGCTCAGCTTCTTTTCGCTGCGCTGGTTCGGGCTCGGCAGATGTGGCAGGAGGCGTAACTGCAGCTACCGGCTTGGGAGGCTCAGGCTGGGGTCTAGTAATCGGAGGCGGTGGTGGGGGTGCCGCTTCTCGGGTATCCCGACTCCAGATTTCAGCTTGTACTTCGATTGGCGTGTCGCTCTGCCATGAAACGCCAAACCATAAAAAAATCAGAAGCAGTAAATGAACCAGTGCTGCAAGCGCCAGCGCACGGCCACGCCCCGGCTCAGGCGGAATGAGATAGTGACTGGTGGTGCTGTTCAATGCGTTCTCAGCGGGTGGAGAGACCGACGCGGCCTATACCGGTTTTGTTGGCCTGTGAAATGGTTTGGACTACTTCGTCGTATTTGATATCTTTATCTGCAGAGATCATCAGCGGCAGATCGGGATATTTTTCGTGTAGTTCTTGCAGGCGGTTGCCTAGCTCTTCGCGTTTGCGCGTGGTTTGCGTTTTCTTGCCATGTACACCCACGGTGGCAGTGCCGTCGGGTTTGAGTTCTATTTCAAGGTATTCTGTAGGTGGTTGATTGGATTTGCCGGATTTGGGCAAATTAATCATGCTTGGAGTCGATAATGGTGCCACCACCATAAAAATGACCAGCAGCACTAGCATCACGTCGATGTAAGGAACGACGTTGATTTCTGCTTTGAATTTGCGGCTACGGCTGCCGCGCAGACTGGAGCTTTGTGCCATCAGCGAGCCTGTCGGTTAAGAATGTTGGAGAACTCTTCGATGAAGCTCTCAAAACGAATAGCAAGCCTGTCGATATCGTGTGAATACCGATTAAAGGCTACAACGGCGGGTATGGCAGCAAACAATCCAATGGCGGTTGCCACCAGAGCCTCTGCAATACCAGGTGCTACAGATGCCAATGTGGCTTGCTGCACATTAGCTAAGCCGCGAAATGAATTCATAATGCCCCAGACCGTGCCAAACAAGCCGATGTAAGGCGACACGGATCCTACCGATGCCAGAAACGCCAGATGCGATTCCAGTGCATCCATTTCGCGCTGATAAGCAGCACGCATAGCGCGCCGGGCGCCATCGAGTAAGGAGGTAACGTCGATGTCCTTACCAGTGAACGTTTGTCGGGCTTTACGATATTCTTCCATGCCGGCTTCAAAGATACGTTCGAGCGCGCCAGAATGTCCGCTGCGCTGACGACGACCAGACGTCACTTCCTCATACAAACTATTTAAATTCGCACCAGACCAGAATACAGTTTCGAACTCTGTGGTGCGTGCGATTGCTTTACGAATAGTGAACATCTTGCGAAAAATATACGTCCAACTCATGGCAGAGATTAATAGCAAAAGCGCCATCACTAACTGTACTAGCAGAGATGCGTTGCTGATCATCCCAAAAAACGAAAGATCTTGTGTGACAGTCATGATGATGTGGAGAAGGTTGAGTTAATTGGTTGCAGCGATGTGATGAGCCATACCGCCGAGCGTATACAAGTCATTGATTTTTTCAAGCATGGTCAGGGGCATGGGTACAGGACGAAAAGTAACAGCATGAACGCACCCCACACGTATGAGTCCACTACATAACAGCTCCTGTTTATGATCTGAATGTCGCCAGGCCTGTTGAGAAAAATTTACCGTAGCCTTACCCAGTTTTTCTACTCGAACGCCAATTTCCAGCTGATCATCAAGTTTAGCTGGTGCATGGTAATCGATGGCCGCACTTTTGACGACAAACATCACCTGATCATTTTTAATCAGATCCTGCTGGGTGATATCAGCAGAGCGCAGCCATTCTGTACGGGCACGCTCAAAAAATTTTAAATAATTTGCGTAGTACACCACGCCACCCGTATCGGTATCTTCGTAATACACCCTAAGCGGCCAGCGGAACTCGTCAACCATTAGTTGTTGCGCTTAATGGTGAATGGAGCAAACCCCTGACAGGTGGCCATCATTTCTATGCCATTGATATTAACGTGAGGCGGCAAGCTACAGACCCAGTAGGCAGCTTCAGCAACATCATGCGCATCAAGCGGTACCGTGCCTTGATAGACCTTCGCGGCGGCTTCATCATTACCTTTGAATCGCACGTTCGAAAATTCAGTCCCACCAGCCAGACCAGGCGCGATGTTAGTAGCGCGTACGCCCGTGCCCACCAAATCTGCTCTCAGGTTAAGCGTAAATTGATCGACGAATGCCTTGGTGGCTCCATAAACATTACCGCCGGGATAGGGGTATGCCCCAGCCACCGAGCCGATATTGATAACGATGCCCGAGCCGCGCGCAACCATCCGCGGCAACACAGCGCGCGTGACGGTTACCAGACCACGGCAATTGGTTTCTATCATGGCGTCCCAATCGTCGAGGTGGGCCTCGTGCGCGGGCTCCAATCCAAGCGCGAGTCCTGCATTGTTGATTAAGACATCGATAGATTGCCAGTCGGCTGGCAAAGATGCCAAAGCATGGTCTATCGAAGGTTTGCTGGTCACGTCGAGTTCAACCGGTAATACGTTTGTTCCAAGCTCGGAGGCTAATGCGGAGAGTCGGTCGGTGCGTCGGGCCGCAGCTATTACGCGATGACCATGAGAGGCAAATTTACGGGCCATTTCGGCTCCGAATCCCGAGCTAGCACCAGTAATCAGAACTATCATGAGTTCCCTTTGTAAGGCGATTTTTTTGAATTGACAGGAAACCGCACCATTTTAGCCCAAACACCACGTGCTACGGCGGGCTGTTCTTGCCCAAAAAGCGAGCGTCCACTAGAATTTCGTCACAATTTTCTGGTCTGACTGGCGCTACACCGTATTCCCAGAATCCGAGATCGGCGCTTTTCTACATTGAGCACGCAAGCGCTTACGACGATAGTCCGAGCAGCCTGATAGCAAGCGGCAAGGCTGCATATATTTCTACTTTACATATCTAATCGATTTATCCCTATTATTTTCCTGATGATTGGAGTCGCATCATGTTTTTCAGAGATCATACAATTGCTAATACTGACCCCGAGCTTTGGTCTGCTATACAAAAGGAAAACCAACGTCAACAAGACCATATCGAACTGATTGCATCTGAAAATTATGCTTCGCCTGCTGTCATGGAAGCGCAAGGAACACAGTTAACTAATAAATATGCTGAAGGATATCCGGGTAAGCGCTATTACGGCGGTTGCGAATTTGTGGATATGGCAGAAACCCTTGCCATTGATCGATTAAAAAAACTCTACGGCGCAAATTTTGCCAACGTACAGGCAAATTCTGGCTCGCAAGCGAATCAGGCAGTATTTCTGGCGTTGCTAAATCCAGGCGATACCATCATGGGTATGTCGCTGGCCGAAGGCGGGCACCTAACCCATGGCATGGCCTTAAATATGTCCGGCAAATGGTTCAATGTGATTTCGTATGGTCTGAACGAGAAGGAAGAAATCGATTACGCACATATGGAAAAACTCGCGCATGAAAAAAAGCCCAAACTCATCATAGCCGGCGCTTCTGCTTATTCGCTTCGAATTGACTGGGAATTTTTTGCCAAAGTAGCTAAAGACATAGGTGCGTATTTGTTGGTCGATATGGCGCATTATTCTGGCCTGATAGCTGGCGGTGTTTATCCTAATCCGGTACCGCATGCACACATAGTGACATCAACGACACACAAGAGCCTGCGGGGCCCGCGTGGCGGCATCATCCTAATGAACGACGAAGACATCGCTAAAAAAATCAATAGCGCCATTTTTCCTGGTTTACAGGGCGGCCCGCTTATGCATGTGATTGCTGCCAAAGCTGTCGCTTTTCGAGAGGCATTAGCGCCTGAATTCAAGACCTATCAAGAACAGGTTCTCAAAAATGCCGATGCGTTAGCTAGAGCCCTGACAGAGCGTGGGCTAAGAATAGTTTCTGGTCGCACAGAGTCGCATGTGATGTTAGTTGATCTACGAGCAAAGAAAATGACCGGTAAAGACGCTGAAGCGGTGTTGGGTACAGCGCACATCACGTGCAATAAAAACGGTATTCCTAATGATCCAGAAAAACCATTTATTACATCCGGTATTCGGTTGGGTAGCCCAGCAATGACAACGCGTGGTTTTGGTGTGGCAGAGTCGACCAAGGTTGGGCAGCTTATTGCCGATGTGCTGGATAATCCACGTGATGAAGCTAATCTTGTTCGAGTCAGAGCAGAAGTCAAAAACCTGACTGACTCATTCCCAGTCTATCAACACTGAGTAAAGGAGACTGTCCCTGTGCGCTGCCCTTATTGCCAAAATGAAGATTTGCAAGTGCTCGACACCAGGACGTCGGATGAAGGGGACAGTATTCGTCGACGTCGTCGATGCAATCATTGCGACAAACGTTTCACTACATTTGAACGCATAGAGCTGGCTATGCCAGTTATCGTCAAGAAAAACGGTAGCCGCACGGAATTTGAGCCATCCAAACTTCGTGCAAGTCTCATGCTGGCTTTGCGCAAGCGCCCTGTCTCTGCAGATGCTGTAGATTCAGCGATTCATCGTATAGAAGAGAAGTTACTCTCGTCTGGAGAGCGGGAAATTATGTCTGGCCAGATAGGCGAATTGGTTATGCGGGAATTAAAACGACTAGACAAAATAGCGTACATACGTTTTGCATCGGTCTACCGTAGTTTTGAAGATGTGGCTGAATTCAGAGATGCGATCGATGAAGTCGATCTTGAGCGAGCAGCAGCCAATAAAAAATTATGATGTCATCCGAGTAATTAAAGTCTTATTGGTGATCGAACCAATATCCGAATTTTTATCATCTACTCACCTTTGTTAGAAAAAATCTAACCTAGCTTTCGCGGTTCTATCCAAAAAATCATATTGGCGATTTTTTCGCCATCACTTGTGATTCATCAATTCTGCGTTTCGGGATTTGCGCTGTTAGAAGCCATGATTTCGCTCGTTGTAGTTACCGCGAGTGTGGTAAGCGCAGTACTAGTTACAGCCCATACTCAACTAGCAATGCGGGAGTCTGCTAATCAGCACACCGCCTGGCGTCTGAGCGTCGAGCTTGCGGCATGGCTAAGGGCTGGTGGAACGCAGCCGTTTGGGAACCCACCTTCACATCTTTTAGAGCAGATTCAGGACGTAATTACGCCTGCAGATTGTTATGCGCAAGCTTGCGTGTCACTAGATGCAGCACGTTTTTATATTTGGCAATGGCGACGTCGCTTGATGAGGGATTTACCCGGGGCAAAGATAGTGCTTTGTCGTGAGGGGCAAACCGAGCAAGCGCAGTCATATCGTTGGCGATGGGCCTGTCCTTCAGACGTTGATGACTCATCGTATTGGTTGCTTAAATTAGGTTGGCCTGATCATCTAGGCTCAACGGATTTCCCCCCTAAAGTTGTTTTTAATGTCGGGCAGATTCGATGACCAGGCAAAGCTCGGGTATGGCGTTGCTGGAGATGTTGATTGCCATCGGTCTGGGTTTGGTTATTTTGTTGCCACTCTCAAGTTTGCTAAGCACATCCTTATTATTTCGTAGTAAGCAAGAGGATATTTTCGTTATGGAGCAGGACGGATATCGCTTACTTGATTTAATAGAACAAGCATTACTTCAGGCAGGTCGTATGCATACACAGCAATCTCAGCAAGATACGTTTGATACGTTTGGTGCATTAAGCGGTTTGGATAATGCCATTATCAGCGGCACGAGTCACGCGCTGGAAGGAAAGACGACATCCGGTTTTCATGGCAGCGATGCAGTGGCAGTTCATTTTGCTGCTTCTGAAACAGAAGAAAAAACATATGCAGTTAATTGTGCAGGTAATAGTGTTTCTACATTAGCTAGTGATGACCAAGATCGGAGATGGAGTATTTTTTACCTTGTGCCGGGTAGTAATGGCAGTGGTGATTTGCGATGTAAATACCGCGGTACAGATCAATGGGATACGCAAGCCTTGGCAAGTGGAGTCGTCGGACTCCAGTTTCTTTATGGCCTAGATACTGATGGTGATGGTTTACCCAATCAATTTACCAACGCAACTACGATTAATCAAAAAGTATTTGAGGCTAAAGAAAATACCATCACGAACCAGAATTCCATCGTAGCGGTGCACATAGCACTGGTCATGCAGACGGAGACTCAATTGCATAGTATTTCGTCGCCTGATGCTATAGATCTTTTTGGCAGTTTTTACTCAGAAGCTCAAGGTAGCCGTGATCCAGAGGTTCGTTTGGTATTAAAAACTTTCCCAGCGAATCAAAAAAAACATGTGTATAGGCTGTTTGAAAAGGTAGTTTTTTTACGAAATCATGACGCACTTAAAGATCACAGTCATACGCTAACTGTAAAACCTGTGAATTAGCAGGCGCGTGAAAAATAAGACATATCCAGCCCTATGTCTACCTTCAGGAGTTAGTGGCTTTACTTTACTGCCTTGCCTTATTTTATCCATGGCTTTATTGATGATGACTCTCGCAGCACTTCGATTTGCACATGATTTTCGTTTTCTGATCACAGCTAATGTGGACAGACTCATTGCAAAAGAAGCGGCTGAAGCAGCATTGCAGGATGCCTATCGCCACTTGGAAATCGGCGACGATCCTCTGTCATTGGCGGGTAATGATGTGGTCTATAAATTTGGCAGTATTACTGGAGATGGATTTTCTTATGGCGGGCGTATGCAATCAGCAGCCTCTCCAGAGTATCAATTCAAAGTCATTCATGTAAGTGGGCTGGAAGGTATTGCGCGAGTTACTGCTACAGGTTTTGGTATATTCGATTCGACGCGCGCAGTCATACAGGTTGATTATGTAATTCGACTTTGTTCAGATGATGTGATTACTTTTTGTCGAAGAAAAATAAGTGAGCTAGCCTGGCGTGAGCAAGTACGTGAATGATGAATTGAATATGCATAGCTTTGAATTTTCCTCAAATAAGCGCAGACGATCGGGATTGCGATTAACGTGTCATTTCAACGGTAAAAATATCTTTTCACGTTCAGGCTTTGGCTTTGTTGAGTATCTTACGACCCTGTCGATTGCAGCAATCGTACTTATAATCGCTTCGGCTAATTTCAAGCCGTTAATGGATAGATCACGCGTAGTTTCAGCCTCGGGTGAATTTCGTGCTGCACTTTTATTGGCGCGTGCTGAAGCGGTGCGGCGACACTCGCGTGTCGATATGATTCCTTTGGATGCTAAGGATTGGGCGCACGGATGGTTAATATTAATAGACGCAAATAATAATCAGCATTTTGATACAGGAGATCTATCGTTACACCGCAATCTTAGCAACCTGCAAGGTCTAGTAATAGAAGCAAATCTTCGTGACAGCAAAAAGGCGTATCTTGCATTTGACAGCAATGGGCGCCCTCGCAGCGCAGCCAGTGTTCAAACTCCTCAATTTGGCTCGCTCCTCTTTTCTGTTGGTGAACAAAGACGCAAGATCATCATTAGTTTTTTGGGGCGTGTTCGTCTATGCGATCCGGATAAAGATGCCGCTACTTGCTAGAATGATGAATTATTCGATGCGTCAGCTTCGCAGGTATTTCAGGCTTCTACACCCCTAATCCCTCATTACGTGAAAATCGCTAACGATATCGAAGGCATGCAACTCGCCTTAAAACAGGCAGAGCTAGCTCTTTTTATTACCAGCCCTAATCCGCGCGTGGGTTGTGTGATTGTTAAAGAAGGCGTCGTTTTAGCCCAGGGCCATACCCAGGCAGCAGGTCTGGCACATGCTGAAGTTGCCGCATTGCGCGATGCAGCGTCGCGTGGCGTCAACGTGCGGGGTGCGACGGCGTATGTCAGCCTTGAACCTTGTAGTCATCATGGTCGTACACCACCCTGTACTGATAGTTTGATCAACTCTGGTGTGGCGCGGGTGGTGGTGGCAATTGCGGATCCCAACCCGCTGGTGGCAGGCAAGGGCTTGGCTCTACTGCAAGCAGCTGGCATTACGACAGAGGTGGGTGTGTTGGCCGCAGAGGCCCGGGAAATGAATGTAGGATTTTTTACCCGTATGCAGCATGGTCGTCCTTGGGTGCGTATGAAAATTGCCGCCAGCCTTGATGGTGGCACAGCGCTTTTGAATGGAACCAGCCAATGGATTACATCCGAACCCGCCCGAGCAGATGGCCATGCCTGGCGTGCGCGTGCCTGTGCATTGCTGACAGGTATGGGCACGGTGGAGCAGGATGATCCTCAACTAACGGTGCGTGCAGTCAGTACCCCACGACAGCCACGAAGGATAGTGCTCGATAGCCAGCTTCAGATTAGCCCGACAGCGCGCGTACTGGAAGGTGGCGGTACCTGGATAGTGAGCGCAGAGCGGCATGATGCTCGCGAACTGGAGTTAACAGCCCTAGGCGCAGAACTTATTCACATGCCATCGAGCGAGGGTAAAGTTGACTTGCACGCGCTGATGCAGGAATTAGGCAAACGCGAGATCAACGAGTTGCATATAGAAGCTGGATACAAACTTAATGGGTCGTTGTTGCGAGCAGGCTGTGTGGACGAATTACTCATTTACCTAGCACCTTGTTTACTGGGCCCGTCTCAGGGTATGGCGAGATTACCTGAACTGACTGAATTATCTTCACGCATGCGGTTGCAGTTTCATGAAGTGCGCTCTGTAGGATCAGATTTGCGAATACTGGCGCGGTTAACTCCAGCATCATAAAAAATTTATTAATTTAGATACTTAAGCTCACATTATGTTTACAGGAATAGTTGCAGCAGTAGGCCAGATTACGGCGATAGACCCTTTGGGCAGTGATGATGATGCCGGTGTGCGACTGCAAATCGGTAGCGGTGGTTTGCCGTTGGATGATGTGGGGATTGGCGATTCGATTGCCATTAATGGCGCTTGCATGACAGTTACACAAAAATCGGCTCATGGTTTTAGTGTGGATGTCTCGCGTGAGAGTCTAAATTGCACAGCAGGATTGGATACGCTGGGAGAAGTGAACCTCGAAAAGGCGCTAACGCTGTCTGAGCGCCTGGGTGGCCATTTGGTGTCAGGCCATGTGGATGGACTGGGCAGAGTCACGCATTTCGCGGCAGTGGGTGAGTCATGGCGGCTGGATATAGTGGCACCGTTGGAGTTAGCTAAATACTTCGCCTACAAAGGTTCAGTGGTGGTCAATGGTGTGTCGCTGACAGTCAATAGCGTTAAAGACAGTGATCAGGGCTGCACTATCTCGATTAATCTGATTCCGCACACCATTGCAGTGACCACACTGAGGCATTTAGAGGTGGGTAGTAACGTTAATCTCGAAGTTGATTTGATAGCCCGCTATGTCGAGCGTATGCTCAGCTCCCAAATGTTATCAAAAACAACTTGAATTGATAGTGTCAGCCTCAGCAAAGCTGGTTAGATTGGTGACGGCTATCGCTTGAAATCCTATAAAATGGCGATCCTTTCGAGAGCCGTCCTCATGTCTATATCCACTACTAAAGAGATCATTGCCGAGCTGCGCGCCGGCCGTATGGTCATCCTCGTTGACGAGGAAGACCGTGAGAACGAGGGCGATCTGGTTCTGGCTGCTGAGTTCGTCACCCCTGAGGCCATTAATTTTATGGCCAAGCACGGGCGCGGTTTGATTTGCTTAACGCTCACTGAGGAGCGATGCGATCAGCTGAACTTATCGATGATGACAACTCGCAATGGCACATCCTATGGCACCAACTTTACGGTATCCATCGAGGCTGCTGAGGGGGTTACTACAGGTATTTCTGCAGCCGATCGTGCCAAGACGATAGAGGTGGCTGTGGCGCGCCATGCCAAGCCGTCTGACATTGTGCAACCAGGTCATGTATTTCCTTTGCGCGCGCAGCGTGGCGGAGTGCTCATGCGCGCTGGCCATACCGAGGCTGGATGCGATCTCTCTGAGCTTGCGGGTCTAACACCAGCTGCGGTAATCTGCGAAATACTCAAAGACGATGGCAGTATGGCGCGCTTGCCTGATTTAATTGAATTCGCGCGTGAGCATCAACTGAAAATCGGCACCATTGCCGATCTGATTCATTATCGTAGCCAGACAGAGAGCATTGTTGAGCGCGTGTCTGAACGCAGCATGCAGACGTCTTATGGTGAGTTTCATGCGATTGCCTTTCGGGACAAACCCAGCCGCGGCGCGCATCTGGCGCTGGTTCATGGCGAAATCAGCCCTGATAAGGAAACGCTGGTTCGAGTACACCAACCCGTGTCGATACTGGATTTGCTCGATACCGAAGCAACCACGCATTCCTGGAATATTGCATCGGCCATGAAGGCTATACAAAAAGCTGAACGTGGCGTGATCGTATTACTCAATTGTGAGGAATCGGCTGAACAGATGTTTGCGCAATTTGATGCGTTGTGCCAACCAAAGCCTATTAAACCAACGCGCGCAGTGCGCATGGATTTACGTACCTACGGTATAGGCGCACAGATTTTGCGTCAGTTAGGTGTGGCACAAATGAAGTTGCTTGCTAATCCCCGCAAAATGCCTTCAATGGCGGGTTTCAATTTGGAAGTGACTGGCTATCAGGCCAGTCCTGAACTCTGAAACAGGAGGCACTATGAGTATAGGAATTTATGAAGCTAATTTTGATGGCGAGGGATTGCGCATCGGGATAGTTCAGGCGCGGTGCCCTAGAGATACCGCTGGCATTGCAAAAGATGGCTGAGTCCGGGCAGTTCGATGCGCTAATTGCCTTAGGTGCCGTCATTCGCGGTGAAACCTATCACTTTGAATTAGTTGCGAACGAATCAGCTCGAGGTATTTCTTCGGTCGCTAAAGAATTCGGTATCCCGGTGGCCAATGCGGTATTAACAACCGAGGATGATGAACAAGCTGAGGCGCGGATGTCGGTCAAAGGTACGGATGCGGCCCGCGTTGCTATTGAAATGGCGAATCTGGTGATTGCCTTGGATGAATTGGCTGATGAAGCCGGAGATGATTAAATAAACAATGAGTCTCAAAACTAATCTTGCTAATCCCAATAAAAATCGCACGCCGCGCCATCGTGCGCGCGAGTTTGCGCTGCAGGGACTTTACCAGTGGCTGATTAATCGCGAAGATGCCGGAGCGATTGATGCACATATACGCAATGCTCATGGCTTTGAAAAAGCTGATGCAGAGCATTTCGACACGCTGTTACACGGCACCATACGTGATGTTGATCTTTTGCGTGATGACATCAGCCCATTGATAGATCGCTCTTTAGATCAGCTATCACCAGTCGAGCATGCTGCTCTGTTAATTGGTGCATTTGAGCTTAAGCATCACATCGAAATTCCATACCGAGTCGTGATTAACGAAGCCGTAGAACTCACCAAATCTTTTGGTGGTATCGATGGACACAAGTATGTCAACGGTGTGTTGGATAAGCTCGCTGGCACGTTGCGCGCTACCGAGATTGCTGCCGGTCGTTGACCACAGTATCCGTCGAATTTTTTCTAAATGACTTTTCCTCTCGCACACCGCTTATTAGCGATTGCACCGTTTCGAGTGATGGAAGTCATCAAGCGTGCTCATGAATTAGAGCAGGCTGGTCGATCCGTCATACATATGGGTATAGGTGAGCCTGATTTCCCTACGGCTGAACCTGTACTCAAAGCAGCAGCGCATGCACTGCAAGAAGGCGCCACGCGCTACACACCAGCAATGGGGCTGCCCCAGCTGCGTGAAGCTATATCCAAGCACTATCACGACATATTTAAGATAGACGTTCCAGCATCACGGATCGTCGTTACGGCAGGTGCTTCTGGCGCTCTGTTGCTGGCCTGCGCTGCTCTCATAGAGCGCGACAGGGACGTACTGATGCCTGATCCCAGTTATCCCTGCAATCGCCATTTCGTTGCCGCGTTCGAAGGACGTGCAAAGTTAATTCCCACTGGCCCGGCTGAACGCTTTCAGCTCACAGCAGAACAGGTTACAACACATTGGACCAATCAAACGTCGGGTGTGTTGTTGGCTTCGCCATCTAATCCAACCGGCACATCCATTGCGCCAGCTGAATTGGCTCGCATAGTTGAGGTCGTTCGCCAGCACGGTGGGTTTACTCTGGTAGACGAAATCTATCAAGGGCTCAGTTACGATGCGGCGCCTGAATCTGCACTGGCTTTGGGTGACGATATAGTCGTGATCAATAGTTTTTCCAAGTACTTCAATATGACAGGATGGCGGCTGGGTTGGTTAGTAGTGCCGCCTCACATGTTGGGAGCGATAGAGAAGCTTGCGCAAAACATGTTTATCTGTGCATCCAGCGTAGCTCAGCATGCAGCGTTAGCGTGTTTTACCCCTGAGGCGAGCGTAATCTTTGAATCACGCAAGGCTGAATTTCAGCGTCGCCGAGATTTCATTGTGCCCGCATTGAAAAAACTTCATTTCGATATTCCGATCGTGCCCGACGGCGCATTTTATGTATATGCCGATTGCAGTCACTGGAGTGATGACGCGCAAGAATTAACCAGCGACATACTAGAGAGCACGGGCGTTGTATTAGTACCTGGTGCAGATTTTGGTTCGCATGGAGCGCGCCGCTACATACGCGTTTCATATGCTACGTCCATGGATAATTTGATCGAGGCGGTAAGTAGGCTGAGCGAGTTTTTTCGGTTACGTAAAGCGCTGCGCTAGTAGCCGATCAGACGATCAATTAAGGCGCAAAAAAAGGAGCTCGTGGCTCCTTTTTGTATTTGGTGGGTTTTGATCAGGCCGGTTCGTCTTGGTGCAGGCGAGTGGGCACATTGTCTTCCTGAGCTTTGGCTTCACGCAGTCCGTCAGTATCTTGAGCAGGTGTTGTTGGTGTGAAGGTAGGTACGCGCTTACCACTGGCAACTGCCTGCAGACGCCCATATTCAGCCATTACCTTGGCGGCATAACCACCATCTGAATCCAGATTGCCTGCGCCCACATAGAGCTTCAAACCGGCTTCCACTGAACCAGAGCGACGTATCAAATCTTTGAGAATCTGAGCGCCGACCTGAATGTTGGCTACAGGATTGAGAACGGATTTAGTGCCACCATGATCATAAAATTTTGATTGATGAACCTTGGCCATGACTTGCATCAGTCCTTGAGCGCCGACGGAACTTTCTGCGAAAGGATTGAATCGTGATTCAATCGCCATGACAGAAAGCACTAGCAGTGGATCAAGTTTGACTTCTTGCGCCGATGCGTAAGCAGCCTCAACCAGCATTTTGCTCGCTGATTGCGCAATGCGGTAGCGCTTAGCAAGCCAACTGGTAACGAGGGCTTGTTCTTTTTCTGATGCCGTAGCAGATTGCGAGGTGCCAGTAGATAAGGTGGCATTCACCGGATCTCTCTGAAAATTTGAACTATCTGTGAAGGTAAATTCACGGACATCGTTTTCAAAGGTGTACTCATTCCAAAACGGAGAAAGTACTTTGATCCTATCTGTTAATTCCGGTCTGAAAAACATCAGGGTCATGGCGGCCATCGATGCTAGACCCAATATCGTCAAAGCGTTGTGGGCTTTGGCGGCTAGGGTGCTGCTGATGCTGCCTAGTTGCTGAAAACGTTTTTCTACACCGACCAATGCTGCGAGTTTGTGTCGACTATTCATGTTACCTCCTGAATCATCGCGGCCCTCAAAGCGCCTGGCAAAACCTGCCTGG
>JAJTGE010000087.1 GCA_021298555.1 Oxalobacteraceae bacterium
GAACAGGGTATTAAAAAAGACGAGGCATTGGCTAAATTAGAAGCTCGAAATTTTAATGACCCTGTAGAAAAACAAAATCTTGAGGGTGTGCTGCGCATGGTCTACGGACGGTACGGTGACAGCTGGACTCAGGAAAGTGCGGCTAATGTCATACGTTCAGACTGTCAGACAGGGCGCTAAGATTGCAGAGGTAAAAAAATGATGCGGCGCAAAAAATAGATGCGTTTTATTTCTTCAGTTAAAAAAGCGACTGTGTCGTCATAATTTAGCCCTTTCACTATTATTAATTTAGAGGGTCTTTCTCATCGTTTAAATCGATTTTTTAACGATATATCTTAAATTATTTCTTGTTATAACTAGCATTACGACGTATCTTTGCTTTCGCATGCTTATTAACTCATTTAGGTATGTCACATAAAAAAAGTTTCATCTGGCAGGAACAGCACCTTCACAATAATTAACGAGGAGCCTATAAAAATGACAAAGAGTCTAGAGTTTAAAATCAAATCCCTTGCTACTAGTCTTATGCTGGTCGGGGCGGCTTCTGCATCAGCAGATGTCACTTGGAACAAGCTGTTAAATGCGCAAAATGATCCAAATAACTGGTTGATGTATCACCAGTCATTTGATGGATACCACCACAGTGGCCTGGATCAAATCAACACAGGTAACGTTAAGAACCTGGGCGTGTCATGGATACACACACCAAACGCGACTAAGCGTGGAATTCAGTCTTTCCCATTGGCAGTTGACGGCGTGTTGTACTACACCTCCGCCAGCGGCAAAGTCTGGGCGTTAGACGGAACCAACGGCAAGCCAATCTGGAGCTATCAGGCCAAGCTGGACAATGAGCGTGGCGAAGGTACCTTCTACAACCCGTACAACCGCGGTATCGCTATTGCCTACGGCAAGGTATACCTTGGTACAGTTGACGGCCGCATGATCGCCTTGGACATGAAAACAGGTAAGCCTGTTTGGGACAAGATGGTTATGACCGTTGAAAGAGGTAACAAAGGATTTACAGGTGCACCGCTGGTCGTCAAAGATAAAGTCATCATCGGTTCTAACGGTGGTGAGTTGTCTGGTTGCTGCGGCCCTATCTATGCAGTCAATGCAGAGACAGGCGAAACCGTATGGCAGTTTGACACTATTGGTGGCGACGAGCGTTCACGTGCTTCATGGGCAAACGACACATGGAAAACGGGCGGCGGCGGCGGCTGGATGACTGGTCAGTACGATCCAAAAACCAATTCAATCTGGTGGGGCACTGCTAACCCAGCGCCTGACTATGATTACGCTGGTGCTAAGTGGAAAACAGAAGGTTCACGTCCAGGCGACAACCTGTACACCTCGTCTGTTATCGTTCTCGATCCAGATACAGGCAAGCTGAAGTCCTACTTCCAGGAAATGCCACATGATGCATGGGATTTCGACAGCGCCGTAGGTGAGTTCATGCGTATCTCCAAAGGCGGCAAAGACTATGTTGTTCACCCTAACAAGGGCGGCATTATCTTTGTTTACGACGGTGCAAAAATCGGTGGCGGCAACAAGCTCAACGTTGAAAATGCGTACATGATTGGTGAAACATTCAATTACGTCAAAGGCGTTTCCAAGCAAGGTGAATTGATTGGTCGTGTTGACTTTACCGAAGGTAAATTCCCTAACATGTGCCCAGCAATTGACGGCGCAATTAGCTGGAATGCTGGTAGCTACAGTCCTAAGACTGGTCTGATGTACAAAGCAACTCAAGAATGGTGTTTCGATCTTGAGGTAGTTAAGGCTGAGCGTCCTAAGGATTTCTCAGGTCAAAACTACTTTGGCGCATCATGGACAGCGACGCATCCAAAAGGTAAGCAAGCTTACGGAACCATTCAGGCCCGTGATCCTATTACCGGCAAGAGCGCATGGCGCGTAGAGTACAAGTACCCAGTACTTGCATCGTTGCTCTCGACCAAGGGTGATCTGGTATTCGTACCAGGTGCCGATGGCGTATTCCAGGCTTTGGATGCAAAAACTGGTAAAGAACTCTGGAGCCATAACAACGGCCTGGGTCACCATGGCGGCGTCATCAGCTACAGTGCAAAAGGCAAACAGTACGTTGCTGTTGTAACTGGCTGGGGTAGCCACGTGGCTGGTAACTACGGTCCATTGTTCGGTTCACCGTTTAGCGAAATGCCGACTGATAATGGTCAGCTGATCGTTTACTCGCTGAAGTAATGTTGCGATGAATGAAGCGGCAAGTGAAAACTTGCCGCTTCTGTTGTTTCTGGTTTTGCGTTTGTTATACAACGCGCACAGTAGTTCGATTTCAGGTTAAGTATTATTCAAGGATTTAATGCAATGAAAGTTTTAATTAGCTTGGCTTTAGTTGTGTTGATTGCCGCTCCCGCTTTTGCTGAAGAACCACCACCAGCAGCACCACCTCAGGAAATGTCGACTCAGGACGCGCGCAAACTTTTTGCGGCAAGCTGCAGCTGGTGCCACGGTATGTTTGGAATGAAGGCAGGTAAAGGTGGCCCTAAATTAGCGGGTACAACCTTGGAAGAGACGGCTGTCTACACCACCATAGTTAAAGGGCGCGGCTCTATGCCCAGCTTTAAAAATACCCTGACTGATGATGAAATTAAAGCGCTGGCAAAGTATATAAAAGCTTTACCTAACGAATAAGCTAGTCAAGCAGAGTAAAAGCTACAGATTGTGAAACAGGATTGTCCTGATTTACTTTTATAGTGAGTTGGCATCGCGAATTGTGCGGTGTCTTGCTAAGGGTTTAACCCGCTGCCGCGTATAGGCTAGATTTTTATTTAATGAGTATCTGATTACTAAGCAGAATAGTAATTAGTCGACTTTATTGAAAACAATCTTTGCGCCAGCGCCGTCAAACTTTCCACCACCATCAAGAATTTTTGAATCGTCTTTTAGTTTTAAAACAATAGAAAATTCTGCATTAATCTTGCTGGGCACAGCAAACTTTACTGTATCTCCCTCAAGCGACAATTTAGTGATGGGAATATCGCTATCACTGAACTCTTCAAAATTCGTAAAGCTGATAAGCCCAGGTCCTTGCCCATCAAATCGCAAGTTCACCTTGCCGCTGCTCATACCTACATACCAAACACCTGACCAGTTACCCTGAAGGGAAGCAGGCGTGTTTTCAGCTGCAACAGAGCTGAAACAACAGGCCAGGAAAACAAGGCATAAACGTAAATATTTCGTTATCATCGTACGGGTACTTTCTGGAAGGCGCGACCTGGGTACGCGCTATGTCCTGAGATGTAAAAGATTATCCATATGATCAACAATACCAATAATCAGAAGAGCAGCCTTTAGTTAATGTAATCAGACTATGGGCTTTTATAAATCAAATTTTGACTACTCTGGCTTTAATAACCTTATGCTAATTCATTCGACTGCACAGTCATCCCAATTTGTTAAAGCTTTTATATGGTTTGTATTTACTACTCTGCTGTTCGTATTTTCAGCGCACGCCGAGGTTATTAAAGTACAGCGTCAAGGTGAGTATACATTTATCACAGGCGGCATTGG
Organism: Oxalobacteraceae bacterium; assembly: GCA_021298555.1. Taxonomy (GTDB): domain Bacteria; phylum Pseudomonadota; class Gammaproteobacteria; order Burkholderiales; family Burkholderiaceae_D; genus Pernthalerella. Next base: position 3,547 of record JAJTGE010000087.1, read on the forward strand.
CGATGATGAGCATGCCTATCTTGAAGCTCAGGCGCCCAAATATCCCATACAGCTAGTCTTTCGTAATAATGGTCTGATTATTGATAACAAGGATGTGCTTGTGCGAGTAAAAAATGTCTCTGGTGAACTGATGGTGGAAGCCAAAGCAGGCGGGCCATTTTTTTATATCAATCCACCCGCCAGCGGCAGATTCACACTTGAGGCACAATTTAACGGTCAGTCCATTTCCATGACCAAAGATCTGGTCGGCAGACGCTATCTCAATCTAGTATTTGATTTTAATAAACCTAAATCTGATTAAATGGCTACGGCTACAATTATTCGTCAGTTTTTTTGCTTGATATTTTTCACAGCATTAATTCCTGTGGCTATCAGCCAGTCCGTTACGGCCGATTCCAACAGCAATACCGGGATGTATGAAAAATATAAAGGTGATCAGCAAAAATTTCTTGATGATTTCGCAGGTGCGCGGCTCAATATTTCTAGCCAAGAATTAGTCCCGTTATTGTTCGCAACCATGCAGCGGTTAACCCGTTATCCACTTCCCGAGCAATATCCAACCATAACTTATCTGAATTCGGCCGAGCTGAATAAACTCGCTTGCGATTCAAAATGCTCAGTATTAGGGCATTATCATGGCGGCTTGGTTATTTATTTAGACGACAAACTCAAGCCAGAAACGAATTTATTTGACCGGTCGGTGTTGTTGCATGAGATGGTGCATTACGTACAGCAGTTAAATTTGCCTTCTTCAAAATCAGAGCTTTCAGTGCAAGACCAATGTGTGCTGTGGTACACGCGCGAACGTGAAGCCTACGCTATTCAGGAAGCATTTTTAATTATGGTGGCTAGCCCTGTGCGTGCGGGTTATTTCCCAGCGCGTGCTGATTGCTGATTATTGATTATAAAAATAGCGGATTCATAAAATTTCAAACAGCTTAGCAATCCGTATTTTGGAGAAAAAATGAAAAATGCAGGAATGATAGGCATAGGCTTAATGGGGCTCGGCATTGCCAGCAATCTGGTGAAGCATGGCTACACATTAACCGTGATGGACCATCCAGGTAATCAACCACTGGATACATTACTAGCCCAGGGTGTTAAAACTGTAGAAACACCGAAAGCAGTTGCTGGCGCAACCAACATCATTCTCTTGTGTGTCACTGGTGCTGCTCAAGTGGAGGCTGTACTGACTGGTCCTGACGGATTGCTGGAAGGTCTGCAGCCCGGCAGCATAGTAATCGACTGTTCTACATCGATACCTTCAGCAACACAGCAGCTTGCACAAAAGGTACAACAAGCCGGCAGCATCATGATAGACGCAGCGATGACGCGTACGCCCAAAGAGGCTGCTGAAGGGCGGCTGAATCTCTTAGTGGGTAGCGATATCGCCACCTTTGAGAAAGTGGAGCCTTTACTCGCCTGCTTTGCGGAAAATATTACTCATGTGGGCCCCGTAGGCGCGGGCCACCAAATGAAACTGTTACATAACTATGTTTCGCTAGGTACAGTCACCGTGATTGCTGAAGCAGCAGCATGCGCACGCAAATCGGGTATCGATGCCAGCACGTTTGCTGATGTACTGGCCAAGGGTGGTGGCGGAGGGGTAGCGCTGGAGCGTTTAAAACCGTATCTGCTCAATGATGGTGATACATCCAACTTGAAATTCACCTTATCCAACGCGATTAAAGATCTGGGTTATTACACCACTTATGCTGCAGATACACATGCAGATCATTTAGTGGCATCCGCTATCATGAAAACAATTGCACTTGCGATTGATGAGGGGCATGCCGATCAGCACATGCCTCATATGATTTCGTATATCGCTGCCAGAGAGTAAAGCGACTAGCCGCGACCCACATACGGCATGTTGGTCGCCATGATAGTCATGAAGAGCACGTTACTTTCCAGTGGCAGCTGCGCGATTTGCACTACTGCTTGCGCAACGTGATCGGCATTCATGCGCGGCTCCACTTTGGTGCTGCCATCTGCCTGCAAAATACCGTTAGCCATTTTTTGCGTCATCTCTGTCGCTGCATTACCGATATCGATTTGACTGCAGGCGATATTGTCATTGCGATAGTCCAGAGCAATGGACTTGGTCAGGCCCGTGATGGCATGCTTGGTTGCTGTATAGGGTAATGACAGCGGGCGTGGCGCATGCGCTGATATCGAGCCATTGTTAATGATTCGTCCACCCTTAGGTGACTGCTCCTTCATCATGCGTATGGCTTCTTGGGCGCAGAGAAAGGAACCGGTCAGGTTAGTGTCCACCACACTGATCCAGTCTTCGTATTTGATATCTTCGGCTAGCGTGGCTGTTGTGAATGTGCCTGCATTGTTGAACAACACATCTAATCGATGGAACTTTGCCTTTAGTTTGGCAAACATTTCTTTGACACTAGCTGGCTTACCTACATCACAAGCCACTGCAAGGCAGTTATCTGCAGTACCGCCGATTTCTTGTATGGCTTTTTCAAGTTTGTCCAGATTGCGCCCAGAGAGTACGACATGATAACCAGCACCTAGCAGTGCTTTGGCGGTGGCTTTTCCTATGCCAGTACCTGCTCCGGTAATTAGGGCGACACGTGAAGTGGATGTGCTCATATGATTGTTTAAGTATCAGTTAATTTTAGATGAGTAGCTACGGTGTCAGTATTCTTTTTCAAAATCAGTTTCATAGCGACGACGCCGGCGTTTGTATTTGAAATAGGCGATCACTGCCAACATCACGCCAAGTACTAGAGATATCAGTGAATTAGGTAACTCTGATTTCGCAGCAAGGAGCAACTCTATCAATGAAAATAAAATCAATATGAGTTGTGAAAAATA
>JAJTGE010000020.1 GCA_021298555.1 Oxalobacteraceae bacterium
GTTATCGAGTTCGAACTTGAACAATTTGACGACCGATCAGGTTCAGTTGTTGACCAGTACGCAGATACAGTCGCTGACATCGACTCAGTTGCGTGGATTAACGAGTACGAACTTCCAAGCGTTAGAGACAACTGATGTACAAGCGTTGACAACAACACAGGTAAAGAACCTATCAACATCAAATATTTCGGCTATTACATCTGATCAATTGCAGGCGCTAACCACCTCACAGCTAATTAACTTTACATCGACACAGCGTTCAGTTTTGACTACATCTCAGACGAGCGGTTTGACAACTTGTCAGACAAACGCCTTGGCTGGAAGCGCAGTCGATCCGCTGGTTCTCGATTTAAATTCGGATGGAATCCATGCCACATTAGCGGCAGGCCAAGGAGCAGCATTTATTTTGGCTGGCTTGAATATGGCTACCGGTTGGGTTGGGCCTGGTGACGGTATGCTGGTTTCAAGTAAAGACTTTGGACCCAATACCCTCCAGCCGTTTGAAGGATTATTGCCCAAAGGCGTTGCTGCAGTAAACGGGCCGACCGGACTAGTGGCTATGGATACCAATGGCGATGGTGTCATTGATGTGAAAGATCCAGCATTCAAGTCGCTGGAGGTTTATACCTATAACGACGGCGTGGGCAAGTTACACAAACTCTCAGAGCTGGACATTAAGTCTGTCTCCGTGAATATGACGCCGACGGATCAGGTGAACAACGGTAATCTGCTTGGTTTGATGGGATCATTCACCACAAGCGATGGCGTGACGCACTCAATGGCGGACTATATGTTCCAAATTGCCCCGATAGTCGACTTGCGGAAGTTGATACAAGACTCCAGTGCACTTGTCAATTCTGGACGCGTGGACTTGACCAAGGTCGATGCGATAAAAAATCTGAGCGTTTCCCTGCAAGATGTGCTGAGTGTCGGTGAAACTCTGGCTGGCATAAATCAGTTAACGGTGGACGGAGACAACAGCGATACCTTGTATCTAGCAAGTTCAGGATCGGGTTGGCAGTCTGCGGGCACGGTGACCGACGGAGCAGACTCGTATCATGTCTACGTAAATGCCAATGCACAATTAATGGTAAACGACAAGATTCACATTGTCATAGGCTAAAAAAGCAGAGGCAAGGTATCTAGTTGTGGTCGGTGGCTGCCTAATGAGGCAACCACCGACAGCTAGCCTTCTTCAAGACTAAGTGGTAATTCAGGCGAGCTGCTTGGGCTAACTAAACGCTTGGCCTTGGTGGACTCCTAGCTCTGTTTCAGCCAGAGCAAAAAAGTTAGCGCGTGATTTTATAGGAATTGCTCAAATGCCATCACATTTGCCGACGCACAACTGTTGTTCAGTGATATGATTCCATTGTTATCGTCTGAGGTGTTTGCATATGAACCATCCTGGCGGCGCCCGGTTGGAGCCGAGCCCGGCAGAGACCGATAGACTGCTGCAGGCCCTGTTGTGGGTTTGTAATAGTCACGGCATTCAAAAGTCTCATGCCTCATTTTTGGCCGGCCTTCCGGCGATGGGCAAATTGTCTGTCGAGCATGGCGTCCGTGCAATGCAAGCCAGCGGCTTTTCAGTCAAGCTCGCCAAGCGCGACCCCGCATCTCTACCCATAGAAATCTACCCGGTTGTCCTGCTTCTCAAGGATGGCGGTGCCCTCATACTATTAGATAGAACGACTTCAGTTCGTGGCCCGCGCTATGAGTTGCTTCAGGCTGGCTTAGACGAGCAGCGTTTTTTTCTTGAAGAATCCGAATTACGCTCATTGTATGGCGGCCACTGCCTGCTCATGAAGCAGCTGCCCAAGCCCGGTGAAGCAGGAGGAGAAGAGGACGATGAGCCCTCCGGATCGCGTTGGTTATGGCAGACCGTCTGGCGCTACCGGCGCTACTACTACGACAGTATTCTGGCCACCGTACTCATTAATGTTTTATCGACCTTTGCCGGGTTGTTTACTATTCATGTGTACGACAGGGTCATTCCCCTTAAAGCCTATGCAACCTTATGGGCATTGGTGGCCGGGGTCGTTATCGCCTTATTGTTTGAGGCCGCGGCACGTCAATTGCGTGATTACCTCATGGATCTTGCGGCACGCAAAAGTGATATCACATTATCGTCGGCTCTTTTTTCGCAAGCATTAGGATTACGTCTAGAACATACTCCGCCATCATCCGGCGCATTTGCACACCAAGTCAGGCAATTCGAAACAGTTCGTGATTTTGGTACGTCAGCAAGTCTAGCTATCGTGACTGATCTACCCTTCTCGTTACTGTTTATCTTTATGATTTTTACAGTAGCCGGAAAAATGGCGATCGTGCCGCTCGTAGCGATCGTTATATCCATGTTGATCGCTTTATGGATACAGTTTCCGTTGCATACGTTGATGATGCAAACCTTCCGTGATCAATCAGCCATGATGGGCGTGCTAATTGAATCAATCGAGGGTATAGAAACTCTGCGCGTAACAGGTGCTAGCGGCATCATGTCCAAGCGCTATGAAGATCTGACAGCAGCAACCGCCTTCTCAGGAATGAAATATCGCATCCTGTCTAACATCGTAATGACTGTGTTTAACTTCATACAGCAAGGTCAAAACATAGTGATATTGGTATGGGGCGTGTATCTGATTCATGAAGGAGAACTTAGTGCAGGTGCTTTAGTGGGTTGCATGATGTTTGCTAACCGTGCGATAGGTCCAGTAGGTCAGTTTGTAGGATTAGCGACGCGATTTCAAACCGCAAAAACAGCGCTAGGTGGGCTCAACAATCTTATGAGCTTGCCGGTAGAGCGCGATCCAACGCGTTCATATCTTCAAAAGCCCACTATCGATGGTTCTATAGAAATCAACAATTTGAGTTTTGCTTATCCAGCGACCAGTGGCCACAAACCACCCATCGCATTAAATGAAGTCAGCCTCAAAATAGACAAAGGCGAACGCGTTGCGTTCGTAGGAAAAATTGGTAGTGGAAAATCTACGCTACTACGAATGATTGCGGGCTTGTATCAACCGTTTGAAGGTCAGGTCAAAGTTGATGGTATTGATATACGCCAGATTGATCCTGTCGATTTCAGAAACAACATAGGCTACGTCACACAAGATCTACGACTATTTCGTGGAACGCTACGCGAGAATATTTTCTTAGGTCGCCCAGCAGCATCCATGGAAGCGTTCCATGAAGTGGTCGCACTGACAGGCTTAGACAGAATTGCAGATGCGCACCCCATGGGTTATGACATGCCTATCGGAACCATGGGATTAGGATTGTCAGGTGGTCAGCGTCAGCTTGTGGCATTAGCACGTGCATTAATCACGCGGCCAAAAATATTATTGATGGACGAGCCTACGTCCGCGATGGATATGCAAACCGAGGCATTGTTTACCAAACGTTTGGAAGCCATAGTTCAAGGCAGAACCGTCATCATCGTTACCCACAGGCCTTCACTATTAAGTGTGGTTGATCGCGTCATCGTCATGGATCAACAACGCATGGTGGCCGATGGACCGAAAGATCGTATCCTCGCTATGCTCGCTGGCCAAGATTCCAATGCGGTGCGCAAAGAAGGATTCTTAGATGCGGGAGATCATTAATGAAATCAAAACATGATCTCGACAAAATTCACCCCTTTAGTGTTGGCGTGGAATGGAAATTATTTAAACGCAAAGCAAAACTCAAAGGCGACGACTACGAGTACATGCGCAATGTGAGTGAAGCACTACTGGCTCAAGCAACGCCAGCTTCATCTGCTGTGTTGTACTTAATGATAGTTCTTACTGTGGTTGCCATCGTGTGGGCCAATATGTCCTTTGTGGACGAAGTCACGTTGGCTGAAGCGCGAGTAATACCGACGAGCCGCGAGCAAGTAATTTCTAGTTTAGAAGGTGGCGTACTAGCAGAATTACTAGTGCATGAAGGCGATACAGTAGAAAAAGGGCAACCTATCGTCAGACTAGAGCCCACGCGTTTTGAATCGCAATACAAAGAAGGCATATCGCGACAGCTCTCATTAAAAGCTACACGCGCGCGTGCGCGCGCTGAAGCCTACAACTTGCCACTAGAATTTCCACCTGAGGTGCGTGGAAACGCACTGCTAGTCGCTAACGAAACGCGAGCCTATGAAGCACGTAAACGAACCTTGGAAGAATCTGTTGCATCGCTACGCAAAAGTTTGGAGCTGATTTCTAATGAAGTCGCGATTTCAGAAAAATTATCTAAGCAGGGCTTGTTTTCAGAAGTTGAACTCTCACGCTTGCAGCGTCAGCAAAACGATTTGAATCAACAAATCATTGAGCGAGTTAATCGCTTTCGTGCCGACGCCAATACCGAGCTAACCCGAACCGAATCCGATCTTGGTCAATTAGCCCCTAATTTAAATGCGCGGTTAGATACACTGGAACGAACGACATTGCGCGCGCCTGTCAACGGCATCGTGAAAAATTTACGGTTTACGACAATTGGTGCGGCAGTATCACCAAGCGCGCCCATACTTGATATCGTGCCTATGGACAGCACACTCATGTTTGAAGCGCGCTTAGATCCTAAAGACGTGTCACATGTATCCATTGGATTGCCGGTAGCGATTAAATTGTCTGCCTATGATTCGGCTATTTATGGCGAATTAAATGGCAAGGTTGAAATGATCAGCCCAGATACTTTTCGAGAAGATGCGCGGCCGGTGGAAGGGCAGCCAGCCAATTACTACCGTGTAATGATCTCCAGCACGATGGATCCTGAAAATCCCAAGCAGAAGACGATGCAGATTATTCCGGGCATGCAAGCACAAACGCAGATCAAGACCGGACAAAAAACGGTCATGCAGTATCTACTCAAGCCCTTAACGAAAGCGAAGGAAGCTTTTCGTGAGCGCTAGGTTGAACCCGTTTGCACTTCAGTGGATTTTTGCGATAGGGCTAGTTTTTTTAGTCATGACGACTGCAGTGGCCACCGACAATGAAGCTTTGCCCGCAGATGAAATTCGTTTGCTACGTAGTTTGCAAAATTTGGGTAGCGATGAAAGTACAAGGCGAGCTGAATTGCAGCTAAGGCAGTTAGTTAAACGTGCCCTGGAATTTAGCCCCGCCATGCGTGAAGCGCGTTACACCACCGACGCAGCACGACAAGACATTAATGCAGCCAAAGGCGCACGCTCACCCCAAGTGAACCTAACCAGCGGTGCCACTACCTATACCGGTGAAATACCAAATACTAGCCGCCCAGACAGACCGTATTTTGGTGTGAACGCTACCGTGCCTGTGTATGATTTTGGCCGGATTGCCGCCTCAATCAAAGGTCGCGAAGCCGCGTATGACGCATCCAATGCGCGCTACGCGCTGCAAGCAAATCAAGTAGCGGTCGACGTAGTAACTACCTGCCTTGACTATACCAAGCAGCGTGCATTGGTTTTTGCAGCAGACGACTATCTGGAAGCCGTGCAAAAGCTTGCAGACATGCTGACCAAGGTAACCGACGCAGACCCCGGTCGGCGCGGCGAATTGGTACAGGCACGTTCACGCTTACTACAAGCAACCCAGGCCCGCGAAAATGCGCGCAGCTTAGCGCGCGAGTTTCGTATACGCCTAGACCGCCTGCTGGGAGCAGATCAATCAGCACTCTGTGATGGTATTGGCGCGATTTTTTTACAAAAGCCAGATTTAGAAAGCGTACGCGCCAAGCTGGTGACAAACCCTCAAGTAATGGCATTTCAATTCGATTATGAAACAGCATTGCGGCAGTTAGATCAAATTAACGCATCGCGCAAACCACAAGTACAAGCCAGCGCAGTGCATGCACCGGTGGCGAATGGATTAAGTAATAATTATTATCAGAGTTTTACGATTAGCATGAGCGTGCCGCTGTATGACGGCAAAATTTTAGAATCTGGTGAACGCGCAGCGCTTGAGCGAGCCAGAGCAGCAGCAGAGCGTATAGATACAACCATTCAGCAACTCGATACCGAGTATCGTGCGCGCTATGAATTAGCAACTGCAGCACTAAGGCGAACCAACGAGTACGTCAGCCTGTTAGAAATTAATGATCGTGTACGTAAAGATTTTTTTGTGCAGTGGTATGCATTAGGTCGCCGATCATTGTATGAGTTACTCGCTGTAGAGCTTGAGCAGTACACACTACAGCAAGGATATTTTTCATCGTTATTTGATGCAATGAGTGGCGTGGGAAGAATCCTGGGCACGTCAGGGCAATTGGTGATCGCTGAATAGATAAAGACTAAAAACTAAAAACATACGATACACACTGCAAAATCAAACGGCTACGAACTAAGGCGATACAGGTGAAAAAAGCGAGTAATCCCCATCAAACAAAGCTGGTGCAGGCCGTTGATTTGCAAAACAAAGGCGATAATAAAAAAGCGACCGCCTTATTTTTGCAAGTATTGAATTCGCATCCTGAAAATATTGTTGCGCTTTATTCGTTAGCCGCTATTGAATCAAATGTAGGTAACGCAACTGCTGCACTTAATTACGCTACGCGCGCCGTACGAGCAAGCCCTAGCTTTGCAGAGGCGCGTTTAGCGCGATCAGTTATCTTGTATAAATTGGGTCGATTTGATGAGGCATTAGTCGAAGCCGACAAGACACTGGAGCTGCAACCCAACATGGAGGCGGCACTAGCTCATAAAGTAGCCATTGCCACTGCCAAAACTAGCGGACTAACTGTTACCCCCGCTATCGCCGGGCAGAGTGCGGAATTAAATACCAAAGCACTGCAGTTGCAAGATCAGGGTAAGCTAAACGAAGCCGAGCGTCTGTTTATTAGCGTATTAGAAAAATATCCCGATGATTTTGTTGCGCTCTACTCCCTAGGCGTTATTGCTGGCCGTAGCGGTCGCAGTGACGAAGCCTTGCGTTGGCTAACGCTAGCAGCAGAGACCTCACCAGATAACGCCATGGCTCACTATGCACTGGCAACGACCTTGCAAGGACTGGCACTATTTGAGCAAGCATTAGCTGCTTTTGATAGAGCACTCGAAATAAATCCGGAGTATATGGATGCCTACAACAATAAGGCGACGCTTTTACACAGCATGAACCGGCACCTCGAGGCGCTGCAAACGATGGAGCAGGCGCTGTCTATCTCGCCGCAAGATCAAAAATCGCTGGGTAACAAAGGCTACATACTTACCGAATTCAAACAAAATGCATTAGCTGCAGATGTCTTCAAGCATCTGTTAACCATCAATCCGGAGTATGAATACGCAGAAGGCTTGCACGCATTTGCACGCCTGCATAGCTGCGACTGGACAGATTTTGATGTCAACAAACAGCGCATCATTGAAGGCGTACGTGCGGGCAAAAAAGTCTGTAACCCATTTGCACTCATGGCCATTACTGATGATGCAAAAGACCACTTGAAATGTGCTGAAACATTTGGTGAGCAGCGATTTCCTGCGGCTAAAGAGCCGTTGTGGCGTGGTGAAGTTTATCGCCATCGTAAAAAGCGCGTTGCTTTTATCTCAGCAGATTTTCGTGAGCATCCGGTTGGTTATTTACTGATTGGTTTGATAGAAAATTTCGATAAAACGCAATTTGAAACCTTTGGTATCTCGTTAGCGCTGCGTGATGGATCTGAGCTTTATAGTCGCTATCGCAATGGCTTCGATCATTATCTCGATTGTGCAGATAAGGCTTCGCATGAAGTTGCGCGACTTATCCGCGCCATGGAAATCGATATCATGATTGACTTGTCTGGCTATACCTCAGGTTCGCGATTAGACATACTTGCGCATCGCCCCGCGCCAGTACAAGCAACCTACTTGGGATTTCCGGGCGGGCTTAACCTGCCTTATATCGACTACCTCATTGCAGACAAAGTGACGGTGCCAGAGGAACATCAGCCGCATTACCGAGAGAAATTACTCTACTTACCGCACTGCTACTTACCGCGGGACACAGGTGTAAAACTCGCACCCACTACACCGCCTCGATCAAAGTTTGGCTTGCCGAATGATGGCCTCGTATTGTGCAGTTTTAATCATGACTACAAAATCAATCCTCCTATGTTTGAAGCATGGATGGATTTGTTACGTGAAAATCCCGGTAGCGTACTTTGGTTAATGAAATTAAATGACGATGCGCGACAGAATTTAGAAAAGACTACTAACCACTTTGGAATAGATCCTAAGCGACTAGTATTTGCTACCCGTGTACCGCGAGTTGAAGATCACTTGGCACGCTATCGTCATGCAGACGTCTTCCTAGACACCTTTCCCTACAATGGTCACACCACAGCCAGCGACGCACTCCTTGCGGGTGTGCCTGTCGTGACCTTGACGGGCAATGGATTTGCCAGCCGCGTTGCGACTAGCTTATTGCATGACATGGGCAAATCAAGCTGGTGTGTGAACAGCATCGATCAGTACAAACAAAAGGCTAAAGATCATTTGCAAGGCAAAGATCGCGATCTCGCCGGCAAAGAACAGCGCGAAAGTATGCCCTGGCCGATTACTGAAGAAACACAGGTCCAGGCGTTTTGTCACGCGCTGTCGCAAATTTAATGCTGAACAAACAATCAACTATGCCAGCAACCTCAGTAGAAATTGGCATTCCTATTTATAAAGCAGACTTGAATGCAGATGAACTTTTTTCAGTTGATCGCACATTTGAAGTATTGGCATCTTATCCACTAACCTTTTTTGCGCCAGCTGGATTGGATGTCAGCTTTTATGCTGAAAGATACCCAAGCGCGAAATTCAAATTTTTTGAAAAAAAATATTTCGCATCAGTACAAGATTACTGTCGGCTTCTGTTACGAGAAGATTTTTATTCGGCTTTCGACGATAAAGAGTTTTTACTGATAGTGCAGCCCGACGTCTATTTATTCAAAGACAATTTACCCGAATGGCTAAATGGTCCATTTGACTATGTTGCTGCTCCTTGGCCAAATGGATTGACCTTAAATATTCAGTTTGGAAAATTCTTAATCGATGGGGTTGGACGACCCTACACCGTCTATGTAGGTAATGGTGGATTTAGTTTAAGGCGCATAAGTAAATTTAAATCAATAATTGAAGAGCATAAAGACGTCGCAGACTGGTTCATCCAGTCAGGGTCGAGTGAAGATTTATTCTTTTCATTTATGGGTGCGCTATCGATTGATTTTCATATACCAAATCAAATTCAAGCTTCATTATTTTCGATGGAAGTGGGGCCAGAATATTTTTATCATTTAAATGGTGGCAAGCTCCCTATGGGGGCGCATGCCTATACTTTGCACTCGCAGAGTTTTTGGCAGCAACATATTCTACAGCGACCAGCTTAGTAACTGACCATACTGACTCATAAAAAATTATTTATGATTTCTCACTTTCAGCAGCTTGCAGCATCAAGCATACAGGTCAAAATGAATGACCTTGTGGAAACCATTGAAAGAGAAAACTTATTTGCTCTTGCTTTTTATAAAGACCAAGAGCGGCTTAGAAAGCGAGAATATTTCTCCAAAAACGGTTTTGGTAAAACTATAGTTATTACCAATACAAGTAACTATGGAAATGTTTCTTTGGAAATAAAAGGCGAAAAATTAGTAACAATGTCTGACAATGAGCTGTCAGTTCTATCAGATAACGCATTGGACTGTAGAAACAAACTTGAGGGTTCGGTCGTAATAATGACCAATAATAATGTAGCCAAAATCGAGCCTTTGAAAATGGCTGCATTAGTTGAGGCTACGCCCAATACAGTTTTTGTGGTGCATGATTTCGATAATCATCACTGGCATGATCACAGTATTAAATGCGCGCTGCTGGCGGATATTTACGCGCCTGCACATTTGAGTGATTTTGCGATCGTCAGTCGAATTAATCCAGTCATTGTCCCCGGGATACCGTGTGGAACAATTCAATGGACCAAACAATTTCTTGTAGAGCATCTTTCAGAAATGCTAAGAGGCCACAGAAAGCATATGCCGCTTGGCATGCATTCGTATTATGGAAAATTCAAATTTCGGAACAGTGTTTTAGCTACAGTAAATAAGTGCTTTGACACCGTAGGTTTACTTAAGCAAGATTTTCATGGGCGGTCTCCTTTAGATCGTTGGTCAGAATGGATTAATTACCCGGTACATTGGATTGCGCCAGTGTTTAATGATTTACCACTTCGGTTTTTTGATAGCCTAATATCCGGTGGTATTCCATTGGTGCCAATTAGTCTTAAGCCGTATTTAAATATTCTGGGGATACCAGAACAATTTTATATCTGCTACACGCCCTCTGATCTGCTTTCAGTGGATGAGTTTGTGAGATCTTCAATTCATACATTTGAAAGCTTGGGAGAAGAAGCTCGGCTTTACAGACATGCTTATGTCTTGCGGAATTTTCATGTAGATGAGCTGATTCACAAATTATTGTCTTGTGCGAAAACTGAATACTCCATCTGAATTTATTAACTGAATTTAAAAATATTACGCAAAAAATATGACTACGAAATCATTAGATCTTGGATGCGGCGCTGCGCCTAAAAATATATTTGGCGCAGATCAAGTATATGGTGTGGATGTCAGGACCGATCTTGAAAATAATGTTTACAAAGCGGACCTTGCAATAGAAGACCTACCATTTGCGGCAGACTTTTTCGATTTTGTTACAGCGCATGACTTCATAGAGCATATTCCAAGAGTGGTTTATGCGCCTAAACGACGTAATTCTTTTGTTGAGCTAATGAATGAAATCTGGCGAGTTCTTAAAATAGGAGGACGATTTTTGTCGGTTACCCCTGCATATCCTCAGCCAGCCGCATTTGTCGACCCTACACACGTAAACATCATTACAGAGCAGACATTTCCACTATATTTTGATGACCAAAATCGCTGGGCAAAAGGCTATGGTTTTGTGGGCGCATTCAAAATCGTGTCTCAAGAATGGAAAGGTGCTCATTTACTTACAGTGCTTGAAAAGACATCGGTAAAAGATGCTCAACATAATAGTGATCACACTACTCAGGCATCTAACATTGTTGAAGTGAAAAAAGACCAGCCAGTAGAGGCGGGTAACAGTAGTGCAACAACTAATAAAGAGCATGATGGTAAATCCACCGATGATTTGCACGTAGCCCACTGGGAGCATTTCTTTTCTGATGAATTACATGCCAAACTTTATCCAACGTGGTGGGATGCAACAACGGCAAATCATTGGCGGCATCGACGTTTTCTTGAGGGTGCAATAGACATTTTGGGCCCATCAAATGATTCTTGGCTCACAGTAGGTGATGGGTCGGGCCACGATACATGGATACTTAGAAATGAAGGATTTACCGATATTCTTACGACCGATATAGGCGATGGAACGCTGAAACAAAGTTACGAAGAAGGGCATATAACGAAGTATCAAAAGGCAAATGCAGAGTCACTGGAATTCCAAGACAATCAGTTTGATTTTGTGCTTTGTAAGGAAGCGCTTCACCACATGCGAAGACCGTACCAAGCTATTTACGAAATGATTCGGGTAGCAAAAAAAGCAGTTGTAATAATCGAACCGCAAGACTTGTACATTGACACTCCAACAATGTCTGGTCCAGCACGCCATACCTGGGAGCGAGTTGGCAACTATGTTTTCGGATTTTCAAAACGCGAATTTCAAAAAATTGCGTTGGGCTTAAATTTACCAGGGGTTGCCTTAAAAAATATATGCGATGCGTATATTCAAGGCTGTGAATTCCATCCTTCTGATGAGTCAGATCCAGTGTTCAGCGAAATGAAGCGCATGGTCGAGTCTGGAGAAGATCAGTGCCAAAAGGGTCAGGCTAAATGGAACTACATACTGACAATAATTATAAAATCTGAGGAATTAAGTAATAACGAGCAAATCCTTTCTAAAATTGCTAAGGCAGGATGGGATTTTGAGCGCACAGATTTAAATCCATACATCTAAATTAATTTAGACCTCACTCTCCAATTTTGGATGAGCAATATCGGTTATTTGTATTGGGAACTATTAGTCATAATAAATTTTTGTAATATCTGTAACGATGCTGGAGGATATGAGCCCCTTGGCAACGGTTCTGTTGCTAAGGTTTGTTAAAACCGAAAATTCTACTTGACCTGCCTGTTTGATAGGCGATTGAGTATACGCAGTGAAGCGAGGAAAATATGAATGAATTATCTTACGACTTTACCAATACATGGTTTGAATCTGCCAAGCCTGTATGGGATTCCCTGATTCCACAAATAAACCCGACTCGGATATTAGAAATTGGCTCATATGAAGGCGCTAGTACTTGCTATCTCATTGAAAAACTCGGAATTAGCAAAAATATAGAGCTTCATTGTATTGATACTTGGGAGGGCGGTGTAGAGCATAAAATAGGCGGTAGTGCGCATACTGATATGTCTATTGTCGAAAAGAGATTCAATAACAATGCTAGTTTAGCAATAAGCAAAGTCAATAACAATGTTCAGCTATTTATTCATAAGTCGTTTAGCGTTTTAGCACTGTCAAAATTAATTGCCGAAGGCAAAAAAGGATATTTTGACTTTATCTATGTGGATGGATCGCACCAAGCCCCAGATGTGTTGTGTGATGCACTACTTAGCTTTGAATTGTTAAAGAATAATGGAGTGATAGCATTTGATGATTATTTATGGCAAGAAGTGTTGCCCAATGGCACTGACCCAATAAGGTGTCCAAAGCCGGCAATCGATGCTTTTAGTAATATTTACTGCAGAAAAATTAAAATTATTAGCGCCCCACTTTACCAGTTATACGTTCAGAAAATCAGTGATTAAAGCGCTTTTTTCTCACGTTATCTAAATTAGCATATTCTAAAAAAATATCATAATCAACAAGAAAGGATTAGCAGTGGTTAGAATTGGCGTCGTTTCAATGGTCAAAAATGAGTCTGACATAATTGAACTTTTTTTGAAAATTAATCTGCGAAGCGCTGACCGAATTTTTTTAATCGATCATTGTAGTCAAGATGGAACTTTAGAGATTGCAAAGGAAATGCAGAAGCTGTATCCGCAGATTGCAATTTTTTCATTTAAGGAAAGAGAGTTTCGTCAGTCAGATGTCGTCACTTCAATGGTGAGAGATATTTCTTCACAAAATATAGTTGATTATATTGCTTTGCTAGATGCTGATGAATTCTTGTGTGGAAACACGAATGTGAATATTCGCGAAATTATTTCCAATAATATTGACAAGCATGAGTCAGGTTTCATTCCTTGGGAAACGTTTTGTCCTATATCTTTAGATTATTTTTCATCTGAGTCCCCTCTATTTAGTTGTTTTAAAAAAAGGTCTAAAGAGCCGCAACAGTTCTTTAAAGTGGTTTTGGGGAATGAATTTGCTAAAGATTGTGTTGTTGCAGAAGGCAATCATTCTGCTTTTTCTGCAATGTTTTCTTTACCTAGAAAATTTCTAGATCTTAAAATACAACATGCGCCAGTTAGAAGTCCAGAGCAAATAGTTAGAAAAGCATTAATGGGTAGTTATTCTCTTACACTAAAATACGGTAGGCAGCGTCAAGAATCTCACTGGGATATTATTTCTCAAGTGGTTAGAGCAAATAACTATGATGTAACGCTTGAGCAATTGTCCAATATTGCCCTTAACTATGCAGTCGAGGAAAATGGTAGCGCGGAGGTTGATTTCTTTTCTTGCGGAATTGGTTTGATAGAAGACAAAATAAATTTTAAAAATTTAGCGCGGCCTAATTTAATTAGAGATTTTGATTTATTGGCGATCGATTTAATCGACAGTGTCGTAAAGTGAGCATGCTGCCTAAAATAAAACCATGATGTGAATTGAAGCGTTATTTCAATTGCATGTGTCGCCTAAGGTTTTTGTATTCAGCTCATACATAACCTTCTTATATAAACTGTGGTTCGCAGCTGATACCCACCTATAGCTGGAGATCCCACTATTTGTAAGAATTGACTGATAATAATTTTTCAAAATAACCAATTGTTTTAACTAATCCATCAGTTAGTACTATAGACGGCTCCCAGTTAAGCTTTTCTTTAGCAAGTGAAATGTCTGGTTGGCGCTGTTTAGGATCGTCTTGTGGCAATGGTAAATAGATGATTCGTGACTTGCTGTTAACTAAAGAAATCACTTTTTGAGCAAGCTCCGCTATGGTGAACTCGGAAGGATTGCCTATGTTGACCGGTCCGGTAAGTCCAGGCCCTGTCTGCATCATTTTTATGATGCCTTTAATTAGGTCGTCTACATAACAAAAACTACGCGTTTGAGATCCATCCCCGAAAATAGTGATGTCTTCTCCTTTCAAAGCTTGAACAATAAAGTTGCTTACAACGCGACCATCTTCTGGATGCATACGCGGACCATAGGTATTAAAAATGCGCACAACTTTTATGTCAACATCATGCTGGCGGTGATAATCAAAGAAAAGTGTTTCTGCGCAACGCTTACCTTCGTCATAACAGGACCTAATCCCGATGGGATTAACTCTGCCACAGTAGTCTTCGGTTTGTGGGTGAACTTCTGGGTCGCCATAAATTTCACTTGTCGACGCCTGCAGAATTCTTGCTCGAACACGTTTTGCAAGACCTAGCATATTGATTGCTCCGTGTACACTAGTCTTGGTAGTTTGAACCGGATCAAACTGATAATGTACTGGGCTTGCTGGGCAAGCAAAGTTGTATATCTGATCAACCTCTACATACAGCGGAAAAGTTACATCATGCCTCATCAATTCAAATCTGGAATTAGATATAAGGTGTTTAATATTATCTTTACTGCCAGTAAAAAAATTATCTACGCAGAGAACATCATGACCTTCACTCAAAAGTGATTCGCAAAGATGGGAGCCTAAAAAACCAGCGCCTCCGGTTACTAGTATTTTTTTTCGAGATGAAGTACTCACGGGTCCCTTAGCATATCTTAAAAAGAGTTATTTTGAATAAAAATGAATTGGGGCAGGAAATTGCCTAGTACATCAAAATATAACAAAATTATATGATGAACTCAGAGTCTAAGATAAAGTTTATAAGTAAAAAAATTCACTGAGGAGAACTAAATCTCACTCAACAACTCCGCCCCATGCTCCAACACAAAATACCTAAACGCCTCCGCCGCAGCAGAATGATTCCCTCGATTTAACGCCACCACATGCCATGCCCGCGAAATAGGTGTTTCATCAATATCTAACACCACTAATTTATTCGTTTGTACTTCAAGCCCTACGGTATGAAGCGACACGAATGAAATACCCAAGTCGGCCATCACAGCTTGTTTAATACTTTCATTGGATGACATTTCCATAGTCACGCGCGGGGATAAGCCGCGGTCGTTTAAAAAGCGCTCCATGATGGCGCGCGTGCCAGAACCTTCTTCCCGGACTATCAGTTCTTCTTGATTTATTGCGATGGGGGATATTCCTTGGCGTTTGGCTAGCGGGTGATCAGGGCTGGCAATAAATGCGTGAGGGTGTTTGGCAAAGGCTTCGATGCGGGTATCTAAATCGGCGGGAGTGCGGCCCATAATCGCGATATCGATTTCACCATCGCGCAGCATTTCCACCATTTGAATTCGATTACGTACTTCGAGTTTGATTTGTAAACCAAAATGCTCTTGTTTAAAACGGGATAGTAATTTGGGTACAAAATACTTCGCGGTGCTGACCAAGCCTATTTTTAAACTGCCGCCCTGGGTACCTTTAAGTTTTGATAAGGTCACTTCCGCGTCGCGCAGCGTGGCGGCTATTTTTTTTACATCCACCAGAAAATATTCCCCCGCGGTGGTTAATTCCACCCGGCGACCGACGCGCGCAAACAACGTCATACCTAAATCACTTTCCAATTCTTTAATTTGCATGGAAATAGCGGGGGCAGTGAGATTTAATTCCGTTGCCGCTTTACTAAAACTTCCATGACGGGCAGCGCTTTGAAATACCCGTAGTTGGCGCATACTCAGATTTTTTAAGAGCCGAAGACTTTTCATAGTAATAATAGATAAGATAATCTGAACTAAAAACAAATCATTAGTGAATATACCTTAACCTATAAAAACTATACATTGCAGTCACCACTTGGCCTCAAGTGTTTAAATTCACCCACCGGGCAATCCAGCCCACAGGAGACTGCACATGAACAAACCCGTCGAAGGCCGTATTACCGACCTAAAAGAACGCTACAAAGGTGGAGTTCTAAAGTACGCACAAATGGGCTACTGGCGCCCTGACTACACACCCAAAGATACTGATTTCATCTGCGTGTTTCGTATTACTCCGCAGGAAGGTGTTGATTCCATAGAAGCCGCTGCTGCAGTTGCCGGCGAATCATCGACCGCAACATGGACCGTGGTGTGGACAGACATGCTGACCGCACACGAGGATTACCAGGCCAAGGCATATCGCGTGGACCCTGTACCAGGCACGGGTGTGGGCACCGATAAAGAAGCACAGTATTTTGCTTACATCGCTTACGACATTATTTTGTTTGAAGAAGGCTCGATTGCCAACGTAACCGCCTCACTCATTGGTAACGTGTTTTCATTCAAGCCGTTAAAAGCTGCGCGGCTAGAAGATATTCGTGTGCCCGTGGCGTATGTAAAAACATTCAAAGGCCCGCCTACCGGCATCATCGTAGAGCGTGAGCGTTTAGATAAATTTGGTCGTCCGTTACTCGGCGCCACCATGAAGCCTAAGCTCGGCCTATCAGGTAAAAACTACGGCCGTGTGGTGTATGAAGGTTTGACAGGTGGATTGGATTTCACCAAAGACGATGAAAACATCAACAGCCAGCCGTTCATGCACTGGCGTGATCGCTTCTTGTTTTGCATGGAAGCCGTCAACAAAGCGCAAGCCAATTCAGGTGAAATTAAAGGTCACTACTTAAACGTGACTGCTGCTGATATGGAAGAGATGTACGCACGCGCTGAATTCGCAAAGACACTCGGTTCCAACATCATTATGGTGGACTTAATTATCGGCTGGACTGCCATACAGTCTATGTCGAACTGGTGCCGCAAGAATGACATGATCTTGCACATGCACCGCGCTGGTCACGGCACTTATACACGTCAGAAAAGTCACGGTGTGTCGTTCCGCGTAATGGCCAAGTGGTTGCGTTTGGCGGGTGTGGATCACGTACATGCAGGAACAATCGTGGGCAAGTTGGAAGGCGACCCAATGACCGTACAGGGCTACTACAACATATGCCGCGAGGGATACAACAAGCAAGATTTATCGCGTGGTTTGTTCTTTGATCAAGACTGGTGTGACATGAAAAAAGTCATGCCAGTGGCCTCGGGTGGAATTCACGTAGGTCAGATGCATCAACTGATCGATTTGTTAGGTGATGATGTGGTGTTGCAGTTTGGTGGTGGAACAATTGGTCACCCAGACGGTATTCAGGCGGGCGCGGTAGCCAACCGAGTTGGTCTGGAAGTGATCATCAAAGCGCGTAATGAGGGTAAAGACATACTCAACGAAGGTCCGCAAATTCTGAAAGATGCTGCCAAGTGGTGTAAGCCACTCGAGAAAGCACTGGAAACTTGGAAAGATGTGTCGTTCAACTACACATCCACTGACACGCCAGATTTTGTGAATACACCTACAGCGTCGTAATTAGTGATGCTTGCAAATTACGCTAACACTGAACAAATAATTTAGGAGAAACACCATGCGCATTACTCAAGGTCAGTTTTCATTTTTGCCTGATTTAACCGATGACGAAATTCGCGCACAAGTCGATTACGCACTGGGCAGGGGCTGGGCACTGTCGGTGGAATGGACAGACGATCCGCATCCGCGTAACTGCTACTGGAACATGTGGGGTATCCCTATGTTTCAAATTAAGGATGGCGCAGCGATTTTGTTTGAAGTAAACGCGTGCCGTAAAGCTCATTCTGAGGTGTACATCAAGGTCAATGCATTTGATAACACCCGCGGTGTCGAATCCATGGTCATGAGCTTTTTAGTTCAGCGCCCAACAGTTGAACCAGGCTTTGGTTTGCAGCGTACCGAAGAACATGGCCGCACAATACGCTACACCACGTTTAGCTACGCATCACAAAAGCCAGCAGGTCAACGTTACGGCGGGTGATTAAGTCATGAACGCACCTGATACCTTGCCAGCATCGCCAGCCGCTGATCTTCCAACGGCTATCGATTTGCAACAAATACTACGTGACGCAGAAGTACAGCCCGTTATCGATCAACTTGATGCTGAGTTGATCGGTTTGGCGCCTGTAAAAGCACGCATACGTGAGATCGCCGCTTTTTTGGTGGTCTCGCGTGCGCGTGCGGCGATGGGTCTGGAAGCCGCTACGCCTAGTTTGCACATGTGCTTTAGTGGTAATCCAGGTACTGGTAAAACCACAGTAGCTATGCGCATGGCCGAGATACTGCATCGCTTAGGTTATGTACGCAAAGGGCATGTGATATCGGTGACTCGTGATGATTTAGTCGGGCAGTACATAGGCCACACTGCACCCAAGACCAAAGAAGTATTGAAAAAGGCCATGGGTGGGGTGTTGTTCATTGATGAGGCTTATTACTTGTATCGCCCAGAAAATGAACGCGACTACGGACAAGAAGCGATAGAAATTTTATTGCAGGTTATGGAAAACCACCGCGATGATTTGGTGGTTATTCTTGCCGGTTACAAAGACAGAATGGATACGTTCTTTCAGTCGAATCCGGGTATGTCGTCACGCATAGCGCATCACATCGATTTTCCGGATTACACCGAGCTAGAACTCACACAGATCGCTGGCAAGATGGTGGGCGGTATGAACTACCACCTCGATGCAGAAGCAGAAAAAGCCATGCAGGAATACATACACCTGCGTCGCCAGCAACCGCATTTTGCCAATGCACGTTCCATACGTAATGCTTTAGACCGTGCGCGGTTACGGCAAGCAAATCGTATCTTTCAACAAGCAATGAATGGCGATGCCACCGTTACGGCAGAACAGCTGTCAGTGATTTCTGCTGATGATTTACGTGCATCGCGTGTGTTTACAGGTGGTTTGGCAGCAGAAAAAAATTAAACATTACGTCATGGGTAGTAGAGATGTAACTAGCAACGCAACATAGCAGCCACATAAAATAATTCTAATGGAGGCATCATGCATCAGGGGCGCACCACTTTATCGAAATTCCTGATTCAGCAGCTCAAGGGATCATCTGAGCAAAGTGATCTGGCGGCGTTGTTAGTGGATATTGCAGCGGCGGTTAAAGCTATATCGGCCATGACAGCCAAAGGCGAGTTAGGCGGCGTATTGGGCAGCCTTGATAGCACCAATGTTCAAGGTGAAACGCAAAAAAAACTTGATGTTATGTCGGACACCGCTTTCATCAATACCTTTGCGATGGGTGGCTTGGTAGCAGGTTTAGCCTCTGAGGAAAACGATGACATCGTCGAGATTGATCCAGGCGAGGGTGCAGGTCGGTTCTTAGCGGTGTTTGATCCATTGGATGGTTCATCAAATATTGATGTCAATGTGTCCGTAGGTTCGATTTTTTCTGTGTTGCGTGCGCCAGAAGGCCGCAAGCCGGAGGTGTCTGATTTTCTGGTGATAGGTCGACAGCAACTCGCAGCGGGTTATGCGATTTATGGCCCATCCACCATGTTTGTACTAACGGTAGGTAAAGGTACGCACGGTTTCACACTTGATCGAGAAGTGGGAAATTTCATCCTCACGCATCCGCACATGCAAGTGCCAGCGGATACCAGTGAATTTGCTATTAACGCGAGTAACGAGCGCTTTTGGGAGCCGCCCGTGCAGCGTTATGTAGTCGAATGCAAAAACGGTAAAACCGATGTACGTGGGCGCGATTTCAATATGCGTTGGATAGCCAGCATGGTGGCGGATATTCATCGCATTCTTATGCGCGGTGGGGTGTTTATGTACCCACGCGATACCAAAGATCCATCCAAAGCAGGCCGCTTACGTTTGATGTATGAAGCCAATCCCATGAGCATGGTGATAGAGCAGGCCGGTGGTTTAGGTTCTACTGGCCGCGAACGTATCTTAGATATAGAGCCGGGCGATATACATCAACGTGTACCAGTAGTAATTGGTTCGCGCAATGAAGTAGAGCGCATAGAAAAATATCACCACGAGTATGACAGTGGCACAGATGAGAAATATACCTCGCCGCTGTTTCAAGAGCGCTCGCTGTATGCCAATTAAAAGGCGAATTTTCTACACCACTACTTATTACAAAACTCGGAGATAACCGTGTCAGTTAAACATCCTATCGTTGCGATCACTGGCTCATCTGGTGCTGGTACTACGACGGTCATGAAAAGCTTTCAGCATATTTTTCGCCGTGAACAAATTCGCGCGCAGATACTCGAAGGCGATTCTATGCACCGCTACAACCGCTTGGAGATGCGCGAAGCCTTAAAGCAGCAGCAAGCAGCGGGTAACGACTCATTTAGCCATTTCAGCCCTGATGCAAATATTTTGGGTGAGTTGGCAAACACCTTTAAGATCTTTGGTGAAACAGGCGCTGGTCGGGTACGTAAATACATACATGATGATGGTGAAGCCGCAGAATTTGGCCAAGACCCAGGTACCTTCACCCCATGGAAAGATATGGATGCAGGTGCTGAACTTTTGTTTTATGAAGGCCTGCATGGTGGTTATGTAGGTGATGATGCGGATGTAGCGCGCCATGTCGATTTGCTGGTTGGTGTGGTGCCCATCATTAATCTTGAGTGGATACAAAAGCTACATCGCGATCAAAATATGCGCGGCTATTCGCAAGATGCTGTGATGGATACGATATTGCGCCGTATGCCGGACTACACGCGGCATATCTGCCCACAGTTTTCACGAACGCACGTAAATTTCCAGCGCGTGCCAACGGTTGATACGTCGAATCCTTTCATTGCTAAAGATATTCCTAGTGCCGATGAAAGTATGGTGGTGATTCGCTTTGCAAATCCCAAGGGCATTGATTTTCCGTATCTGCTGTCCATGATAGAAAACTCGTGGATGACACGTCCTAATACGTTTGTTATACCCGGCGGAAAAATGGGATTGGCTATGCAGTTAATTTTTACACCGATGATTTTGCGTTTAATGGACAGAAAGAAGCGCGCATGAAAAACGCACAATCAAGTACACGTGAGTTAGCTAATGCGATTCGTTTTCTCGCCATTGATGCAGTCAATAAAGCAAAGTCAGGCCACCCAGGCGCGCCCATGGGCATGGCTGATATTGCTGAGGTGTTATGGCGCCATCATTTAAAACATAATCCGGGTAATCCGCATTGGACAGATCGTGATCGTTTTGTATTATCGAATGGTCATGGCTCTATGCTGCTGTATGCATTACTGCATTTGTCGGGCTACGATTTGTCTATTGACGATATTAAAGAGTTTCGCCAGTTGCACAGTAAAACACCGGGCCATCCTGAAGTGGATATCACACCCGGAGTAGAAACCACCACCGGTCCGCTGGGCCAGGGTTTAGCAAACGGTGTGGGTATGGCACTCGCAGAAAAAATTCTTGCTCGTCGTTTTAATCGTGATGGTCACACTATTATTGATCACCGTACCTGGGTGTTTTTAGGTGATGGGTGTTTGATGGAAGGCGTAAGTCACGAAGTGTGTTCGTTAGCGGGTGTGTGGGGCTTAGACAAACTCACCTGCTTTTATGACGACAATGGCATCTCTATTGATGGCCATGTTGAAGGTTGGTTTAAAGACGACACTGCGGCACGTTTCCGTGCGTATGGCTGGCATGTGATTGGCCCGATAGATGGCCATGATGCAGCAGCGATTAATGGCGCTATCGAAGAAGCCAAACACACCACGGGTAAACCCAGCATGATTATCTGCCGCACGCAGATAGGTTGGGGCTCGCCGAATATGGTGGGCACGCATGATGTGCACGGCGCACCGTTGGGTGACAAAGAAACCGAGGCTACACGTGCAGCACTCAATTGGCCGCACGCGCCGTTTGTAATTCCCGAATCGATTCAATCTGCATGGAATGCTAACGCCAGCGGTATAGCTCACGAAGCAAAATGGCAGCACGCGTTTACGTCGTATGCCAAGGCGCATCCAGAGTTGGCTGCTGAATTTACCCGCGTAAGCCACCGTGAATTACCGGTGGATTGGTCTGACGTTAAAGCATCACTCTTCAGTTTAGCCCAGGGTATTACAGCAGCCACAGCAACACGTAAATCGAGTCAGCAAATGCTGGATTTGTTGGTTGCTGGTGTGCCTGAATTATTAGGCGGCTCGGCTGACTTAACAGGATCGAATCTCACCGCAGGTAAGACTAGTCGTGCATGGCATAGCAACAAAGATAGTGATGCCAATTACATCTCGTATGGCGTGCGTGAATTTGGTATGACCGCCATTATGAACGGCGCTGTGCTGCATGGTGGTTTGATTCCGTATGGCGGCACGTTTGCGGTGTTCTCAGATTATTCTCGCAATGGCATACGCATGAGCTCGCTTATGAAGCAGCGCGTGGTGCATGTGCTGACGCATGATTCCATAGGTTTGGGTGAAGATGGCCCTACGCATCAACCGATAGAACATGCAGCGAGTTTGCGCTTAATACCCGGTTTGGATGTATGGCGTCCGTGCGATGGCATGGAAACTGCGGTTGCCTGGGCATGCTCACTTGAACGTCACGATGGTCCATCGGCTTTACTACTCTCGCGTCAGAATTTGCCGCAACTATCCAATGCGATATCTGCAGAGTCGATAGCTAAAGGTGGTTATGTGTTGTCGGATAGTGAGCAAGCACCCGAAGCCGTACTCATTGCTACCGGCTCAGAAGTAATGATCGCTATCGAAGCTCAAAAAACGTTACGTGAACACGGTCGTCATGTGCGTGTGGTGTCTATGCCGTGTACTGCCCGCTTTGATGCGCAGCCTTTGGTATGGCAACAGCAAGTTTTACCTGAAGGCGTAAAACGTATTGCGATAGAAGCAGGGCATCCTGATTTTTGGCGTAAATACGTAGGTTTGGCGGGTCATGTGATTGGCGTCGCGCGCTTTGGCGAATCCGCACCCGCGCCGCAGGTGTATGACGCGTTTGGTATCACAGCAGGACAATTAATCGCAGCGGTCGGATAAGGGAGTAACCATGGCTTTAGTAATGTATGACTTAGATGGCACGCTGTTAGATACGGCCGACGAAATTGCCGAGGCAGTCAATCTCACGTTAAAAGAATTTGGTCTGGAAAGCGTATCGGTAGATCAGGTACGTAATTGGATAGGCCATGGCACAGGTTGGTTAATGAAACGTGCTTGGGAAGAGCAGCAGGGTCCTGCGGATGCCAACTGGGATAAGGTGATGCAGCGCTTTATACATCATTATGAAGCCACTGCAGGCACCACTAGCACACCGTTTCCCCATGTATTAGAGACACTGCGCAAAGCGCGTGACTATGGTGTGAAGCAAGCCGTTGTTACTAATAAAGAGCGACGCTTTGCTGATCGTATTTTGCAAAAGCACGGCTTGATGGATCAGTTTGATTTAATCGTTTGCGGTGATTCACTCAGCGTTAAAAAACCCAACCCCGGCATGATTAATCATTGCCTAGATACCTTGGGTGTGACGAATGGAGAATCACTGTTCATAGGCGACTCAGAAATCGATGTGTCTACTGCCAAAGCTGCAGGTGTGCTGTGTTGGGCTGTGCCGTATGGCTATAACTTGGGCCGTCCAATTGCGGATGCGCCGGCGCGCGTAAATACGCGGGCGAAGCTTTTTTACGCAAACTCGTTGAAGCGGCTATTGAGCAGTACCCTGATATTCCAGTTTGTATGCATCAAGACCATGGCGCATCTCCTGCGGTATGTCAGGGTTCGATACGCAGTGGATTTTCTAGTGTGATGATGGATGGTTCGCTCAAAGAAGATGCCAAGACACCAGCTAGCTATGAGTACAACGTTGAGGTTACGCGTCGCGTAGTTGAAATGGCGCATGCAGTCGGCGTGTCAGTAGAAGGCGAGTTGGGATGTTTGGGTTCGCTGGAAACCGGCCAGGCAGGTGAAGAAGATGGCGTGGGTGCTGAAGGCACGTTGGATCATTCACAATTACTGACCGACCCAGACGAAGCCGCACAATTTGTCGCCGCGACTGATGTGGATGCCTTGGCAATTGCCATTGGTACCAGTCACGGTGCGTATAAATTTAGCCGCCCACCTACCGGCGATATTTTAGCGATTGATCGTATTAAAGCTATACACAAGCGCATACCGAACACACACTTGGTGATGCATGGTTCGTCGTCAGTGCCGCAAGAATATCTGGAGATGATCCGTCAGTACGGCGGCGACATTAAAGAAACCTATGGCGTACCTGTGCAAGAGATTGTTGAAGGTATTAAGCATGGCGTTCGCAAAATTAATATAGATACCGACATACGTTTAGCGATGACTGCCGCTATGCGCAAAGCGATGGCGGATAAGCCCGATGAATTTGATCCACGCGCGTTTTTGAAAGCCGCTACTGCCGCTGCTAAAAAAGTGGTGAAGGATAGATTTGAATCATTTGGTTGCGCAGGTCAGGCGTCCAAGATGAAAGCCATGCATTTGGATCATATGGCGGGTCTGTATCAAAAGGGTACTTTGCGAGCCAAGGTTCACTAAGAACCTTTCTTGTCTAGCCGCTTGCGGTGTTTTTTACGTATAGATAATCACATGATCATTCCGGGCCAACACCGTTGCGTACTGTTTGATGTCGATGGCACGATAGCCGAAACAGAAGGACAGGCTCATCTTCCAGCGTTTAATCGTGCGTTGGAAGAAGCGGGCTTGCCCTGGCGCTGGACGCATGCAGATTACAAGCGCCTGCTTAAAACGGCGGGTGGTTTCGAGCGACTATTGCGCTATGCCGAAGAAACCGGTAACGATACTGGCGCATTACGTCATCTGTTAGCTAGTGTTCATAAAAACAAAAACAAACACTTTGCTGAAATCCTCGCCTCGGGAGCGGTTGCACCTCGTGCAGGTTTTGCGGAACTGATTCATAGCCTCACTCGCAGCAACATACGCTGGGCAGTAGTGACCACCACTAGCCGATCCAACTGGGATGCACTGTGGAATTTTTCACTTTCACCTTTAGAGCTGCCAGTGCCTGAGGTAATCGTTGTCGGTGATGATGTGCAAGTAAAAAAACCAGATCCTGAAGCATACCTTTTAGCGTTACAGCGGCTTGGGTTAGCTGCCCATGATTGTTGCGCGATTGAAGATTCTCGTAATGGCTTATTGGCTGCCGGTGGCGCGGGCTTGGCTGTGGCTATCGTACGCAGCGAGTTTTTTGCAGATGAATCGTTTGATGGCGCGGCGGTGGTGGTGAATGAGCTGACCGAGTTGGTGGTTTAATTACTTTCGCGATCTATACCTCAAGGCTTCATCAGCCTTCAACTTTTCCTCCTGCCGCAATATGCCGGCAAAATCGTATGCCTATTCTGTCATTGGTAAATACTGCGCCAGACCGTAAACTATTCATGTGAAAGGCATATTGGCCTTTTTTACATCAACGACACCTTATCCATTGAACTGCTTGTGACGCGGCCATGACGCCCGAGATCATTGCAAAATTAGACCCTGCAACGGCGGACGCGATGCGTACGTTTGAAGATAAGGTTTCTGTGCGCAGTGATTTTGCGGGTCTGATTCTATTTGGCAGTCGAGCTAGAAATACCCATCGTGCAGATAGCGACGCAGATGTTGTTGTGCTATTGCGCGGATCACCCGGAAAGTTTATTGCTACTAAATTTGCGATGGATGATTTGGCATATGACGTGCTGTTGGATACAGGCATTCGTATACAGCCGTTACCCGTATGGGAGTCTGAATGGAATCAGCCGGAAACTTACTCTAATCCTTGGCTTTTAAAAAACATTGCGAACGAAGGAATTCGTCTGTGACAGCGGATGGGTTACTCAATAGACTCATCGATAAATGTCACTAAGTGTCACCTACCGGTGAGTGCGAAGTTTTTGGAAGTTTGGGGACGTACCAACCATTTGGCAAGACAGGTTTTGAGGTTGGGACGAGAGACTGATGGGCTTCTGAGTTAATTGTAACACTAAAAATACACGATAACAAAATTATAGTTAAGGTGCATTTTTAGTGTTACCATTGGCGAATGGATGCCCAACTTCAAACCTATCTGCGCGACGTTCTTGGCAAAGCTATTGCTGATGTTAAGCCCTGTGTTGAAGCAGACCGACTGCCCTATTTTCTGCAAGACGAATTCAATTTTCTGTCTGCGCGCATTGCAGGTACTGGGGTTGTGCTGGCAATCCCCAAGCCTCAGGCAAATCCCTCACTCAAAACTATTCGAGCTCAATTAGCGCGCGCTGAAGCTGAGCTCGGACACCCTGTGGCCTACTGCCCACCAGCGCTCGCATCATATGAACGACGAAATCTTATAGAGCAAAAGCAGGCATTTATTGTGGCGGGCAATCAGATGTATTTGCCCGATATGGGCATTGATCTTCGCGAGTACTTTAGTAAAGCAAGAACAAAAAATGTCGACGTATTTAGTCCTTCAACACAAGCAATTCTTATTTGGTTATTGCTAAATCACCCAGTTCAGCAGCAATGGTTTGCAAGCGATGTCGGAACGCCTTTGGGATATTCGCTAATGACGGCTAACAGAGCCATACGCGAATTAGAAAGCGCTGAGCTAGTTGAGAGCGAGATGAATGGGCGTGTTCGAGTTGTAAAATTTTTACGTACCAATGAACAAATTTGGCAAATGGCGCAGCCCTATTTGAAAACACCGGTTAAACGCAGTGCATGGATAAAGCCGCCGAAAAAAAGTAGTACGTATCGTCTTGCAGGATTGTCTGCACTTGCGCAAAAAAGTAATCTGGCTTCACCTAGTGAAACTTGCTATGCAATGAGCGGCATAGCGTGGACTAAGCTGCAAAATAAAATAGATCATCTGCCTCAAGCTGTGCCGGGATTGAGTGAGCTGCAATTGTGGTCGTATCAGCCAGATATGGTTGGCAAATCTAATGCGGTTGATCCGTTATCACTCTGGATTAGCTTGAAAGAAGATGACGATCCCAGAATTAAAATGGCGCTTGACGAAATGATGAGGGAGATCGTTTGGTAAGAGGTTTGCAAATATTTAGCGCTTGGTTTGAAAAATTTACAGATCAATATGTTTTGATAGGCGGTACGGCAGCAAGTCTTGTAATGAATACGGCCGGAGTTGAATTTCGACAGACAAAAGACTTCGACATTGTTATTCATATCGAAGTGCTGAAAAGTGAATTCATTGCAACATTTTGGGAGTTCATTAAGGCTGGGCGGTATGAAATCAAACTGTCAGGGGTACATGGAAAGCCTTGTTTGTATCGGTTTCAGAAACCCGCGGATAACGAATTTCCATACATGATCGAATTATTTGCAAGAGCACCTATCAATTTAGAAATGGCATTTGGTCAAAAGTTAACTCCATTGCGTGCAGAGGACTTGGCATCAAGTCTTTCTGCAATATTGTTAGATGATGATTACTATAAATTCATTCTAGAAAATAGACGAATTACAGATGGAATTCCTATTATCGCTGAGGTTGGGTTGATTCCACTCAAGGCGCTGGCTTGGTTGAATCTGAAAGAATCCAAGGAAGCCGGAGAGCAGATCGACTCAAGAGACATTAAAAAACATCTTAATGATATAGAAAATATTTCAGGGTTATTAGCACCGAGTTTCACTGTTGATATTTCTGAAAAAATCGTTAGTGATTTAAGTAGATTTACCAAAGAGCTTAAAAAACTGGAAGATTCGAAAAAAAATTATTCGATCTTAACCAATAGGCTAAAGATAACTTATGGACTGCTAAACTAATTTAGTGAACACTGTAAACGACAAAAAACAAATGTCCAAAGCGTTCTGGAATGATTTAGATGTCATTCCTGAATTGGATGATGAGTTCTTTGAGCGCGCTGATGAATATCGGGGTGAGAGGCTGATCGAGCACCCAGTGGACTAGCGTACCGTTTTTTAATCTTACTTCTTCTTCAGTAGCTTTTTAATCGTCGCATGGGTCAATTACACGGCCAGTTATTGCTGCCGTACCTGCACGGCCTCAAAACTAGCAGGGCCTATTACATCAAATATTCTTAAATCAGGTACCCGCTCAGCATCAAGCGAGTTAAGGTTTTGAAATAACAGGGTGCTCTTGCTTATGCCACAAAGCCTTCTGATTGCTGTTCCCACAAACGCGCATAGTAACCATCAAGAGCTAGTAATTCTTGGTGTGAGCCTTGCTCGAGTATGCGTCCATTTTCCATATACACGATGCGATCCATAGCTGTTAGGGTAGACAAGCGATGCGCGATAGCGATCACAGTACGGCCACGTATAACTTCGGCGATCGCTTCGGTGATTTGATGCTCGGTGTGCGAATCCAGTGATGATGTCGCCTCATCCATTAACAATATGGGCGCGTCTTTTAACAATGCACGCGCAATGGCTATGCGTTGCCGCTCACCACCCGACAAATGAGTACCGCGCTCACCGACGATGGCCTCTAAGCCTTGCTCGCGATCGCGTATGAATTCATCGCACTTAGCTTGTTTAAGTATTTGGTGCAGGCGTTCATCGCTGACATCGCTCGACGCATAGGAGATGTTCTCTCGCAGCGAGCGATGAAACATGGTGGATTCTTGCGGAATTTCTGCTACCGATAAATTCAAGCTCGCCAACGAAACGGTTGAAATATCTTGCCCGTCAATGAGTATGCGGCCAGCTTTAAGATTGTATTGGCGTGTGAGCAGTTTTAAGAGAGTGCTCTTGCCTGAGCCCGATGGCCCGACTAAGCCGATTTTTTCACCGGCGCGTATATGAAAATTAAGATTGCTGAGTACGGGTCGCGCATCATGATAACTAAACTGCACGCTATCGAATTCAATCATCCCTGAGTGCGCGAGTAAATTGTTAGCTACAGCAGGCTCTTTGATTTCATGCGGGCTTAATATGGTGTCGAGCGAGTTAGTTAAGCTGCCGATTTGTTCGAAAAAATTCAATAGCTGCCCGCATAAACCATTCACATTCGCAGCTAATATCGCAGCTAACGAAATCATTAAACTGACATCGCCTAGGGTTAATTGATCGAGTGAGTACAGATGGATAGCGTAGGCGATAAAACCTATTTGAAACAGCAACACACCACCAAACCAAACCTATCCATCCAAATAATTTGAGTGCATTTTTTTGAAGATCGGGCGTTAGGCTGCTGCCACCCTGCAAAAGATCAAAAAGCTGCTTAAGCAGCAGTGGCTCAAAACCCATCAGTGAAATACCACCTGCCGCAGTTAACACTAGCAGGATGGAACGCAGCGGTCGCTGGCGACACACCAGTTCAAGGTACATGCGCAGCGGTGAGCGAAGTTCTGAAGTAGGTACAGAGCGGAGCAAACCCTCGCTGGCGGGTAGGCGGGGCGGGGGCGCAAGGGTTGCCGTGGTGGGCTTGGTCATTGCGGAATGGTCAGACGATTAGTTTCCAGAGCGAACTTATTATCTCAGGAATTGCCATTCGGAGAATGGTATGGGTAAGTTGGTTGATCGTCTTTACATCTGCGCTATGGATGTTCCAAGTCTAGAGGAGGCGTCAGGGGAAACCCGAGCCATATACGAGGTTTCGTGGTTTCACGAACGCAGCGTGACGCCGGTTAACGATTACCAAATCTCTAGACTCACGTAGTCGGGGGGTATTTTAGAAAAAGCTTTGTCACGGCTGACTAGCGTTGATTTAACTGATGCTGCATGGGCAGCAATCATCATGTCGAAATCACTCAAATTGATGCCTTGGGACTCTAAGTTATTGCACAGTTCACCATAGCGAATGGCGGCTTCTTCATCCCAAGATAAAACATCGATTCGCAATAGTACTTGGGTCAGCGCATTTCTCAGGCGAGTGGGTTGGCCTCTGCGGTGTAATCCGTATTCCAGTTCGGCCAAGGTTATGCTGGACATTGAAGCCTGACCAACTGCCACCTGTGTTAACCGATTCAGTAAATCATTATCGCGGCCCTGCATGATGTGACTGATGATATTGGTGTCGAGCAGGTAGTGCATGCTCATTTTTGGTCGGTCTCAAAGGGGTCGCGACGTGTGTTGGTTTGGCGGCGTTCAATTAGCAAATCATCCTCGGCGTTTAGTTTTACAACGTCGATTAAACCCTGCCAATCGGTTGGCTTCCGGGATAGCACAACATCGCCTGTGACAGGGTCATGGCGAATATAGACTTCCGTAACATCAAATCGGAACTCCAGCGGCAGACGTACCGCTTGGCTGCGACCAGTGGTAAAAATTTTGGCAGTTTGATACATTTTTCCTCCACACGACAAATGATATGTCTCATGGTATATATCCATTCATATCATGTCAACGGGGACTTTATGGTTTATGTCGAGGTCGTCAGTCGTGGGGGCAGCGTAAAAAATACGTGAAAAAAGATTGCAGTTGGCACCACAAAGAAACCTGTGAAGTTATGCAGATTGAATTTGAAATGGAACGGCAGCGACTGAGTTTAAATTTAACGATCAGTAATTCAAAACGGCCCATTCAATTTCACGATAGTCAGATTCAACCATGCCGCAACACTCACCCATACTAGATGCGGCAGCATCAGCCAGGTAGATATGCGCGAGTAGGCCCACGGCAGCGCTGTGAGTAGCACAACAGACAACCACAACGCACCCACTTCCATTAATGCCAAATCGGGTCTATGCAATTTAAAAAACAGCACACTCCATAGAATATTCAGCACGCAGTTCATCAATACGGCAGCTAGAAAATACGTTTTCTCTTGCGGATCTGCGCTGCGCCAAGCGCGAAGGCCGGCCATGCTGGTGGTGATGTAAATCAGTGTCCACACAGGGCCAAAGGCCCAATCGGGTGGCTGCCAAGAGGGTTTAGCGAGTTGCAAATACCAAGGCCCGATTTCAGTAGCTGCACCGCCGATGCCGCCAACAGCGAGCACCAGCAGGATAGTGATCAGGAGCGGTTTTTTGCTGGCAGGGGCCAGTTGAATCACAGTAGGTTCACACTTTCACGAGGCCGAGTAAATGGGCCATGTCTTTAAAAAATATTTTCACATGCGCCATGGGTTTCGCACGAACGAGTTCTTTGTTCATGTACGCATCGAAGGTTAATTTCTGCACATCTTTGTCTTTGCACATATCGACAAAACGCTCGCGTCGTTTGTCGCTTGAATACCAAAAGTACTGCATGATACCCAAGACCCAGAACACCTTGCGGTGATCTTTCATAAAGCGTTTACGCGCTTTTGCCAGGCTACGAACATTGCCAGTTGCAAGTAATTCTTCAACTGCATCACCAGCCAAACGACCGCCCAGCATGGCGTAATAAATACCTTCACCAGATGCGGGTGCAACTACACCTGCAGCATCACCGGCAAGTACGACATCACGGCCGTTATCCCAGCAGCGCAAAGGTTTCATGGGAAGTGGCGCACCTTCGCGGCGTATTGTGATCGCATCACGTAAGCCTACAGCTTCACGTAATGAGGTGGTGGCATTACGTAATGAAAATCCTTTGTCTGCACTGCCAGTACCTATGGATAGCGTGTCGCCATGTGGGAATACCCAGCCATAAAAATCAGGCGATAAATGGCCTTGATAAAACACATCACAACGTGTGGCATCGTAATCAGCGGGTTTAATTTCTGGTGCTTTAACTATTTCGTGATACGCAAAAACATATTTGGTTTTTTCTGCATCAGGAATGGTTTGCTGTGCTACTGCTGATCGTGCACCGTCAGCGCCGATGATGCTACGTGCACGTACAGTTTGTCGTTCACCACTATCACCATTGACATAACTGACAGTGCTTACGCCATCAATATCTTTACCTACACGTTCAAATTTTCCATTGCGTCGTATAGCGCCATGTGAGGCAGCGCGCTCACGCAGCCATTCATCAAATTGTTCGCGATCGACCATGCCAACGAATCCGCCTTCAATCGGGATATCCACTTTGGTATCGGATGGCGCAATCATGCGCGCTGAACGTGCTTTGGCGACTAAGAGCTCATCGGGAATTTCAAAATCTTTAATGGCGCGCGGTGGTATAGCACCACCGCAGGGTTTGATGCGACCAGCGCGATCAAGAAGTAGCACACGGCGACCGCGTCGCGCTAGGTCATCGGCAGCTGTTGCACCTGCTGGTCCGCCACCCACAATGACTACGTCAAATTGTTCTTGTGTGCTCATGATGTCTCCTCATCGCGTGCTTCTGTTGTACGTTAATTTTTTTATTGCGATTGCTGGTAGTGGTACTAAATTTTTTTCAACCCTGTTTATGAATACGACGGCTGGCCGATGCCTTCTTCTGTGTCTTCTTGCGCTGGCTCTATCATCGTAATGCGCAGCGCCAGTAATGCAGAGGCGATAAACAATACTGCTTCAGCAGCAAACACGCTGCCATACGCTATGCCAGTTGATGGAATTAACCAGTGCGTAAGATCGCTTGCAGCTGTTCCCAACAATCCACCAAAACCAAATGCGATTGCTTGTGCGGCACCCCATAGACCCATGCGCACACCTTCGCGTGAAGCACGACCTTCGGTTGCTAGTCGCATCATCTGACCAATAGCGGCAATAGAAAATGCGCCATTCGCGGCACCCATTAAAAATACATTGGCTTTGAGTGGCCATGGCTCACCGACAAAGCCAGCAATGGCCAGACCTGTTAGCGTGATAGCGGAAGCGATACAGCCGCCTACACACCACAGTTTGAGTGAGCCAGCGCGACCCTTTGTAAATTTGCTGCCAACAAAAGCGACGATCAACATACCGATCAACACACCAGTGTGTTGTACACCGGAGAGTGAGGTAGATTCACCCGGGGTGTATCCAAATACGGTGCCGGCAAATGGCTCAAGAATTAAATCTTGCGCGCTGTAAGCCAGCATGGAGATAAAAATAAAAATCGTAAATTGACG
This sequence comes from Oxalobacteraceae bacterium, assembly GCA_021298555.1. Classification (GTDB taxonomy): domain Bacteria; phylum Pseudomonadota; class Gammaproteobacteria; order Burkholderiales; family Burkholderiaceae_D; genus Pernthalerella. Next base: position 32,894 of record JAJTGE010000020.1, read on the forward strand.
CGCGGCGTCTTCTTTCCAAACATCAGCGAGTGCCGTACGAAACGGTACTGCGTCCGATGCTGCAACGGGTTCAGGAATAATGTCGCCCGGATCATTTTCCAGTCTAAACAGCGCAATTAATGTGACGGCGAGGGCGGTTGCGCACACAGTGAGCGTGACGGCGAGTAATCGTGTTGGTGAATACGGATCAAGTAGTTTGCCAGCAGCGCCAGCAGTCACAGCAAATCCAACTATCATCATTACCCAAACAGCGGTGGCAGCAGCTGCACGTTTTTGTCCATCCACACGCATGGCGAGCAGCACTAGCAAGGAGGTGCCCGCAGCACCGACTCCCAAACCGATCATGATAAAACCGGCAGTGGCAACAATGATTCCCAGAGTGGGTGAGTTGGCTATCAAGGTGGTGGAAAAGCTGGCCGCCAGTGCGCCCGCTGCGAGTATCACCATGCCACCCATAATCCACGGTGTGCGTCGTGAACCGAGATCGGATCCATGCCCCATGCGTGGCCGCGATACCTGCACTAAATAATGCAAGGCCACCAAAGCGCCAGGTAATAAGGCCGGTAAAGTCAGCTCAACCACCATGATGCGATTGAGTGTAGACGTCATCAAAACAACGATAGCGCCCAAGGAAGCTTGTACTAATCCCAAGCGAATAATTTCAGTCCAGCCAAATGCTTTTTCATTCATTGTGTTATTCCATCAGTCCACGCAGCGCAAAGGCTGAGACCATCATTCCCGTTACAAGTAAAGGCACACCAAAGGCTGACAGTTTTAATGCCCGCTCTGTAGGCGAGGCCACGAAACGCTGCATCATCTGCAGTTGCCCTAGCACCAGCACAATAACTACCAGAGCTTGTGCAATGTTGTTCCAACTAAACAGCAGCAAAATGACTGCTAATTGCGGCACGATCATTACGCGGCAGGCGGTATGTGCAGCGCTGTTCACACCCAGCATCACAGGTAACGACCGCACGCCCATTTGCCTATCGCCTTCAACCGCTTTGAAATCATTTAAGGTCATGATTCCATGTGCCGCAATGCTGTACAGCAATGCTAGCAGTAAAGAACGTGAATCAGGCATTGCGCCGCCCGCCATCACGGCCGCGCCAGTCACCCAGGCCAGTCCTTCATATGACAGTCCGCACGCGGCATTGCCCAACCAACCGTTTTCTTTTAGCCGTATCGGCGGGGCGCTATAAGCCCAAGCCAACACCAGCCCCAATACCGCCGCCCGAAATCCCCATTCGCCCAGCAGCGTGGCAACTAACAGAGACAAGCCGGTCCAAATTAGCGCGATATACAAACCCCAATAACCCGGCATACGGCCTGAAGGTATGGGTCGCTGAGGTTCGTTAATTGCATCGACATGTCTGTCAAACCAGTCATTTACTGCTTGGCTGCTAGCGCACACCATAGGCCCGGCCAAGACTATGCCCGTCACAATGATCGGCCACTTACCTTCCGGCGATACCCCAGAGGAAATCGCGCCACAGGCAAACGCCCACATGGGTGGAAACCAGGTGATAGGTTTTAGTAATTCGGCAACAGTAGATAAGGACGGGCTAGCCATGCAAGCGATTGTGCCCGTGACAGTTTTTAGCGTCAATTAAAATTGACACTTGACTAGGCAGTGTTCGATTCGAATTAGGGCATGCCTGACAAGAGGATTATCTTGGCTCAACAGAAGTTGGATTGACAAAAGTAGTTCATTGAACTACTTTTATGCATGGAGTTCGAATGGGATGAAGCCAAAAGCGAAAGCTGCTTTATGCAGCGAGGTTTTGATTTCCCGTACGCTCTTAGGGCATTCCTAGATCCCCATCGGATGATAAATCAGGATAGGCGCTGGGATTACGGTGAAGATCGATATCAGTTGCTAGGGGTAGTGGAAGGATGTGTCTTTTTTGTGGCGTATACAGTGAGAAAAAATAGTATTCGAATCATATCGGCAAGAAAAGCGAATAGAAGAGAGACAAGAGACTATGAAAACAATACGAGTGAAAATTGACCCTAACAATCCAGCATCGCTGCCAGAGGGTCAAGTTGATCGCCAAATTTTGGATAGTACGACGGAGTCACAACTATCAGCACAACAAAAAATCGATGATGCCGAAGCAATGAAGGACTCTGCAAAGTTCGCGCGCCGCGTTCGTAAACGTCTAGGACTCACACAGGAGGAATTTTCTCTTCGCATAGAGGTGCCTTTGAATACCATACGCAATTGGGAGCAAGGCAAACGCTGCCCGACAGGTGCCGCGAAGGCTTTATTAAGGGTGCTGGATAAATCACCAGAATCTGCGTTATTGGCACTGAGATAGAAGGCTATCAGCGACCAGGTAGAGATGTGTGCGATCCAAACTAGTTTGGATAGCGCGCCAGAAAATCTTTATAGCTTTTAGCGATACCGTCTTTTAGTAAGGTTCGCGCTTTCCAGCCCAGCGCATGTAATGCAAAGACATCAAGCAGCTTGCGTGGTGTGCCATCGGGCTTGCTGCTGTCGAATTCTAATTGCCCTTGAAAACCCACGACATCAAGTACGGTTTCAGCCAGCTCCCGTATGGTCTGATCAACACCAGTGCCAATGTTGAGTAATGAACCGGTGTAATCGCTTTCCATCAAAAATGTGCATGCGTCAGCTAGGTCATCGGCGTATAAAAATTCGCGCATGGGTGTACCCGTGCCCCAGACTTCAAACGATTTATCTCCAGCGAGTTTTGCTTTGTGCGCTTTGTGTATGAGTGCGGGTAGCACATGGGAATTATTAAGATCGTAGTTGTCGTTCAAGCCGTAGAGGTTAGTAGGCATGACACTGACATACTGACGACCGTACTGTTGATTGTAAGCGTCACATAATTTGATGCCTGCGATTTTTGCGATGGCATACATTTCGTTAGTGGGCTCTAGCGGACCAGTCAGCAAATACGATTCATTCATGGGCTGTGGGCAGTCGCGTGGATAGATACAACTACTACCTAAAAACATTAATTTTTGTATTTCAGCCAGATGTGCACCATGAATTAAGTTGGCTTCAATACTGAGATTTTGAAAAATAAAATCTGCACGATACGTATTGTTGGCATGTATGCCACCCACTTTGGCGGCAGCGATAAAAATATACTCAGGTCGCTGATTTTCCAAAAATGCATAAACAGCTTTTTGATCCAGCAAATCAAGTTGATCGCGAGAGGCCGTAATAATATTGATATAGCCTTTGGATTGCAGCGACCGCACCAAAGCGCTACCCACCATTCCACGATGACCAGCTACAAAAATTTTTGCAGATTTATTCATGCAGGCTATAAATCATTCGTGATGATCAAAGGCCTGGAAGCCATGCTGCTTAACCAAGCTGTCACGTTTGGCGGAGGTGAAATCACTCTGCGCCATTTCGCTTACTAATTGTTGTAACGTCGTCACCGGTGACCAGCCCAGTTTTTGTTTTGCTTTACTTGGATCACCTAACAAAGTCTCTACTTCGGTAGGGCGGAAATAACGCGGATCGACACGCACGACGGTATCGCCGATTTTGCATTTGGCATCGACGTTATTAACGGCAGTAATACGTGCGATTTCGCTTTCACCTTCGCCTTCAAAGACCAGTGTTACACCTAGCTCTTTGGCCGCAAAATCCACAAACTCTCGCACACTATATTGCACGCCGGTGGCAATAACGAAATCTTCAGCGACGTCTTGTTGCAGCATTAGCCATTGCATTTCTACGTAATCTTTGGCGTGTCCCCAATCGCGGAGTGCGGATAAATTTCCAAGGTACAGACAATCTTGTAGGCCCAGCACTATGCGTGCGAGTGCGCGAGTGATTTTGCGCGTAACAAAGGTCTCACCGCGTATCGGACTTTCGTGATTAAACAATATGCCATTGCACGCGTAGATGCCATAGGCTTCACGATAATTAACGGTGATCCAGTAAGCATAGAGTTTGGCAACAGCATAAGGGCTGCGAGGATAGAAAGGCGTGGTTTCTTTTTGCGGAGTCTCTTGAACTAAGCCATACAGTTCACTAGTCGACGCCTGGTAAAAGCGGGTGGTTTTTTCTAAGCCACAAATACGTATGGCTTCCAGTAATCGCAGCGCACCTATGCCATCGGCATTAGCTGTGTATTCAGGTTCTTCAAAACTTACGGCTACATGGCTTTGGGCTGCCAGATTATAAATTTCATCAGGTTTAACGCTCTGCACGATGCGAATCAAGTTGGTGCTGTCGGTCAGGTCACCGTAATGCAGTATGAATTTTCTGCCATCGACATGCGGATCTTTATAGAGGTGATCAATGCGGTCGGTGTTAAACAGCGAACTACGTCGCTTGATACCATGGACGACATAGCCTTTTTTTAATAAAAATTCGGCGAGATATGCACCGTCCTGCCCAGTGATGCCGGTAATGAGTGCAACTTTGGGTGTTTGGGCCATGAGATAGTTAAAGTGAGATGGTGGGCGCAGTGACAATGAAATTCTAGCAAAGCTACAGCGAACTCAAAACGCGATTATCCCAGATAAGCTGAGCGTACGACCAGCATTGAGTAGTTATCTTCGTGAATTGCTAAGTAGCCTAGGCGTGGTGTTACTTGTCGCCACCCAGATTACCAATTTTGTATTGGCGCAGTTTCACATACAGGCTTTGGCGCGAGAGCCCAAGAATTTCAGCGGCGGTAGCGCGATTATCTTGAGTCAGTTGCAAGGCGGCTTCGATGCAGAGTTTTTCTATCAGTTCGGTGGTTTCTCCGACGATTTCACGCATCGGTACACGACCCACCAGTTCGCTGAGTTGTTCTACTGAGCGTGGAATTTCATGCTGCGATTCACTACCCAGTCGACGACCGATATCGCGTATGGTAAAGCCCAATCCGCTGAGCTCGCCATGCGGCACGGATACCGCAGAAATTTCTACCTGAATCGACGCGCCGTTTTCATTACGCAGATTGGTAGCAAACAGTTTGACGGAGCCGCGCTGTCGCAGGTTGGCCAGTAAGACATTCAAATCAACACCCGCACGACCTAGCCAACGATCCAGTGATTGGCCCACGACTTGATCAGATCGGCTCAGCTGTACAAGTTCAGTAAAGGCGCGGTTGGCAGCCAGAATTTCGCCATCGTTATCGGTCACAACAAATGCATCGGGCGTTTGTTCCAGCACGCGCAATACCATCTCGCTTTGCGCGGCGCTGCTTCCTATGGGAGGACTGGCCTGGCTTTGATTCACCACGCGTACCAACAGTAATTCACCGCTTTCTTCCTGGATGACGGAGACGCCTAGTGTCAACTGACCCGTAGGGATAGCAACGGATAACTGATCCGCTTTGCCACTGGCGCGAACAATATCCAGCAGCTTGGCCAAGGCCGTGCCGGCTTTGGCATCAAAACAATCCAGGATATTGCGCCCCACTAAGCGACGCACACTTTCTGCGAGTACGGCCGCAGCGGCGGGATTGGCTTCGACTATCTTCAGAGTTTTACCCTCAACCACCATGACGCCCTCGGAGGTGAGATCAAACAGAATTCGGTAGCGTGATTCCAGATGACGCAACCGGAGGTAATCGCGCTCCATAGCTTGCTGCGCATCGACTAATTGCTGCTGCAGTATGGATTGCGCGCGTAAATCACGACCCAGCGCAATCATGCGGCCGTTGGGCCCAACACGTATGGCGCAAAAGGAGAGAGGAACATCGGGGCCTGAGTTGGCCTTGACATTGACTTGCCGCCAAACGGTTCGGCCGTCGGAGTCGGCATCTTTTAATAGCTTGGCTATTTTTGGGCGCGTCTCTATGGTGACGATGTCTTGCCAAGATTTGCCTATCCAGTTGCGCTGACCACCTTCTACCGGCAGGGCGCCAGCACTGCTGGACACATCCTGCACCACCCCTTCAGCGTCAACTACCAAGACCACATCCGCAGCGGCGGAAAGCAAGGCAGCATTTGCCGCCGCACTCAAGCCTGAGAGCGATTGATTGGGAGTTTCGAATTGGGTCACGTAGTGGGAACCGATAGTAGGCCGCATAAATGTTGCAGGACGATCAACTTAAAAAACGACCGTACAGTATTTAAATATACCAGCGGATAGATTGTGACCGCAATTATAAGGATATTCAAGCTAAATTGTCAGTTGCTAGCGTCAGTTTAATCTGACTTCTTTTTGATGTTGGACAAGTTTAGCTGCGAGAGTGAGTGCCGTAAGGGCATCTTCAGCGACGCCGTCGGCGCCTACGCTGCGGACCAGTTCGGGATGGCGCAGGAAAAGAGCGCCGCCGACCATGACGGCCAGGCGCGGGTTGCGGGAGGTTTTGCGGGCTGCGGTGATGACTTTTGTGAGGTCATCGATTTCTCGGTCGGTACTGGCCGAAAGTGCGACCACATCAAACCAATCCAAAGAAAGCGAATCCTGAATTTCTCTGGGTTGTGGCGAAGGGATAGTTAGAGTGACCCAGCCATCTCGCCTAAAAAACTCTGACAGCATAGAAACACCCAGGGTGTGCTGATAGCCGGGAAGGTTCGCAATCAATATGCGGCGTTCAGCCTGGGTAGAGGAGCGCAGGGTAGATTCACACTGAAATGCGGGGCTCACGTCATACAACATGGTTTGTATGCGCCAAAGGCAAAGGGTCACTTCGGAAAAATTACATATGTCGGCTTCCCATAACTCACCCAAGTAACGAGCTGAGGGGGTGAGCAAATCCAGATAAATCGCCTGCATGGGAGCGCCGCGCTGGCAAATGTCGCCAATGATGGCGTTGGCCAATGAAATGTTTTGCTTGAGCAGAGCCTCGGTAAACGCCACGACTTCTTCACGAGGGACGGCAGGAGCTTGCTGCACATGCTGATCGCGATGGGCCAGCATTAGGCGGGGAATGATTTCAGCTTCAACTAATCCACCCTGGGTTTACCGGTCTGGCAAGTAGCCAAATAGTTAACCATGGGTGCTGCGATTGCGACGTTTGTTGCGGCCCTCAGCAGCAACACCTTCTTTTTACGCTCTGACGAGTATTGTGTCAAAGAAATATCAGATCAATAAGTTTTATATGCCAGCCAACCTGGCGGCTATAGCTTGTACCAGTCTTGTTAGACCCTACAAGCCTGTCAATAATACCTTACGTAATCTTTAGTTGACATACTCATCAGTCACTCCTACAGTCCAGCAATCAGTCCATTCAGGACGGAGCGCATTCCATGCACGAAAACGTAGCCAGTTCCGCCTCACCCAGACCGCTCTACACGCCGGAGGAAAGAGTGCGTCGCGACTCCACGCGTTGGACGCTGGTGCAGGGCATATTGGCCCCGGTGCAATTTTTCGTGTTCTTAGTAAGCGTGGTTCTGGTTGTGCGCTTTTTGCAGACAGGTGAGGGCGAAACCGCAGCCACCGTCTCTATTGTGATTAAAACCTTGCTGCTCTACACCATCATGATTACCGGCTGTATTTGGGAGAAGGTCGTGTTTGGCTGCTATTTGTTTGCGCCTAGCTTCTTTTGGGAAGACATGTTCAGCATGATGGTGCTGGCGTTGCACACTACCTATCTATTCGCCTTATATACAGGCAACCCATCGGTGCACGGACAAATGGTGTTGGCCTTGGTGGCCTACGTAACTTACGCAATAAATGCGGGTCAGTTTTTGTTAAAGCTGCGCGCAGCGCGACTGCAGCACGCCAAGATGACACAACAAGCAGCGCTGTCGTCGTCTATTTTGCCGTCGCAAGGAGCTCACGCATGAATGCCGTGATTCCTATTCAATTAGATGGTGGTTGTTCAGACGCACCTGTACTGCGCGAACGCGGTCAGCGCGAAGTATTTTGCGGATTGACAGGCATCATCTGGCTGCATCGCAAAATACAAGATGCCTTTTTTCTAGTTGTAGGTTCACGAACCTGTGCACACTTAATTCAATCTGCTGCTGGGGTGATGATTTTTGCCGAGCCACGCTTTGCCACCGCCATTATTGATGAGCGAGATCTAGCCGGCATAGCCGATGCCAACGAAGAACTCGACCGTGTAGTGCGCCGATTACTCGAGCGCAGGCCCGATATCAAAATGCTGTTTTTAGTGGGCTCGTGTCCTTCCGAAGTGATTAAGCTCGATCTTTCGCGTGCGGCTGTGCGGCTCTCGCAAGAATATGTGAATGACGTGCGCATACTGAATTATTCAGGCAGCGGTATCGAAACGACCTTTACGCAAGGTGAAGATGCGTGTTTAGCCTCACTGGTGCCGCAATTACCTGCCGCAGATAAATCAGCGACAAAGTCACTCATGATCGTGGGTTGTTTGCCCGATGTAGTAGAAGATCAATTCGCTCGCCACTTAAAAGCGATGGGTATAGAAGACCTACAGTTCTTCCCGCCACGCTCATCGAAAGCATTGCCCACCATCGGTGAAAACACTCGCTACTTATTAGCTCAACCATTTCTCACAGATACCGCACGCGCACTCGAGTTGCGCGGCGCCCGTTATGTACCGGCGCCATTTCCGTTTGGCGTAGAGGGAACCACTGAATGGCTGCGTGCTGCTGCTAATTTATTTAACGTTGAAAACGAAGTGTTTGAAAAAGTCACTCTGCCTTCACGTGAACGCGCTAATCGCGCGCTTGACAGACACAGAGAAAAATTACACGGCAAGAGCATATTTTTCTTCCCGGATTCGCAATTAGAAATTCCGCTGGCGCGTTTCTTAGCTCGTGAATTAGGTATGAAGCTAACCGAGGTTGGCACGCCCTACCTGCATCGTGAACATATGAAGTATGAATTAGCGATGCTGCCAGCAGGCACATCACTATCTGAAGGTCAAGATGTAGAGAAGCAGCTCGATCGCTGTCGCACTATACAACCCGATATTGTCGTGTGTGGGCTGGGTTTGGCTAATCCGCTCGAGGCAGAAGGTATCAACACCAAATGGGCGATAGAACTGGTGTTCTCGCCTATACATGGTTACGAGCAGAGTGCCGATCTGGCTGAATTATTTGCGCGTACCTTTGTACGTAAAGCCAAACTGGGTTTGGACCAGCGCGGTCAGCTTGTTCAGAATCCGGCATCAAGTTCGCTAGAGTCGACAACAACCAGCGCATCGGAGGCCGCATGCAATTAACGCTGTGGACCTACGAAGGACCGCCACACATAGGTGCTATGCGCGTGGCCACCGCCATGGAAAAAGTACATTACGTCATACATGCGCCGCAAGGCGATACCTATGCCGATTTACTGTTTACGATGATAGAGCGTTTGCCTAAGCGACCGCCGGTCAGCTACACCACGTTTCAGGCACGCGATTTAGGATCAGATACGGCAGAGCTATTTAAAAATGCGGCGCGCAATGCCTATGAACGCTTTGCGCCAGACGCAATGATGGTAGGTGCTTCATGTACTGCAGAATTAATTCAAGATGATCCCGGTGGTTTGGCTAAAGCCTTGAATCTGCCTATACCGGTCATCGCACTCGAACTACCCTCGTATCAGAAAAAAGAAAACTGGGGCGCAGCAGAAACTTTGTATCAACTCGTGCGGGCACTAGCCAAGCCACGTAGTGACGATCATGTTGCTGCTAAACCCTCATGCAATATTTTGGGCCCTAGTGCACTGGGATTTCGTCATCGCGATGATCTACGCGAAATTACCGGGCTGCTTGAGCGCATGGGTATTGCGATCAATGTGGTCGCGCCCTTGGGTGCAACGCCGGCGGATTTGGCGCGATTAGCTGATGCCGATTTTAATGTGGTGTTGTATCCGGAAGTCGCCATGCAAGCGGCTACATGGCTGCAGAAAAATTTCAGCATGCCGTTTACTAAAACCATACCCATAGGCGCCCAGGCCACACGTGAATTCATGGCCGAGGTTGCGCAGTTAGCCGGTATCGCGCTTGATCCAGCCATGGAAGATGCTGCCTCGCGTGCGCCCTGGTATGCAAAATCAGTTGATTCAACGTATTTAACTAGTAAACGCGTATTTATTTTTGGTGATGCGACGCATGCGATTGCTGCTGCACGCGTAGCTGCGGATGAATTAGGTTTTGAGGTCGTAGGGCTAGGTACCTACAGCCGCGAGTTTGCGCGTGAAGTACGCGAAGCTGCAAAAAAATATGGCATAGAAGCCTTGATCACGGATGACTATCTTGAAGTAGAAGCGAGATGCGCTGAGCTATCACCCGAGCTTGTACTGGGTACCCAAATGGAGCGTCATATCGCCAAGCGTTTGGGATTGCCATGCGCCGTGATTTCTGCGCCTGTACACGTACAAGATTTTCCTGCGCGGTACTCGCCGCAAATGGGATTTGAAGGTGCCAATGTCTTGTTTGATACCTGGGTTCATCCGTTGATGATGGGTCTGGAAGAGCATTTGTTGGGTATGTTTAAAAATGATTTTGAGTTTCATGAAGGCGCAGCACCCTCGCACTTGGGTAAAGGCGGGGCGCCACGCGCAGCAGCTGAACCAACCGAGCACAGTGCGGCACCTGAAGTGATAGCGGCAGTCGCAAATGCGGACGAAACGCTGCCTAGCTGGACAGATGATGCGCAAAAAGAATTACAAAAGATACCGTTTTTTGTTCGTGGTAAAGCGCGTCGTAATACCGAGCGCTATGCCAAAGATAGCGGTGTGATGCACATAACAATAGAAACCTTGTACGACGCAAAAGCTCATTACGGCCGCTAACACGAAAGGTGTGTTCGCGTTTGTAGTAATCCTTGCAGAGTACGAACTATGTAAAGAACTGTCCTACCGACAGGAAAGCATTACCGAAGGAGTTAAACAATGAACATAGCGACCGTACCAGTAAGTGAAATCAAGCGTGACCGTCGCGGTGATGGCGAAGGCAGTGTGCA
>JAJTGE010000021.1 GCA_021298555.1 Oxalobacteraceae bacterium
CGACTACGGTATGGGTCGTTCGCGCGCCACCTTGCCAATACAGTTAGCTGGCAATATCAAGTACGGTGGTTTGGTTGAGAACGCCTTCGGTGTCAGCTTACGTGAAATGCTCTGTGACTTTGGTGGCGGTACGCGCTCAGGTCGCGAGATACGCGCAGTTCAAGTAGGCGGGCCACTCGGAGCCTATCTGCCGCAATCGCAATTAGACATACCACTTGATTACGAAGCGTTTCTTGCCATAGGCGGTACTCTGGGTCACGGTGGCATTGTGGTGTTTGATGACACTGTCAATATGCTCAAGCAGGCTCGCTATGCAATGGAATTTTGTGCATTCGAATCGTGCGGAAAGTGTACGCCGTGCCGTATCGGATCCACACGTGGCGTAGAAGCGCTCGATAAAGTAATCGCTGGTGAAGAACGAGAACAACAAATTCATTTAGTGCGTGATTTGTGTGATGTGATGCTCAATGGTTCTTTATGCGCCATGGGTGGCATGACACCATTTCCGGTGCTCTCAGCAATGAATCATTTTCCAGAAGATTTTGGCCTTGATACACAAGACGCCACCAAGCACAAAGCTAAGGAGACTGCATGAATAAGCTCAACGATACCGACTTCGGAACTCCGCAACGCGAATCGGCAACCACCGTTACGCTAGAGATTGATGGCGTCAGCATCACCGTACCTGCAGGTACATCGGTTATGCGTGCCAGCACGGAGGCGGGCATTAATGTCCCTAAGTTGTGCGCAACCGATTCACTTGAGGCGTTTGGTTCATGCCGCGTGTGTTTGGTTGAAATTGAAGGTCGCAAAGGCTATCCAGCATCGTGTACTACACCGGTTGAAAATGGCATGAAGGTGAAAACCCAAACGCCTAAGCTAGCCGATATACGCCGCGGAATGATGGAGCTGTATATCTCCGATCACCCACTGGACTGCCTGACCTGCCCAACTAACGGTAACTGCGAATTACAAGATGTCGCAGGTTTAGTTGGTTTGCGCGAAGTACGTTATGGGTACCAAGGTAAAAATCATCTGGAAATGAAAAAGGATGAATCCAATCCGTATTTCACCTATGACCCATCGAAATGCATTGTCTGTAACCGCTGCGTTCGCGCCTGCGAAGAAACACAAGGGACGTTTGCATTAACGATCGATGGACGTGGTTTTGATTCGCGCGTAGCAGCTGGTCAGAATGAAAGCTTCATGGGGTCGGAATGCGTATCGTGCGGTGCCTGCGTACAAGCCTGTCCTACCGCAACTTTGACTGAGAAAACAGTCATCATGATGGGTCAGGCTGAGCACAGTAAAGTTACAACTTGCGCGTATTGTGGTGTGGGTTGCGCATTTAAAGCCGAAATGAAAGGCAATGAAGTTGTGCGCATGGTGCCGTGGAAAGATGGCAAAGCCAATCATGGTCATTCATGTGTCAAGGGACGTTTTGCTTGGGGCTATGCCACGCACAAAGAACGCATGTTGAAACCCATGATCCGTAAAAAAATTACCGATCCATGGCAAGAGGTATCGTGGGACGAAGCCATCGGATACGCGGCAAGTGAATTTCGTCGCATACAAAGTAAGCATGGCATTGATTCTATCGGCGGTATTACTTCCTCGCGTTGCACGAATGAAGAAACCTATTTGGTGCAAAAGTTAGTTCGCGCTGCTTTTGGTAACAACAACGTCGATACCTGCGCGCGTGTTTGTCATTCACCTACCGGTTATGGCTTGAAGCAGACGTTGGGTGAATCCGCAGGTACGCAAACGTTTGATTCGGTTATGCGCTCCGACGTCATTATGGTGATTGGTGCTAACCCAGTGGTAGCCCATCCAGTGTTTGCCTCGCAAATGAAACGTCGCTTACGTCAGGGTGCAAAACTTATTGTTGTTGATCCGCGCACGACTGAAATGGTGAAATCGCCGCATGTGCAGGCGGATTATCATTTGAAACTCAAGCCAGGTACCAACGTGGCGATTATTTCTTCGCTCGCGCATGTGGTGGTGACTGAAGGTTTGTGTGATGAGACTTACATTGCTGAGCGCTGCGAAGAGCAGTCATTCAAGGACTGGAAAGATTTTGTTTCGCGTCCTGAAAACTCCCCAGAAGCAATGGCTGAAATTACGGGTGTACCTGCTGAAACAGTGCGCCATGCTGCGCGTATGTATGCAACGGGTGGTAATGCAGCTATTTATTACGGTCTGGGCGTGACTGAGCATGCACAAGGCTCAACCATGGTGATGGGTATCGCTAATTTGGCTATGGCGACAGGTAATGTGGGTCGCGAAGGCGTAGGCGTAAATCCTCTACGTGGTCAGAATAATGTGCAGGGTTCTTGTGACATGGGTTCTTTCCCGCATGAGCTACCTGGCTACAGACATATCTCCGACAGCATTGCACGCGCAGAATTTGAAGCGCGTTGGGGTGTGACGCTTAATCCTGAGCCAGGCCTGCGTATTCCAAATATGTTTGATGCCGCATTAGACGGTTCATTCATGGGTTTGTATTGCCAGGGTGAAGACATCGTTCAATCCGACCCCAATACTCAGCACGTTGCTGCTGCGATGGAAGCGATGGAATGCATCGTGGTTCAGGATTTATTTTTAAATGAAACGGCGAAGTACGCGCATGTATTTTTGCCGGGTTCGTCATTCCTCGAAAAAGACGGAACATTTACCAATGCTGAGCGACGTATTTCACGCGTGCGCAAAGTCATGCCCGCCAAGGCGGGGTATTCCGATTGGGAGATCACGCAACTGTTAGCCAATGCGTTGGACTATCCCATGAATTATGCGCATCCCTCAGAAATCATGGATGAAATTGCCGCTCTCACACCAACGTTTCATGGCGTATCGTTCAAAAAAATCGATCAGTTAGGAAGTGTGCAGTGGCCTTGTAATGATGCGGCCCCGCAAGGCACCCCCATCATGCACATCGATCGTTTCGTTCGTGGCAAAGGTAAATTCTTTGTCACTAAGTACGTGCCCACAACAGAAAAGATTACACAGCGATTCCCGTTGATCTTAACCACTGGACGCATACTGTCGCAATACAACGTGGGTGCGCAAACACGTCGTACAGAAAATGTTCGCTGGCATAGCGAAGACAGACTTGAAATTCATCCGCATGATGCAGAAGACCGCGGCATACGACAGGATGATTGGGTGGGCATAGAGTCACGCTCTGGTCAGACCGTATTGCGTGCAACAGTGACAGAGAATGTACAACCAGGCGTGGTGTACACAACTTTCCATTTTCCGGAGTCTGGCGCGAATGTTATTACGACGGATAACTCTGACTGGGCAACTAACTGTCCTGAGTACAAGGTAACGGCTGTGCAGGTTATGCCCGTGTCTCAACCGTCAGAATGGCAGCGGGACTATGAGGTGTTTAATCGTCAGCAATTAGAATTAGCTCATCAGGAATCAGAAGCAAGTAGTTCGTAAGATCTGGATGGGTGATCAAAAGTTAGCAGGTGAACTCAATCACGGCATGGATACGCTAAAGCAGGTATCCGTGCTAAGGGTTCGTGATGGTCAGAGCATATCTGCCCATGATGTGATTGCTGTTGAGGTGCCTGTAGCGCTGGAATACAACGGTATTTCGCATGTGGTGATGCTGGCCTCGCCGGCAGATTTGGACGACTTTGCGTTAGGATTTTCGCTCTCGGAAGGCATCATTGCGCAGTCTTCTGAGTTGTATGGCTGCGAAGCTGAGTTGACTCACGAAGGATGGTTGCTCCATCTGGATATAGCGTCTGAGCGTTTTGCTGCATTAAAAGAGCGGCGCCGGAATCTGGCTGGGCGTACCGGTTGTGGGCTATGCGGCACGGAGTCACTTTCGCAGGTCGCTCGGTGCTCAACAACTATCGTGCATCGTCATCATGTCGCTGAAGATGCTGTATTGAATGGTATGCGCGCTATGCACCATCTGCAGCCCATGCAAAGGCTTAGTGGTGCAACCCATGCAGCTGCCTGGATGAATGCGCAGGGACAGGTCGAATTAGTACGTGAAGATGTGGGGCGTCATAATGCGCTCGATAAATTAATTGGCGTACTGGCAAAACAGAAGCAGGATTTCTCTACAGGTGTATTACTGATTACCAGTCGTGCCAGCTATGAGATGGTGCAAAAAGCAGCCATCATGAATATCGGTGTTGTAGCGGCTATTTCTGCCCCGACTAGTTTTGCAGTTGAATTAGCTGATCATGCTGGTGTGACACTAATGGGTTTTATGCGTGACCAAAGTTATGTGGTGTACACACACGCAGACCGATTAGATAGAAATGATCTATCAAACCAAGTATAAAAAGGTGCGACCATGGACGTGAATAACCTGATTGGTATGGCGAATCAGATCGGCGAATTTTTTGAGAGTATGCCTGATCGCAAGCAGGCAGTGGAAGATATTGCGACGCACATTAAACGCTTTTGGGCTCCGCGTATGCGCCACGCTATTTTAGAAAGTATCGATCAGAAAACTGCAGAAGGATTAAGCCCCATAGTGCGCGATGCTATTGAGAGCCACAGACAATTATTAGCGTAAACTTCTTGCGTAGTATTACGCCGCATTGCGTTGGATTAGATCAACAATCGGATTAAAAAAACGACCACGATTTAAGATTTTTTCTGACTCTGAAATGGGGAGAGGCTCTGAAATTAAAAAGCCTTGTATTTCATCGCATCCCATAGACTGCAGCATGCTTAATTAGAGGGATGAGTAGCCTGTGCCAAAATCATCAATCATTAGCTTGAGTCCCATACCCTCTAGCATACGTAATTCTGATTGAATAATTTTATCGTCACCAATCATGGCAGATTCCGTTAGCTCAATGGCGATCTGAGACGATGTTACGCCACATCGTTGCATGCTTTGCTCAAGTGATCTACGAAATGAGCTGTCTTTTAGCTGTTTGGCCGAGACATTGATAGAGATGGGTTGAATAGATTTGCCTTCGTTTCTCCATCGTTCTATGAGTTCGCAAGTGCTGTTGGCAACCCAGTTGCCAATCTCAATAATCAATGCCGTTTCTTCGGCTAGCGGAATGAAACGATCTGGCGATATCAAGCCCATGACGGGGTGTTGCCACCGTAGCAGAGCTTCGAATCCACAAAGATAGCCAGTATAAGCATCCACACGTGGCTGTAGGTACAGCATGAGTTGATTATCAGGAACGGCTTGTGCAAGAGCAGTTTCTAATGTGAGCCTGTCACTCAAATAGTCGTGCATGCTTTGTGTGTAACGAGCAAAGCGATCTTTACCGGAGCGTTTTGCTTCGTACATAGCAATGTCAGCTGCTTGTATCAGAGATTCGGGATTCGACGCATCGTCAGGGAAAACTGCAACACCTATTGATGCTCGAGTACGCATGGCTGACCACGCACTTCCTTCGCCGGCAGTACGAATGCTAATTAAAATATGTGTCGCAATTTCGGCTAAGACTACAGTGTCCTCTAATGATGACAACAAAACCATGAACTCATCACCGCCTAGCCTGACCACATGGTCTTGCTTACGAACAGATGCGCGCAATGCCTTGGCTATATCAATCAAACATCGGTCACCTTCCTGATGTCCTAATGTGTCATTAATATTTTTAAAATTATCAAGGTCTATGAACATCACACCAAATTTTTTATCTGTAGCAGATGCTGTGCTGATGATCCTGGGAAGCTCTTGATTCATCCAATGACGGTTAGGTAATTCAGTTAGCGAATCTGTCATCGCAAGGGCTTGCAATTGTTTTTCTTTTTCCTTTACTTCGTGAATATCACGCAATGTAACGGCTAAACCCATATCTGCACGTACTGCACGGCAGTGGTACCAGCGTTCTTCATCAATTCCACTTCGATAAAATTTAATTTCGGTTTCAGCAAAGCCATTCGCCATTGCACCAAGTAAAAACAAACGCGAAAAATCAAAAGTTTTATTACTCATTCGTTGGCTGATAGGACTACCTATCAAATCAGAACGATTTAGTTTGGATAATCGAGATGCTTGGCCATTACAATCTTCAATTCTAAAATCAACCTGTCCAGTAGTAGGATCGTGAAATTGAGACAGCATGTACAGCTCTTCATGAGCGCCATCGACGGCAAGACGAAAGGTATTTTGTATGCCTTCGGCATAATGTTTTTGTTGGTCACGTCGAAGTTGAAACAAAATGCCTAAAGTGCCAGCTAGTAAAATCAATATGGTGCCGGTGGATAAAGTCAATTTGTAGGCACGCTCAGTTTCTTCGTAGGGCGCCATCAGACTCTCATGCGTAATACTTACAAACGCCAGCAGTGGATAATGACTTAGGCTCACTGTGGTGAACGTACTGGGTATTGTATTGACTAATATGGTCGATTCGAGGTTAGGACTTGATCCAATTTTCATCGGCGCAAAAGTAGGGGGCTTTTGCTCTTTTTGATTAATCACCTCAAAGCTAAGCCATTCACCATTACTAAATTTTAGACCTACAACGTCATTCGAATGTAATGAACCGCTAGCGATAAAGTTAGTTAGTTCGTCTTTGATCAGCCCGATAGAAATTACCCCAGCAAACTGACCATCTTTTTTAAGGATTCGGCGACTAAAGCGTATGACGCTTTTCCCTTCGAGACGTCCGAATCCTTTGGCAGGCTTCTGAACTTTGAGTTTGAGTGATTCAGAGTCACGATATCCAATAAAAAAAGGTTCTTTAGATACATCCGTATTCAGGGCTAAGCTGCCGCGTGCACTACGTACTATGCCGTGTTCATCAACATAAACAGGGTTGATTTGACTTTCTTTTGGGAGAGAATCAAAGAGGTTTTGTAGTGATTTTTGAGGGCTCGGTGTATCTGCTGCGGCCGCCATTAAAAGCGATAGCTGATCTATCTGAAGAAAAAGATAATTAATCTGTTGCGCATAATTATTGGCAAGTGATGCTGCTTCTAATTCCCCTTTTCTAATCAGCAGTTCATGATCACGATCAAGTTCTGTAATGATCGTAATCCATAAAATCGAGAGAGCACCAAGCGTACCGGCGACCCACAACTGCACACCCAGCCCCAATGTGTTTCGCGCAGTACTGTTAGTTAATTTATTTTCTTGCAACGATGATCCTCCCACCGAACTGACACTGACATTACTCTCAAATTTTAACCAAGATTTTAAAAAAAGATACCAAAAGTAACGATACAAAAATACAAACTATTGACCAATGAGCGCTGAAAGTAATCTTTGTAGTGACCTTGGCTGGACTGGTGATGTTAAAAACTCGCTCAATCAAGTTGGCTGTACACTTATGGTTGAGCGATAAACCCTGTATTTCATGCACTGAAACAGGTTCGTAGCCGAAGAAATTTCAATTTCAATAATGAGGAGCTGGACTTGTATAAACAAATTAAATTCATGCTGAGCAGTCTGTTGGGTGTTGCCATGTTGGTAGCGACTCAGGGTGCTGTGGCGCAGATTTCTAATGACACTATCAAAATTGGTTTCATTACTGATATGTCAGGTGTTTACGCCGACGTCGACGGCCCGGCGGGTGCAGAAGCCATCAAGATGGCAATTGCAGAATTCGGCAGCAAGGCTTAGACATGCTGATCGGCGGATCGAATTCAGCCACTGCACTGGCTATGGCGAAAGTGGCAGCAGAGAAGAAAAAGCCTTTTATCGCTATTGGTGCGGGTACTTCTAGACTGACGAACGAAGAATGTACGCCGTACACGATTCACTATGCCTACGATACGGTTTCTTTATCGCGCGGTACAAGTGGTGCACTAGTTAAGCAGGGTGACAAAGATTGGTTCTTTCTAACTGCTGATTACGTATTTGGTATATCGCTGGAAAAAGATGCTTCTGATGTTGTCAAGGCGGGTGGCGGTCGAGTTTTAGGTTCGGTGCGTCATCCATTAGCCACCTCGGATTTTTCTTCCTTTCTGTTGCAGGCTCAAGCATCTAAGGCGCAAGTTCTTGGATTAGCGAATGCAGGTGGCGATACAGTTAATTCGATCAAAGCGGCCAATGAATTTGGTCTCATGAAAAAAATGAAGATGGCAGGTATGCTGGTTTTTGTGAATGATATTCATGCCTTGGGTTTGGGAGTTACGCAGGGTATGTATCTGACAGACGGCTGGTACTGGGATCAAAATGATGACACGCGAGCCTGGTCTAAAAAATTCATGGCTAAAAACAAAAAGGCACCCTCAATGGTGCATGCAGCTGATTATTCAGCAGCGACTTTTTACCTCAATGCAGTGAAAGCTATCGGTAGTGATGATGGCGATAAAGTTATGGCAAAAATGAAGTCGACAAAAATAAGTGATTTCTTTACTAAAAATGGTGTGGTGCGTCCGGATGGACGTATGGTGCATGACATGTTCTTGATGCAAGTGAAATCTCCTGCCGAGTCAAAAGGCGAATGGGATTATTACAAGCAGGTTCAAGTCATTCCTGGTGAGCAGGCTTTTCTCACTAAAGCAGAGACCAAGTGCGTATTGTGGAAATAAACGCTGGATAGAAGCAGAGCTGTAAAAAAGAGCTGAGCGGAACTAGGTTCTCTCAGCTCTTTTTTTTCACGTTACAGGAGCAAGCATTAAATTGTCATGCCACCATCAACTGAGTAGGTATTACCAGTGCTAAAGGTAGAATCGCTAGACGCAAGAAAAACAACGACAGGCGCAATTTCTTCTGCAGTAGCTAAGCGGCCCATAGGTTGGCGCGCGACAAATTGCTTACGTGCTTCTGCAGGGTCAGCGTAGGCATTGATACGATCACCCAAAGAGGGTGTATCGACTGTGCCAGGGCATACAGCATTACAGCGTATGCCTTGCGTTACATAATCTGCAGCTACGGCTTTGGTCAGGCCTATGACGGCGGCTTTGGTTGCGCCATAGACGAAGCGATTGGGTAAGCCACGCAGGCTTGATGCAATACTGGCCATATTGATGATGCTCCCATTTTTTTTAGCCAACATGCCAGGTAGCACAGCCTGAATCATCCAAAATTGCGAGCGCACATTTAAATCGAATGCAAAATCCCAGTCATCATCCGTCGCTTCAAGTACCGTACCTGCATGTACATAGCCGGCACAGTTAAACAATACATCGATAGTAGGAATTTTTTTTGCGAATGCATTGATCGCTGTTTTGTCCATCACATCCAATACATGGGTGTGTATATTTGCATGATCTTTAAAACGCTCGAGCAAAGTGGGATTAATATCAGTTGCCCAGACAGTTGCTCCTTCATTTGCCATGGCCATGACGCTTGCGTAGCCTATGCCCTGGCCTGCTGCAGTCACTAGCGCTATTTTTCCTTTCAGGCGCATTTATTTTTCCATTGTAGTAGTGATCGTTAAAATAATTCAGGCCCGGTAGTCATTGATTGATTTTCCGGGCCTGAGCGTCAGGCATCTCAAACGCTAATTTAATTAGACTTTATTGGCGCCTGAAGTAGCATTAACAAGATAGTTTTGCATGCGTGACTCTGCTACGGAGTACCACTGATTCTGCTGTACCTGGAATTTTTTATAGTGTTCGTAGATTTTTTTGAAATTCGCATTTTTCGTCGCTTCCGCGTCCATGACTTCTTTGGCGGCTTTAAACGATGCATCCATTACACTCTGTGGAAAAGCACGCAGTTTTACGCCACGCTTTAATAAACGCGCGAGTGCTTGTGGATTATTTACGTCGTAAGTAGCTTGTACATGAACATGTGCTTCATAGGCTGCAGCAGTAACAGCAGCTTTATATTGTGCGGGCAGGCTTTCCCACTGTTTGGTACCCGTGATGACTGAAATATGGGAGCCCGTTTCCCACCAACCCGGTGTGTAGTAGTAAGGCGCTACGCGGTCAAAGCCCAGTTTTTCATCGTCGTACGGACCAACAAATTCGGCCGCATCAATCGTGCCTTTTTCTAATGCAGGATAAATATCGCCAGCAGCGATTTGCTGAGGAACGACGCCTAATTTTTGCAGTATGCGACCTGCGAAACCGCCAACCCGCATTTTCAGGCCATTGAGATCTTCCACGCCTTTGATCTCTTTGCGGAACCAGCCACCCATCTGACAGCCGGTATTGCCGCACGGCAGACTGCTGCTAATACCATACGATTTTAAGAAGTCTTGGTACAACTCGCGGCCACCGCCTGCGTGATACCACGCGGTTTGCTGACGTGAGCTCAGGCCAAAGGGGCCGCAGGTTTCAAACGTAAACGCTGCATCTTTACCAAAATAAAAATACAGTGCTGTATGGCCCATTTCTATCGTGCCATTTTGAACTGCATCGAGCACTTGCAAGCCAGGCACCAGTTCACCCGCTGGGAAGGTACGTATGTTGAACTTACCCCCTGTAAGCTCACCCACACGCTTGGCAAAAAATTCGACGCCACCAAATAAGGTATCAAGCGATTTTGGAAAGCTTGATGCAAGCCGCCAGTTAATTGTGGGTAGATTTTCTGCGGCTATCACAGGTGCTGCAAGCGCTGCAGCTGTAGCAGCACCAGCGGTCTTAATGAATTTACGTCGTTCCATGTTTGTCTCCTGTATTGTTATCGTTTTACATACAACATCAAAATCGTTCTGTGCTCGCGTGGATTAGCGGGCAATTTATCGAGTGGATTTGCGTATATTTTAGTCGAGTAGGGTTTTAAGCACCGCAGAATCGTCGAGCTCGTCAAATCCGCGTGCGAGTGTGGCCTTGAAAATTTCTAGTGCATGTGCTGCCATAGGCGAGTCCGTACCAACTGATTCTGCCATGCGTAATCCCAACGCCACGTCTTTAGTCAGAATGTAAGCATAGGCGCGCGGTGCATAATCGTTTGCCAGGGCGCGAGGTAAACGATCATCTAACATCATCGACTGCCCGCTGGAGGCGCTCATTAATGCCACCATTTTTTCTGTATCCAATCCCATATGCTTGGCCAACGCCACTGCCTCGGATGCTGCCACCAAATTTATTCCGGCCACCAGGTTATTAATTAATTTATAGCGTGCGCCATCGCCCAAGCGCGATCCCAGTCGGAAAATACGGTCTGAGATGGCTTGCAGCACATCGCTATGATGAGCTATCACGCTGTCTTCACCTGCGAGCATCAAGCTCATGGTGCCGTCTCTGGCTCGAACGGGGCCTCCAGATACGGGTGCATCTAGTACTGAAAACCCATGATTGATTAATTGCTTGCTAATGATTTCGGTATCGTCTGGCGCGATAGTCGACGAGATCATGATGGTTTTATTTTCGGGGGCTATCTGTGACACACCATTCACGCCAAAAAGTACCTGATGTGCTTGCGCGGCGTTGACGACAATGATGAGTATGAAGTCGGATTTTGCAGCCAGCTCAGCTGGGCTATCTGCAACGACCAAACCGTGATTACGAGCCGTGTTTTCTACGTCAGTACGGATATCGCGAATAACGATGCCATATCCCTTCTGTTGCAGATTCAAGGCGATGGCCATACCCATAGAACCAGCACCAATAACACCAATAGTTTTTATTTTTTTCATGATTAGGCTGTATAGGATCAGCTACGCTCAAAGATTAGTCGCCCGTTAAGCGATCTTATTTTAGAGGTTAAAGGTTTATACGCCGAGTATACGGGTTCTTGAGGCCGACTAAGCAGCTGCTACGAGGCCCGCCTTATTGCCAACGCCAATGATCGTGATGGTGTCCATGGCGATGGCCGTGATGTCCAAAGTGAAAAGATACGCCCGGTGTAGAAAATCGCGGTGTGCGGTAAAGAGGAGCAGCGTACATAGGTTGCGTATACATCGGTGCTACATACATAGGTGTGACATAAGTTGGTGTTACATAGGTCGGCGTTACATAGCTCGGTGTAGTGACTATAGGTGGAGCAGTCGTGATGGTGGTGCTGGGCGCGGGGGGTGCTGCGAGTATGGCTGGGGTGACGTTCACCGGTAAATAAGGCCCGGGATCATTAGGAAGTTGAATGCTGTATTGCTTGCCACCATACTCATAAACTACGTTGTAAGCAGTCACTCGATTCTCATAGCTTATTTGCGTGGTGCAGCTAGTCATTTGTTGTCGTACCGGCGCAGGTGCGGCTTCAATGCTATCGCCAAAAATAGCACCACCAATGACACCGGCCGCTGTGGCCAGGGCACGACCTGAGCCGCCGCCTATGCTGTTACCGATGGCGCCACCCGCGATAGCACCCATTAACGCGCCAGCTCCGGATTTGGGCGCAGCGGTAATGACTTGAGTTTCGCCGCACACTTGCCTTGGCTGGCTTACTTGAGTCACCACGGGAGTACTTGAGAGTACGCGTGCTATTTCCTGAGCTTGCGCATAGGCGAGCAGGGGAAGTCCGCTAAGTAGAGCAAGAATTAAACAGGGTAGGGTAGATGCATAATTTTTGGTATTCATGATGCCTCCGTTTATGGCAGGGTTGACTTGCCACTCAACCATAGCGGAGGGAATAATTTCTGGATCGACCCATTACATTTGGAAACAAGTAAACCAGCGCTTTGGGGAATTTAGTGCTGTTTTATTCGTGGAAGGGTAGTTCGCACATGCCGCAGCAGTTGCTTAGATATGCCTAAAATTAATCGGGATATTTTCCAGGGATCGATGACTGAGAGCCGCACCAGACGGCCACGCAAACCGCGATCGAGCGCAAGGCACCGTAAACCTCCAGGTCGCAGTAGTGGGTAACGTGTGTAAGCGCGTGCTCCGACCAAACGGTTTGTATTTTCATGGCTGTGAGTAATAGAGATGTACTTGAGGCTCTCCTGCACAAAATTCACGCCGCACCAGAGCGCAGCGCTGAGCGATGCCCAGTAACGTGGGTTCGATTCAATCAGATAAATTTTTCCGCTGAGTTCATCGATACGCGCATCAATATGCATCACACCTTCGTAGCTGCTGGATTTGCAAAGTGTGGATGCCATAACTTCCAGAGTTGGCTCAGATAAAAACTCTATGACCGATCCACTCACCTGCTGCACGGCTACGACCTTAACGTGACCATCAACGGCTAGGAGGCTGATATCGATATCTTTACCGGCGATATATTTTTGCGCTAACAGTGGAGTGAATTGGTAGTTAGCATTGTGAAGGATAGCCTTCTCTAGTTCAGCTGCAGAGCTAATAATTTTTACGCCTTCCGAGCCAGCACGATTGGTCGGTTTAATGACAAACGGAATACCTAAAGTTGTAGCAAGCGTAGAAAAATCCAATTGTTTTTTATTTTGAAAATAGCAGGTCGAAGGCGTTGGTAATTCTTGTTGTTGGCAAAACTGATGAAAGTGCCATTTGTCTTCAAACAGTGCGAGTTGTTCTGCACTCGGGGTGGGCGCAAGTGGTACGTGTAATTGTGAGCGCAGTCGGTTTAAAGCATGTGCCGCATCACAATCGGCAGCAATAATGCATGAGGATGAATTTTTTGTGCAGATGTGATGCAGTGTCTGAAGTAAATGATCATCATCATTCATCTGCAGGGTGGCGTACTTCCATTGTGAGCACATGAGAGACCATCGTATCGACCGAGTCGTATCATTACCAACGACTTTAATTGATGCACGACTAAAACTTCGTATCGCTTGCAGAACCGGACCAAGTACTTCAAGGCTGTTGCCGACGACGACGAAAGTGTGCATTTGCCTCTCCTAAAGTATGGATTATGTAGTTACAGCGCTCATGTTATGAGGCGGTCATAACTATCATTACTTTAGATAAGGTTCACTTACAGATCAGGTATTTGCTCAATCAACTACACGAGGCGGTGTGAGGTAGTTCAGTAAATCAATTACTAATTGACAGCACATACACTACGGGTTGCAGGTTAGGGTTAATACTAGGCGTGCACACACAGCTGAAAAACACGGCCATAGATTTTCTGATTTCCAGTCGCTGATTTCGGCATGACATAATCTACCTAATGCTGCTCGACTCTATAGTCTAGCGACTTTCATATCTGATCAATTTCCTCAAACGAGATAAACACATGAGCTCACACAAACAAAAACTTGGTTTCATAGGCCTAGGGATTATGGGCGGCCCCATGGCACAACATTTACTGAAGGCTGGCCATCAGTTATTTACGCATACGCGCAGTGCCACTCCAGATTATCTTAAGCAGGAGGGTGCTGTCATCTGTGCCAATGCTATGGAGGTAGCCCAGCAAGCGGATATCCTATTTTTGATGCTGCCCGATACACCGGATGTTGAACTAGTGTTGTTTGGTGATAAGGGTGTGGCGCAGGGTCTGACCAAGGGTAAGGCTGTGGTGGATATGAGCTCGATCTCACCTATAGCTACTAAAGATTTTGCGCTGCGCATAGAAGCGATGGGTGTCGACTATGTTGATGCTCCGGTTTCAGGCGGTGAAGTCGGCGCCAAGAATGCCGCACTTACGATCATGGTGGGTGGCACCCCTTCAGGTTTTGAGCGTGTTAAGCCTTTGTTTGAGCTGATGGGAAAAAATATTACGCATGTGGGTGGTCATGGCGATGGTCAAACGGCCAAGGTAGCCAACCAGATCATTGTGGCGTTAAATATTGAGGCAGTTGCCGAGGCTTTGCTGTTTGCCGCCCGTGCAGGCGCTGATCCTGCAAAGGTCAGACAAGCATTGATGGGCGGTTTTGCATCCTCGCGCATACTTGAAGTCCACGGCGAGCGCATGATTAAGCGCACCTTTGACCCCGGATTTCGCATCGAACTGCATCAAAAGGATCTCAACCTTGCGTTATCTGCCGCGCGTAGCTTGGGCCTTTCTCTGCCTAATACGGCCAACGCGCAGCAGTTGTTTTCCTCGTGTGTGGCGCATGGCGGCAAAGGTTGGGATCATTCCGCCATGGTTAAGGCACTAGAAGGTATGGCCAATTTCGAGATGGGGTAAGCGGTTAAATGGGCTGAGTGGTCGACACCTGTTCCAGTTTGGCTTATATTTCTGAAAAGTAATTAATTAGTCTCGCTCTAGTAGGCGGCTGTTCTGTCGATATCTCATTTTCACTGTACTAAAAACTAATTACCATGGCTGATGCTGACCCAAAAACGGATGAAAATGGCGCTGAAGTTGAAGCGGTTCCAGTTGAACCCATCATCAAGTGGAAAAAGGTAGTCGACGAGGGCCATGCCGGAGCACACGGCGGAGCGTGGAAAATTGCGCTTGCTGACATGATGACGGCGATGATGGCCTTCTTCCTGCTCATGTGGCTATTGGGTTCAACCGATCAGGACTCGCGTCAAGGCATTGCAGAGTATTTTCAACCCTCAACCCGGCGCGAGCCAGCGCTAGGCGAGGCGGCCGGCTCCAACGGCATGCTGGGGGGTGCATCTATCGTTGATCCTGAGGGTGTTCCTGGCCCACCGACGCAAACTCAGTTGATAGAGCGACCGACTCCGCGTACCGAAGCCGGCCCTGGTGAAGATCAGGGTCCATCTGAGAAAGATAATCCCAAGGTTTCTAAGTACGGAGAGAATATCTCCGAACAAATGAAACAACAGATCGCCGAGCAAGCTAAACGCGAAAAACTCGATAAGCTGGAACAGGACATCAAAGAAAATCTGTCGAAAAATCCGCAGTTATCGGATTTGCAGAATCAGGTGAATGTAATTCGGGAACGCGATGGTTTGAGGGTAGAGATTATCGACAAGGCGAATTTTTCGATGTTTGGCAGTGGTAACGCCAGCATGAGCCCACGCGCAGCGGCATTGATCAGTGAAGTAGCGAAATCAGTGGCGAGTATGCCGAACAAATTATCTGTTAAAGGCCATACCGATAGTTCACCCTTTCCAGAGGATAGTGAACGCACTAATTGGTCTTTGTCCATAGAGCGCGCCGAGGCAACCCGTCGTATGCTGGAAAAAGCAGGCATGCCCTCATCGCGTTTTGAGCGAATTGAAGGGGTAGCTGATACTGCGCCGTTTAATCCTAAGGATGTCAATGATCCGCGCAATCGCCGTATAAGCATCACGGTGTTATACAGCGATCCTCCTGCTGCGCGCTAGCTGCGTTTAGAGCTGAATGCCGCACTGGCTTGCTCGGCAGGAAATGCCTTAACCATCCAATAGTAAATACCTGCCCCGACCACCAGAGTTGACGCGGCGACATCCAATGACCAAGAAAAGCCGGTCGCAGTTGATGGCGCATGGGCAATCAACAGCGCAGCCAAAGGCGGACCACCAATTTGGCATAACCCAAATGATGCAGATAGCAAGCCGATAATGGCCGAGGGTGCTTGGGGATGCAAGCGGCGACCAACCTGCACAGCAAAAAAAGTAATGGCAGTAAAAGGTAAGCCAACCAGCACCGAGCCTATGGCGAAGCCTGACAAAGTAGGAATCAAGTTACTTAATGCGATGCCGCTGGCTTGCATGAGATAGCAACCCACCAAAAGCAAACGTTGATCTATGCGAGTGGGTATGCGAGAGGCGATCAATGCGCCGATGGCAACGCCTATGCCTAGCAGAGGCCAGAAAAGATCTGGCCATGCCGAATCTGGTAACGCAGTTCGAGCTATGACGGGCAGGAAAGTGGCCGTAATGATGTAGCCAAAACCAGCAAATCCATAGGCAATTGTTAAGGCGACTTTTTCGGTGACGCTACCGCTAGTGCTGATGGTTTCTTTCGATCCCGAGGCTAGCGCTAATTCAGCATCAGGATGCCCATAAGCTGGCCATACGATGGCTGTCAACACAGCAGCTAACAATCCAAATGCCAACCAGCCATGATGTGAGTGCCACTCAAGCTGCACCATCAGGCTGGCTAACAAACCACTGATGGCAATACCTACACCAGGCCCTGCATAGACTATTCCGCCCGCAGCAGGTGATTTAAGTCGCGATAGGTGACCCAAACACCAGCTAGAGGTAAATACGAAAGCCACAGCTGTTACCAGACCGGCGAGAAAACGCAACCAAGGCCATGCAGCGGGTTCATCGATGGCCATCATCGCAGTGAATACACAAGTCAGTGCCAGCCCACCGCGCACCATGAGTGGACTGGGTAGCGGTGACCAGCCACGTTTGGCCCATAGGGTGGGTTGTAGCGAGCACAGTAAAGCACCCAACAAGTAGCCGACATAATTTGCGCTGGCCAGCCAGCTTGCACTGGCCAGGTCAAGCAGTTGATCGTGCAACATCATGGGCATGAGCGGCGTAAATGCAAAACGTCCTATACCCATGGCAACGGCCAGTGACAAGGTACCTGTCAGTGCGATGATCAGCGGTCGATTTTCTGCTGTGGCGTTGGTAGTTGGAAGAGTCATCACGAAAGACAAATACAAAAATCTGAATGGTTTTTGGTGGGGGAACGTTTAGCGAAACAGCACACAATGTGGGCAAAGCGATGCCT
This sequence comes from Oxalobacteraceae bacterium, assembly GCA_021298555.1. Classification (GTDB taxonomy): domain Bacteria; phylum Pseudomonadota; class Gammaproteobacteria; order Burkholderiales; family Burkholderiaceae_D; genus Pernthalerella. The sequence goes on from JAJTGE010000021.1 coordinate 17,288, forward strand.
ACACTATGGCAGGTAAGTAATGCTCTCGTTTACTGTGGTTTAACCAATCACGATAGTTTTTTATTGATGCGAGAGCATTAGGTGTGACGTGTTCTCAGAAAGGTGCGTTGGTGGTGCGTCTGCAGCTTCCGGTAATCAGGTCAAGACGTTTTCCACCTTCAAGATCTACCCACTGTTTAAAACTGCCGTTGGTTCGGTCCAGAGTGGCATGATCACCCAGTACAGCAAATCCATATTTTTTGAAAAGTGCCGGACGCGATATCTCAAGGATAGGTCCTTGGATTGTGAGACTGCCTTTGCGGTTTTCTGAAATAGTGAACTCCCCTGGGTACCAGCCAGTTTTTTCATCGAGATTGAACTCAGCGGGCATGGTCATAGACTCGACTTCGAACGGTTGACCAAGGCCATTGACTGGACGACTGACCTCGACTTCACAAATGACGGCCAGCACGCCTTTCTTTTGAAAGCCAGACTTGGATTCTTCACCCCAGTGAAGCACACCCGTGGCTTTCAGCGCCCCCAGCACGGCACCAACAATAAGAAGGAGGATCAAGATCAGGCTTATCTTGGATTTGGTCATAGCGAATCTCCCGTGTGTTTGGGCACATTGGCATACAGGCGCTGCCGAACATGTTCTAGCAAACCATTACATGCATCTTCAACCAGGTCAAGCACATGTTCGAAGCCGGCTTCACCGTCGTAATAAGGATCTGGTACGACTGTCGCCTCATGTTTTCTGCAAAATTCAGTTAAGCGACGCAGCTTGCGCTGATGTTCTGGCGGACACGACTCTTGAGCCAAGGCCAGATTATCCCAATCCATGGCCAAGAGCAGATCATGCTGTTCGAAATCGCTAGCAGAAATTTGCCTTGCTCTTAAGTCAGACAAATCATACCCACGCACACGCGCATGCTTTTGACTTCGACTATCCGGTGGTTCACCAGGATGGTAATTATGGGTGCCGGCCGATGAAGTGAGGATTTGTTGGCTTAAGCCTTGTTCACTTACCAGATGGCGAAAAACACCATGTGCCGTTGGGCTGCGGCAGATATTTCCCATGCATAGAAACAGTACGCTAAAGGTTGGAGAAGTAATAGCCATGAGAATGAGTTAAACGTATTACAAAGATTTGATTAGCTGCAAAGTTATAAAGCTACTGTGCCAGGCGGCTAAACGGCTGTACCAAATGCCCAGCCTATCAGGCTGGTAGCTACCATTGCCGCAACGCCCCAGAAAGCTACGCGCAAACTACCACGTACCATGGAGGCGCCACCAGCACGCGAAGCCAATCCGCCCAGTATTATCAGTCCCACTAACGAGCTTGCAGCAACGAGCGGCTGCAAAAAAGCTGTGGGCGTAATAACAGCAACCAGTAAAGGAAGAAGTGCACCGCTGGCGAAACTCAGCGCCGATGTCCATGCCGCTTGTATTGGTTGTGCTGTACCTAACTTGGTGATGCCTAGTTCTTCGCGGGCATGCGTAGCAAGAGCGTCATGTGCACTAAGCTGAGCAGCGACTTCGCTGGCCAGATCATGTTTTAAGCCACGGCTGACATAGATTGCGGTAAGTTCTCTGTGCTCAGCAGCTGGGTCTTCCTCAAGCTCTTGTCGTTCGCACGCTATATCTGCTTGCTCAGTATCTGACTGCGCTTGCACAGAAACGTATTCACCAGCAGCCATGGACATTGCTCCCGCAATGAGCCCGGCTAAACCCGCAATCAGAATGGCATGATGACTGGCATCAGACGCAGCTACTCCGAGCATTAAACTAGCGGTAGAGATAATGCCGTCATTTGCACCCAATACGGCAGCACGCAGCCAGTTAATTCGGTGCATGCGGTGTAATTCATGATGAAGTCGTGACATATGTTTATTTTTTCGCAGTTAGAGCAAAGCTTAAATGATCATCGTGTGGTGCAGAAAAAACTTTACCGTGCACCAGCATAGTCGTTACATGATCTGTTTAGCTGTTGAAGCTCGAATGAGAAATTCGCTAGATCTGATTAGGTAGTCAGCCACTCTTTGATGACCAGCCCTATGTCGTCGATTTCTTCTTCGCATACGGAGTGCTGCATAGGATAGTCTTTCCATTGCACAGCGTAGCCCAGATTTTTTAAGTAATCGCGTGAAGCCTCCGCACGATGAATGTGAACGACAGTATCAGCACGGCCGTGTGCCATAAATACGGGGGTAGAACTATTCGCTTCACTGCGCTCTGCTGGGACGCTATCAGCCAGCGGAAGGTAACCAGAAAGACAAAGTAAGCCCGCTAATTTTTTTGGATAGCGCAAGCCAGTTTGCAATGTCATTGCGCAGCCTTGGGAAAATCCAGCCAGGATAATGCGATCGGTGGGAATATCGCGCTCGATTTCACGCGTAATTAATTGCTCGATCTGTTGTTGCGATTTTCTAAGACCAGCTTCGTCTTCACGTTTGACTAAATCCATACCAAGAATATCGTACCAGGCGCGCATGACGTAGCCATTATTGATCGTGACGGGGATCATCTCAGCATGAGGAAATATGAAGCGAATATCAGGACAGCCTGATAAATCGAGTTCACCCACAATAGGTACAAAATCACGGCCATCAGCACCCAAGCCATGCATCCAGATAACGGCTGCAGTAGGGTGATCGCCGGTGGTAATTTCTACGCTTTCCAATAATGACATGGTGAGTAGCTTTCTAAACGCTGACTAGCAAGCAGAGGAGGTGACGAACGAAAAATAATTCGCTCTTTATTTGGTCCGTAAAGCTGATTTGGGCCGAAACACTTTGCAAACATCATCGTGAGTTTCGATATACGGGCCACCAATTAAGTCTATGCAATAGGGAACGGCGGCAAAAATACCCGGAACTATGGTTTTACCCGCCTCATCGCGTAATCCTTCCAGCGTTTCGCGTATGGATTTGGGTTGGCCTGGCAGGTTCATGATCAAAGCAGCATGGTCCGTTGTCTCGCGGATCACTGCAACCTGACGCGATAGTATCGCCGTAGGCACAAAACGCAGGCTGATTTGGCGCATTTGTTCGCCAAACCCCGGCATGATTTTGGTGCCCACAGCAAGGGTTGCTTCTGGCGTAACGTCGCGTCGCGCGGGGCCGGTGCCGCCAGTAGTCATTACCAGATCGCATCCAGTCACATCGACTAGTTCAATAACGATTTTTTCTATGGTTGCTTGATCATCGGGGATTAAGCGGGTTTCCATTTGCCATGGACTCGATAGTGCCTGAGTAAACCATTCTTTAAGGGCGGGCACGCCTTGGTCTTCATAGACACCAGTGGAAGCGCGATCGGAGATAGATACTAATCCGATAAGTAACTCGTCAGGATGATTACGTTTCTTCATCATCGTCATACTCTTGCAGATGGTCGGCAGTGTCTGATGGTATTGAGGATTTTTTTAAATTTTTTAAAAGTTGAAAAATTTCACGATACGCTTTGGGTGGTTTTTGTTCAGCTTGCTCTTTGCGCGCATTGCGTATCAAGTTACGCGCATGTTGAATGTCCAGATCAGGATATTTTTCACGCAAAGCAGTGAGCGCATTGTCGTCAGCAAGCAAACGTTCGCGTTGCCTTTCTATCGCATGCAAAGCCGCAGTTTCGGACTTAGAGGCCCCGTTCCAGCTGTCTATGGCGGTCTGAATTACTGCAACCTCAGAGTCTTCGAGCGTGCGCATCTTTTTGCCAACATACTGTAATTGTCTGCGCCGGCCTTCATGATCGGTAATTTGCTGACATTCCATGATGGCTTCAAGTACGTCCACAGGCATAGGGACGCGTTTGACGCGGTCGCTGGGTGCGGCAACTAACACGGCGCCCATTTTCTGCAGGGCGGTCATGTCGCGTTTAAGTTGTGATTTGGAGGGGCGCTCGTATTGCTGCTCGAATTCACTCGACTGGAATCCGACGGAGCCGCGATTTGCATTTGGCATGATGGGCAACGTATGTCGATGGTCAACGGCTGCTATGATACCCGCTTTGATACTTAATTATGAAAATGCCCTATGAATAATGCCATCTTCACCCACAGTCAGGAGCAACTTAAAGAGATCGCGAGCGATGTGCTGCGTTTTGCGCGTGAAAAGGGTGGATCGGATGCGGTTGTGGAAATCAGTGAAGGTCAAGGACTTTCGGTGAGTGTACGCAAAGGCAAAGTCGAGACCATAGAACAAAACAAAGACAAAGGCATAGGCGTAACGGTCTTTTTGGGCGAAGGCAAAGCTATTCGTCGAGGCAACGCTAGTACCTCCGACTTTTCTACCCAAGCGCTGAAAGACACCGTAGAGGCGGCCTACAACATCGCACGTTTTACGGCAGAGGATGATTGCGCAGGTTTACCAGACCAGGATGTTCTTGAAACCCATCCGCGTGATCTCTCATTATTTCACCCTTGGCAGCTCACGGCGGCTGAAGCAGCCGAGTTGGCACAGCGAGCTGAAGCTGCTGCATTTGCCGTAGATAAGCGCATTACCAATAGCGAAGGTGCGAATACCTTTGCGCAGCAATCGCATTTTGTGTTGGCTAATTCGCGAGGATTTATTGCGGGTTACCCTTATTCCCGGCATTCGCTTTCGGTATCTCCTATCGCCGGCAAGGGCAATAACATGCAGCGCGATGGTTGGTATTCATCTGACAGAAATCCTACCAAGCTTGCGAATCCGGAAGCGATAGGCCGTTATGCTGCCGAACGCGCATTATCTCGTCTTCATGCACGTCAGCTTGACACCCGTAAGTGCCCCGTACTGTTTGAAGCTCCGCAAGCGATAGGCTTGCTCGGCGCTTTTGTTCAGGCTGTTTCAGGCGGCGCTCTCTACAGAAAATCAACTTTTTTAACCGATTCTCTTGGCACAGCCATATTTGGACCGGATATACAAATCATCGAGGATCCACATCTCTTAGGTGGTGTAGGCTCTGCGCCATTTGACGAAGAGGGAGTGCGCACGCAACGGCGTGATGTGGTTAGTAATGGAATTTTGCAAGGTTATTTTTTATCGACCTACTCTGCCCGCAAATTAGGTATGAAGACAACAGGCAATGCAGGTGGTTCCCATAATCTTCAAATTCGTTCAACTCGCACTAAAGATACCGATGATTTTCGCGCGATGCTAAAAAAGATGCATACGGGTTTACTGGTTACTGAGCTCATGGGTCAGGGCTTAAATTATGTAACGGGTGATTATTCGCGCGGTGCCTCAGGTTACTGGGTTGAGAATGGAGAAATTCAATACGCAGTAGAGGAAATTACGATTGCCGGAAACATGCGCGACATGTTTAAAAATATTGCTGGCATCGGTAGCGACGTACTGGAGCGTGGAACGAAGAATTCTGGATCGATCTTGATCGAAAGCATGACTATCGCTGGTTCCTGATTTTCTTGTTTTACCTTTGCTTTTATCGCCCGGACGTTCCTTGATCGTCCGGGCTTTGTTTTTCGCCAATGTGATATTTCACAAAAGAGCCCATTGATCACGAGGTGCTTTCGCAACACTCCATTCCCACGAAAAACCTTCGTCGTAGCCACAAGAAAGTTTGCTTAATAGCGCAGAAATGTTTCCCTCAATGCGCCTAAACAACACACTGTTGCCAACGCGTTCACCGGCCTTGCTGCCGTCTAAGTTCACCCCCTAGAATTGTCGATGTTTTAATGGAAACAGTGCATTTTCGTAAATAATTCCGAGCTGCGAATTTGCACCTTGTATTAGGCTCGGTATAGGGGGACATATATGCAACGTCGTGACTTCATCAAAAAAGCTGCCGCGGGTGTAACCGTCGGCGCGCTTGCAGCACCAGCCATTGCACAAACTAATCCTACAGTCAGTTGGCGCTTGGCCTCTAGTTTTCCTAAGTCTCTGGATACTATTTTTGGGGCGGCAGAAATAGTAGCTAAACGAGTAGCCCAACTCACTGATGGAAAATTTTCGATACGAACTTTCCCGGGAGGTGAATTAGTTCCAGCGTTGCAAGTATTCGATGCGGTTCAGGCGGGCACAGTCGAAATGGGCCATTCGGCGTCTTACTACTACTTCGGTAAAGACGCTACTTTTGCCTTTGACACAGCTATCCCTTTTGGCCTGACATCACGTCAACAAACCGCTTGGATGGATCAAGGTGGTGGTCGTCAATTGATGCGCGAATTTTTTCATGATTTCGGCGTTCTCAATTTTATGGGTGGGAATACTGGTTGCCAGATGGGCGGCTGGTTTCGCAAGGAAGTCAATACACCCCAAGAGTTGAACGGCCTGAAGATGCGCGTAGGTGGCTTTGCTGGTCGGGTTATGCAAAAGCTTGGTGTCGTTCCTCAGCAGATTGCTGGAGGCGATATTTATCCGGCACTGGAAAAAGGCACGATAGACGCGGCTGAATGGATAGGCCCCTATGATGACGAAAAACTGGGTTTCAACAAAGTAGCCCCTTTTTATTATTCGCCAGGTTGGTGGGAGTCGGGTGCGCAGCTGTCGTTTTATGTGAATCAAAAAGAGTGGGATAAATTACCCAAGGAGTATCAGGCGGCACTCGAGGTAGCTACCTATGAAGCGCATGTGGTGATGCAGTCTATGTACGATGCAAAAAATCCAACGGCGTTAGCAAGGTTAATGAAAAATGGCACCAAGTTACGCAGTTTTTCGAAACCAATTCTTGATGCGTGTTCTAAGGCAGCTACGGATGTATTTGACGAAGAAGCACAAAAAAATCCACGATTCAAAAAAGTATTTGATCAATGGCGTCGTTTCCAGCGCGATCAGAATCAGTGGTATTCGGTAGCTGAACTTCCTATCCAGAGTTATCTGGTGAGCCGTAATCGCTAGATACTGGCTTTGAGCTTGAACTAATATCCAGAGATCTAAACTGAGTCTCAACCCGCTGACCATCAGCGGGTTTTTTTATGGCGTAAAGGATCGCTCAGTTATCACCATATAAGGATGATAAAAAAAAGCCAGATCCTTGCGGGATCTGGCTTGATCATAAAAACTGATCTACAGCGACAGTTACTATTTTTTATCCGGCTCACCCATGTTGAGTTTGAGATCGCCACCCCCGTCTTTATCGCCATCAAGATTAAATTCAAGCTTGGGTGTTTCCGACTCTAATTCACTACCCGGCATTTGAATATTTAACTCGATTTGTTCTTTCATATCCGTTTTGCTATCGACAGAAATCAGATTGGGGAAACTAATAATAAGAGCAACCATAATCAGCTGAATCAGAACAAAGGGCACGGCACCCCAGTAAATATCGGTGGTCTTAACTTCCTTGGGTGCGACCGAGCGCAAGAAGAACAGCGCAAAACCAAACGGTGGATGCATGAAGGAGGTTTGCATGTTCACAGACAGCAAAACACCAAACCATATCAAGTCAATTCCCAACTTGTCTGCAACCGGTCCAACGAGCGGTACCAGAATGAAAGCAAGTTCAAAAAAATCCAGGAAAAAAGCTAAGAAAAAGAAAAGAATATTGACGACGATTAGGAAGCCTGCAGTACCACCCGGCAGCGATGTTAAAAGATGCTCGACCCACAGATCGCCATTGATACCCCGAAATACCAGCGAAAATACGCTGGAGCCTATCAGTATGAACAACACAAAGCAGGCCAGACGCGACGTCGAATTCATAGCTTGCTTGAGCAAGTCACCGGTCAGTCTGCGATTCAGAAAGGCCAGGATCATGGCCCCTAACGCTCCCATGCCGCCACCTTCAGTCGGTGTGGCGATACCGACGAAGATCGTACCCAATACCAGGAATATCAATGCCAGTGGTGGAACCAGAACCAGAATCACTTTTTCAGCCATGCGAGAAAATAGACCCAGGCTGAGTTTTTTGTTAGCAAGTGCAATAGCGTAGACAAGAACAACGCCAACAAGGCCGCTGTAGACGGCAATTTCATCGGTAGCGAGTTTGGTGTTGGCCGCCAGATGAAATTTTCCAAACACCCAGGAGGCTGTTATGCCTATCAACAAAAGTACTACTAGCGACGCAACACCACTGTCGCCATTGTCCTCGCGCAGGTTACGTGCCTCTGGTGGCAGAGCAGGCAGCGCGTTAGGCTTAATCAGGGAGACCAGCAGGATGTACAACGTATAAAAAGCAGTAAGAACAAGACCGGGAATAAATGCGGCCTGATACATATCACCGACAGAACGTCCTAGCTGATCGGCCATAACGATAAGTACTAATGAGGGCGGAATAATTTGCGCCAGTGTGCCGGATGCTGCAATAACACCAGAGGCAATTCGCTTGTCGTAGCCATAACGCAGCATCACAGGCAGCGAAATTAAGCCCATAGAAATAACGGATGCTGCTACGACGCCTGTGGTGGCCGCCAACAGAGCGCCCACAAAAATCACCGCATATGCAATACCGCCGCGCAGTGGACCAAACAACTGACCTATGGTGTCGAGCAAATCTTCGGCCATTCCTGAGCGCTCAAGTATGAGGCCCATGAAGGTGAAAAATGGAATGGCTAATAAAGTGTCGTTAGCCATAATACCGAACAGACGATTCGGTAGTGCTTGCAGCAGTTCAGGTTTGAGCAGGCCGACTTCGATACCAATGAGGCCAAACAGCAGGCCGTTAGCGGCTAACGAAAACGCCACCGGGAAACCCGATAGCAAAAATATGATCAGGGCAATGAACATGACCGGAGCCATGTTCGCAATCAGAAATTCAATCATTTATAGGCCTCGATTTGATCAGTTAAGTTTGTTCGCGGCTTTAATTGCCTCGATCTCTTCTTCAGGGGTAGCCACTTGCTTCTCAAACGCGCTGGCTTCGACTAATCCCATCAAATAACCAATTCGCTTAATAAGCTCGGAGAGCCCTTGCAGGGAAAGTAATAGAAAACCCACTGGTATCAATGTCTTGGCGGGCCAAATAATTAATCCGCCTGCATTACTGGAGACTTCCTGATTGCGGATGGACTCATATGCAAAGGGAACTGCAAAATACAGAATGAGTAGCGTGGCAGGTAAAAGAAAGAAGATGAAACCGAACACATCAACCCACACTTGCGTACGCTTGGAAAATCTGCCTACGACTACATCGATACGTACATGTTCGTTACGTTTGAGTGTGTAGGAAGAAGCCAGAAGAAAAATGGCACCAAATAGGTACCATTGTATTTCTAGCCAAGCATTGGAACTGGTGTTGAAGGTATAGCGGACTAGGGCATTGCCACTGCAGATCAGCACGGCTAACAAAAGTGCCCAGCTGATTGCCAGTCCGATTTTTTCATTTAGTGCATCAATGAATCGGGAGAACGACAATAAAAATGACATGGTCGGTTTTCTTTCACGAAAAATTCATGGGACTCAGGAGCAAGCTGATTGATGAAAACTGCTTACCTTCATCTGCGATGCGTAGAGTCAGGTCAGTGCTATCGATCTCAGAACGGAATTTTAGATAGAGCTAGATACCGTTCAGTGAGCTAATCAGGGTCTCCCGTATTCTTTTTTTCAGTCGGATACGCCGCTCGTAACAGTTGTGCCGGATGGTGCTTGGCGGAGGTGTCACGAGCATGAACGAAAATTTAGACGCTGTGGAGCCTATATCCAAATGCTGCTATGCAACAGCGGCTAAATTATTTTACCGATCTCGTTATTTTTGAATCACGAAGACGTTTTATCACAACATTGCCCGGAATCCTTACTAAACAGGAAATTATTCGGAATGTTGTATTCGGTTTGGAACAGATCAGTTATCTGAGGCGGTTCCGAGCATGTTTTATGGATTCAACCACTTGAGCGGGTGCCGTTCCACCTGGATGGTTGCGAGCAGCGACAGAACCCTCCAAAGTAAGTATAGAAAATATATCGTCTTCTATTAACGGAGAAAATTCGCGCAGTTGGGTAAGTGTTAGTTCAGTCAGATCACATGCGTGCTGCTCGCATGATCTGACTGCCTTAGCAACGGCTTCATGTGCATCACGAAATGGCAGACCTTTTTTTACCAGGTAATCGGCCAAATCTGTAGCAGTGGCATATCCTTGTAATGCGGCATTACGCATGGCGTCCGGTTTGACGGTGATGCCTGTGGCCATATCAGCAAAAATTCGTAAGGTATCAATTACTGTGTCGACCGTATCGAATAACGGTTCTTTGTCTTCCTGATTATCTTTGTTATAGGCCAGAGGCTGACCTTTCATCAGAGTCAGTAATGCAATCAGATGGCCGTTTACTCGGCCAGTTTTTCCTCGAGCTAATTCTGGGACATCAGGATTTTTTTTCTGCGGCATGATCGATGAACCCGTACAAAATCGATCAGCGATATCAATGAAACCTATACGCGGGCTCATCCACAACACCAATTCTTCTGAGAGGCGTGATATATGCGTCATCACCAGCGCAGCTGCCGCACAAAACTCAATTGCAAAATCTCGATCTGATACCGCATCAAGGGAGTTGTGGCAGATGTCATCAAAGCCCAGAGTTTTTGCAACACGGAGTCGATCGATAGGGAAGGTAGTTCCGGCGAGAGCTGCCGAACCCAGAGGCAGTCGATTGACGCGCTTGCGACAATCCATCATGCGCTCTGTATCGCGATTAAACATTTCTACATAGGCCAGCATATGGTGACCAAACGTCACGGGCTGTGCGACTTGCATATGGGTGAACCCCGGCATGATGGTTGCCGCATGCTGTTCAGCGAGATGTAAGAGCGCATGCTGCAAATCTTTGAGCAAACGCTGAATATCATCAATGGCAGAGCGTAGGTAGAGTCGTATGTCGGTTGCGACTTGGTCATTCCGAGAACGACCGGTATGCAAACGTTTGCCGGCATCGCCGACTAATTCGGTCAGACGTTTTTCTATGTTCAGGTGCACATCTTCTAAATCAAGCAGCCATTCAAATTTACCTGCTGAAATATCAGTCTGTATTTGAGTCATGCCACGCTGTATCTCAGCATAATCTTGTTGACTGATGATTTTTTGATGTGCCAGCATTTCTGCGTGGGCGAGTGATCCTTGAATATCGACGTCTGCCAGCCGGTAGTCAAAAAATACGGAAGCGGTATAGCGTTTAACTAAATCAGAGACAGGCTCTGAGAAGCGTGCCGACCAGGCTTCGTCTTTTTTAGAAAATTGATCTGACATAGGAGTCTCGATAACAGTAAGTGGCTGCGATTATAGTGGATAGGTGTATCCCTATTATGATTAGTACAACAATCGCATGAATAGAATCGTGTTGAATGTGGATCAGCCGGTATTTCGTAAACCTGCTGCGATACCGTTGATGGACAAGTGAATGCCACGGTGAACACGCACATCGGATTCTCGTCCTTGCTCTTTCCAGCTGCGATGGCGTTTGATTAATTCCACTTGCAGGTGATTCAGAGGATCCAAATAAGCAAAGCGATTTTTGATTGAGCGTGCCAAGGTAGGATTTCCCGCCAAGCGCTCTTTAGAACCAGTAATCAGGGCTAAACATTCGCAAGCGAGTTCATGCTCAAGCGAGATGCGCTTAAAAATAGTGTTTCGAAGTTTTTTATCAGCGACTAAGCCAGCATAGCGAGAGGCGACTGCCAAATCTGTTTTTGAAAGCACCATGTCCATATTGGAAAGCAGCGTAGAAAAAAATGGCCATTCTTTATACATGGCACGCAGCATGGTAATTTTTTTCGTTTTTGGACCACTGTTTTCATCCAATAGCCAGCTCTGCACTGCGCTACCGAATCCGTACCAGCCGGGTAGCAATAGTCGACATTGTCCCCACGAGAATCCCCAGGGAATAGCACGCAAGTCTTCTATGCGTCGGGTTGATTTCCTCGAGGCTGGACGGGAGCCTATGTTAAGTTCGGCGATTTCAGCAATCGGAGTCGCAGCAAAAAAATAATCAGTAAAGCCCGGTGTTTCGTACACCAAATGGCGATACGCTCGGTAAGCGTTATCGGACAGGATTTCCATCGTGCCTTCGAAGCTGGCGAGCTGCTTGGCGCGCTTGCTCTCAGAGCTGGGAAGCGTCAGGCTAGCTTCCATAACAGCGGCGACAACCAGTTCAAGATTGCGACGCCCGATCTCAGGATTGGAAAATTTTGAAGCGATAATTTCGCCTTGTTCAGTCAAACGGAATTGACCATTCACCGTGCCCGACGGTTGCGCCAGGATAGCTTCGTGGCTAGGCCCACCACCACGACCTACCGTTCCACCGCGACCATGAAATAGTCGTAGTTTCACGCCGTGTTTTTGAAATACCTGAACTAATCCGACTTCAGCTTTGTACAGTTCCCAGTTGGAGGTGAGAAAACCGCCATCTTTGTTGGAATCGGAATAGCCCAGCATGACTTCCTGTAAATCGCCTTGTTGACGCACCAGCTCGCGTACAGCAGGAATAGAAAGCCAGCCATTCATGATGTCGGCGGCATTACGAAGATCGGGAATAGTTTCAAAGAGCGGTATCACCATCAACTCGGCAACAGTACTGGCCTGCGATGCATGAACTCGCATCAGCCCCGTTTCTTTTTGCAGCAGCAGCACTTCCATCAAATCAGATACGGTTTCGGTATGCGAAATAATGTAGTTGCGAATCGCACGTGAACCAAATTGTTCACGAACTGTGCGCGCCATGGATATCACACCTAACTCACTGATTGTTTCATCGGTGTAGCTAAGATATGGCGAGTGAAGTAGGCGAGGCTGACGCAGCTCCGATTGCAGTAGTGTTAGTTTTTCATTTTCATGTAGCGCGCTGTAATCGGGGCACACATCGGCCGAGCGAAATAATTCACTGATAACGCGTTCATGGATATCCGAACTTTGGCGCATATCCAGGGTTGCAAGATGAAAGCCAAAAATAGTTGCAGCACGTCGCAGCGTATTTAAGCGTGGACGGGTCAGTGGCAAGCCGTGATTAGCGCGCAGTGAATCACCGATTACATCTAGATCGGCAATGAATTCAGTAATGTCGTCATACGGCTCCATGGCGCCCACTTCTTGGCGCAAAATATTGGTAACGCCTAGTTTGCGTGCAGTGGCAGCGAGCCTGGCATAGACCGTAATCAGCGCACGTCGATAAGGCTCATCAGTGCGGTGGGGAGAATGATCGGGCGAATTATCTGCCATGGTTTGCAGGGCGGGACTAACCGATACCAACAGAGTTGAAATAGATAGTTCGGCACCCAGTGCATGCACTTCGTCTAAATAAAAATCCAGTATCGTGGTTGATTGGCGGGACATTGCACGGCTCATGGTGTCTGAATTTACGTTCGGATTACCGTCGCGATCACCGCCTATCCAACTGCCCATTTGCACAAAGGGTGGCAACGAGAAGCTGCGAGTGTGAGGGAATTGTTCTGCGAATTCAGTTTCTATATCTTCCATTAATGCGGGTAGTTCACGCAGAAACGTAATTCGGTAATACGACAATGCATTTTCGATTTCATCATCAACAGTTAATTTTGAATAGCGCAGCATGCGCGTCTGCCAGAGCTTGGCAATTTCTGCGTGAAGTAATTGTGAATTTCGATTTTTTTCTGAAGGCGGTAAAGGTAAATCACGTGCAGCCAATAACCGGGCAATCTCGCGACCAGCATCCAAAATACTTTTTCGCTGTACTTCGGTCGGGTGGGCAGTGAGCACAGGTGAAATAAGCGCATCAGTAAAAAATCCTTGCACAGCTTTTCCAGAAACACCTGAGGCGTCCAGTTTAGATAAAGTGGCAGCTAAGCTGCCAGCTTGTGCAGCTGAACCAGCCAGCAGGTGAGAGCGACGACGACGATTGTGATGTTGGTCTTCGGCGATATTGGCCAGATGTGAAAAATACGAGAATGCTCGCACCACAGAATTTGTTTGATCGCGCGTTAGTTTTTTAAGCAACCGATCAAGATCGGTACCTGCCTCGGGATCAGATTCGCGCCGAAAGCGAACGGCTGTTTGCCTGATTGTTTCAACAATCTCATAAACAGCATCGCCTTCTTGATGACGAATTACGTCACCTAGCAGTCTACCCAAAAGTCGTATGTCTTCTTTGAGTGGAGCATCTTTATCCATAGTCTTAGACAAACGGGTAGAATTTTTTTTGGTGGTTGCCATGGCAGGGATATGCTTTCAGCTTGAGTCATCGGCAACGCGGCTTTTGGCCAGGCTGCACCAGGGGCGCATGATAAAATCCGCCGGTTTTTACGCATTACCAATTGGGTCGACGAATTTGTGCATCGGCCATGAACCAGAGAGGCCGCTTTGAACGCATCGTTTTCCGGAAAACTGGTGATTGCTTCACGTGAGAGCAGGCTCGCCATGTGGCAAGCAGAAACCGTGCAGGCACGCTTACTTGAATTATATCCGCTCAGTACGGTCACAATTCTTGGAATGACTACCCGAGGTGATCAAATTCTTGATCGCACCTTGTCTAAAGTCGGCGGCAAAGGCCTATTTGTCAAAGAACTCGAAGTCGCTATGCAAAATGGTGAAGCTGATTTGGCGGTTCATTCATTAAAAGATGTGCCCATGGAGCTGCCCGAGGGCTTTGAGCTGGCAGCAGTCTTAGAACGCGAAGATCCGCGCGATGCGTTTGTCTCCAACACGTACCGCAGCCTCGAAGATTTACCCGCCGGAGCTGTTGTTGGAACCAGCAGTTTGCGACGTCAGGCATTGATAGCCTCACGCTTTCCCCTGCTGACCATACAACCCTTACGCGGCAATCTGGATACACGTCTAGGTAAGCTTGATCGCGGTGAGTACGCCGCTATCATTCTCGCTGCCGCAGGATTAAAACGTTTGGGCATGGCCGACAGAATTAGCTCTTTTATAGAGCCGGAGCACAGCCTGCCGGCGCCTGGCCAGGGTGCCATGGCCATTGAAATACCCTCTGGTCGTAAAGAGCTGCTTGAATTGCTTGCACCGCTAAACCACATTGATACCGAGCGCGCAGTTCGTGCTGAACGTACTCTTTCCAAAAGCTTTGGTGGTAGCTGCCAAATACCGCTGGCTGCCTTTGCTACCGTTGAACACAACAAAATGCGCCTGCGCGCCATGGTCGCCACGCCCGACGGGCTACGTATTGCACGTGCAGAGGTTAATGGGGACGCGGCTATGCCGGAAGCATTGGGCCAGGAAATTGCCATAGCACTCGAGGCGCAGAATGCCAGCGCCATACTTGCCGCTTGCAAGCTTGAGTAAGACACCCATAGTTATTACCCGCCCCCAGTCGCAGGCCGAACCGCTGGCCGCGCGATTGACCGCCATGGGGCGCGATGCGCGTATTTTTCCTCTTTTGGAAATACAGCCGCTGGCTGACAATACCCAGCTAACAGCCTGTATGAAGGGCCTGGCCGACTACGCCATGGTTGCCTTTGTTAGCCCCAATGCCATCGATGCTGCGTTCACCTGCTTGTCTCACTGGCCGCAGGGCGTCGTGGCGGCAGTCGTCGGCGAAGGCAGCCGTCTGGCCTTGGCCAAGCATGGTGTTACTAACGAGACTGCTATGGTTCTAAGCCCTGTAGATGCTCAGCGCACCGACTCTGAAACTTTGCTCGAGGTAGTGGATTTGCCAGCGCTGGCTGGTAAGAAGGTGCTCATAGTACGAGCAGAAACTGGCCGCGAATTACTGGCCGACCGTTTGCGGGAGGCTGGGATCTCGGTTGATCAGGTAGCAGCCTACAGCCGCAGCGCCCCCTTGCTGGATGATCAGCGTCGTCAAGAGTTGAGCCAGCTGATCGATGCGCGCTCTGACTGGATCATCACCAGTTCGGAAGCTCTGCGATATCTCAAAGAGGATGTACAGCAGGCGGCTGGAACGTCCGGTTGGGAGCGAATTAAGCAGGCGACACTGATCGTTCCGCACTTACGTATTGCTGAGACTGCAAAAAACATTGGGTTTGAGCAAGTAATTCTGACAGCGTCAGGCGACGAAGCACTGATGGCCGCGATACAATCGCGCCCATGAGCGAGCTGCCACCATCCCCCCCATCGTCTACTACGTCCGACGCAACTGCGTCTGCGACTGGTTCTGCCACGACTTCTGAGGCTATCCCAGCGCCTGTAGAGCAGCCCGTGACACCGGAATCCCAGTCGGCGGCAGCGGCACAGCCAACAGCACAGCCAACAGTACCACCGCCTGAGGTAACCGCAACCAGGGCTACTGAGCCGCCTGCGCGTAAGTGGAACTGGCACCTTCCTGAAGGTTTGGATGGTAAAGAATTTAATCTCAAGCTCATCGTTGGCTTGTTAGCTATCCTGCTCGGTCTGCAATGGTGGAGTGCGCGTACCGACATCAGCGATTTACGTCGTGAGTTGGCTCAGCGCTTGCAGTCGGGCGACAACATGAACATTCAGACCAAGTTGATTGCCAACCGAGTCGATGATGAACTCAAACTCATTCAGGGAAAAGTAGCCGTACTTGAGGCGAAACAAGTGGAATCGCAAGGTCAGCAACTGGCTCTGGAACAGCTTTATCAGGATCTGGCAAAAAATCGTGATGACTGGGCCTTGGCTGAAATAGAACAAGTATTGTCCACAGCAAGTCAGCAACTACAGTTAGCAGGAAATATTCGTGGCGCATTGATAGCCCTGCAAAATGCAGATGCGCGTCTGGCACGAGCTGATCGTCCGCAATTTATTGCAATTCGTCGTGCGATTGCAAAAGATATCGATAATCTTAAAAGTTTACCCAGCGTTGACCTGACAGGCATAGCTGTCAGACTCGACACGTTGGTAGCTCAGATTGATCAAATGCCTTTGCTGTCCGATGAAAAGCCTGCGGTCGTTGCTCCTACCCCCAAATCTAAGCTGGCAGCTCAAACACCTGCTGATGTAAAGGCCGCAAGCGATTGGCGTGGAGTGTTGCTCGAGCGCTGGAATAGCTGGAGCAGCGACTTGTGGAATGAAATTCGTCAATTGGTCAGAGTACGAGTCGTAGGCACGCCCGAAGCATTGTTGTTGTCGCCCGGCGAAGCATTCTTTGCCAGAGAAAATTTGAAATTACGCTTACTCAATGCCAGGTTAGCGCTGCTATCGCGTAATGATGCAGCTTTCCGCAGTGATCTTGCCGAGGCTGATCGCGCCTTGGTTCGGTATTTTGAGATTCGTGCAAAGCAAACGCAAGCCGCTCGTGATTTGATCAAGCAATTACAAGAGAGCGTACTCAACATAGAAATGCCGACCCTTGCGAACAGTCTTGCTGCTGTTCGTCAGTCTCGTTCGCGGCCTTAATCGCTATGCGCTTTTTTATCTGGCTCATGATATTGCTTGCATCAGCTATAGGTTTAGCTGTTCTTGCACGTTTTAATCCCGGTAATGTCGTTTTGTTCTATCCGCCGTATCGGATCGATTTTTCGCTGAATTTTTTCATCGTCGTTATGCTGGCCAGCTTCTCTTTTGTGCTGGTGATTCTGGCAGCGGTTCGAGCTACGTTAGCGATGCCGCGTCGTGTCGAGCAGTACCGTGCGATGCGTCAGTTACGCGAATCAGGCCGCGCATTAAATGAAGCTTTGCAAAGTTATTTAGAGGGCCGTTTTGGTCGTGCAGAAAAATTAGCTGAGCGCGCAGCTGCCTCACCAGATAATGCAGGCTTAGCTGCATTAATTGCAGCGCGTGCAGCCCAGCGCATGCAGCAATCAATTCGTCGTGATGAATGGTTATCAAAAGCTGATCAAGATACGCATCTTAGAACAGCACGATTGATGACAGCAGTTGAGCTGTATGCCGAGGATGTCAAAGAAACCGATCGTGCGCTCGACGCTCTGCGCGAATTAAACACGAGTGGAATTCGTCATACCCAAGCCTTACGCTTGGCACTCAAAGTGCATCAAAATGCGCGCAATTGGCCAGAGGTATTACGATTAGTTCGTTTGCTGGACAAGCACAAATCACTACACCCCACACTGTCGCGACGTCTGCGTGATATGGCCTATGAAGCCTTGCTGACCAAAGCCAGCGAAGATTCAGAATCGTTAAAGCTGCTGTGGTCTAAGGTACCAACGGTGGACAGATTGAGCTCGGTTGTTGCCGTAAACGCTGCTCTAGCTTTTATAAAAATTGGCCAGCAAATCGAAGCAACCGCAATTCTTGAAGCAGCCTTAGCATCGCAGTGGGACACACGTTTATTACGTGCTTACCGACAGAGCGCGGCACAGGAAGGTTCAGCTACCTTATTAAAACAAATTGAGCATTGCGAGCACTGGTTAAAAGAACGACCTAACGATACGGAAATTTCGCTCGCATTAGGTGTGCTTTGTCTGAAGCAAAAATTGTGGGGTAAAGCTCAACGGCATTTAGAGCAGTCACTTGCAGGCGGTGATCTGGCAACACGTCAGGAAGGGCATCTGAGGTTAGCTCAATTGCACGAAGAATTAAATCAAACCGAAGCCGCTGCCGATCATTACCGTCAGTGTGCGATGACCTTGTTACCGGTTGTAGCAAAATCCTAGTCGCGTAGATCTTAGTCTCTGAGACAGCTACCCTTATAAACGCCAGCCTTTTCAATGTAAGCGCACCGCAAGCCTGTGCCGCTATAATCGCTTGTTGTGTAATTTCTAATTTATTTATTTTCTGAGGTAAAAATGGGTTTGAATCTGGTACCGGCTGGCCGCAATTTGCCTGATGATTTTAATGTGGTCATCGAAATTCCCATGAATGCCGACCCTATTAAGTATGAAGTTGATAAGGAATCAGGCGCTATTTTTGTTGATCGTTTTATGGGCACGGCGATGCATTACCCGTGTAACTACGGTTATGTACCCCACACCATTGCCGATGATGGCGATCCAGTTGACGTATTAGTTATTACGCCGTTTCCGCTATTGCCGGGCGTGGTGGTGCGTTGCCGCCCTATAGGTGTTTTAAAGATGCAGGATGAATCCGGTGGTGATGCCAAAGTGCTGGCGGTACCAGTGGATAAAGTGCTGCCGATTTACACGCATTGGCAAAAGCCAGCAGACATGAATGTTTTGCGTTTACAGCAGATACAACATTTTTTTGAGCACTACAAAGATCTTGAGCCCGGCAAATGGGTCAAGGTGGATGGCTGGTTCGGACCTGAAGATGCACGCGCAGAGATTATGACTGGCGTAGACAATTATAAAAAAGCTGCAAGCAAGCCAAATTTCTGATGATGCAATCGGTGCAGTCGCTGCAGACAAAGGGCACCACTGTGATGGTGTCTTTTTTATGAATCCGTTTAACTTTTAAATGGATTACGTTCATTGAGTTCGTCAACATAGTTTTCGATTCCTTTTCCTTCTTCTTCTAAGAATCGCTCTACTGCGTCGGCAAATCCTGAGTGAGCTAGCCAATGGGCTGACCACGTTTGTTGCGGTAAAAAGCCCCTGGCCATTTTGTGTTCGCCCTGAGCGCCACCTTCAAATGCGTTAATTTTGTTAGCGATACAAAATTCTAGCGGCTGGTAGTAAGCCGTCTCAAAATGCAGGCAAGGGTGTTGTTCCAGCGCGCCCCAATATCGTCCGTACAGCGCATTTTGATCATGAATCAATAACGATGATGCAATAGGAATACCCTCGCGTTCCGCAATCACCATTAGTATATTTTCTGGCATGGTTGCGCCGATTCTGTGAAAGAAATCCAAATTCAAATACGGCGTGGAGTAATGCGCACGGTAGGTATGATCATAGCAACGCTTAAAAAATTTCCAGTCAGATTCTTTGGCATCTATGCCCGGTAGCTGACGCAATGTGATCCCTGCTTCTTGTACCTTGCGCCGTTCGGCGCGTATATTTTTTCGTTTTTTTTGTTCTAGCGTTGATAGAAATTCGTCAAAACTAGAATAGCTCTGATTTTTCCAATGAAACTGTATTCCTTTGCGCAGTATGAATCCCTGCGCTTCTAATAAACGCGCTTCGTATTCAGGCGGGTAAAGAACATGTGTAGACGACAAATCATTTTTTTTCTGTAGGCCTACCAGAGCGCTCACCAAAGCTGCTCGAGCTGGTGTGTCAATGGCCAACAGTCGAGCGCCAGTTACCGGCGTAAATGGAATAGCAGAGAGCAGCTTTGGGTAATATTCCAACCCATTGCGGCGGTACGCGTCTGCCCATGCCCAATCAAAGACATACTCACCATACGAGTGAAATTTTGCATACAGCGGTAGCGCAGCAACCAAGAGATCGTTTTGCCAGATCGTTAAATACTGAGGCTGCCAGCCGGTTTTTTCGCTGGCACTGCCGGATTCATGCAATGCATGCAAAAAAGCATACGAAAGGAAAGGATTGGACTCCGGCTGCGAATTAACGAGCTGGTCCCAGCGGCTTTGATCTACCTCGGCAAGAGAGGAAAGGATACGCGTGCGATAATTCTGGTTTTGCAGGTTTAGCCTCTTTGAAGCATGGTTACCAATGAATCGTTTGGGCTTAGTTAACGTCGCAATTGCGCAGATCAACAGTACGGTGGGTGATCTTGCCGGAAACAGCCAGCGCATCGCACACGCTGCTCGTCAGGCAGCAGTGCTGGGCGCCCATATTGTGCTCACGCCCGAGTTGTCTTTGGTGGGTTATCCGCCAGAAGACTTGCTGCTTCGGCACTCATTCTACGCAAAATCAGAGCTGGCGTTGCAGGAGCTGGCCAAGGAACTGGCTGATCTGAACGATCTGCATGTGATCGTAGGCCATCCGCTACAGCAGGGGCAAGCGCATTACAACGCGGCCTCGATACTATGTAATGGGCAGATCTTAAAAACCTACCGTAAACACGCCTTACCTAACTACACCGTGTTTGACGAAAAGCGTTATTTCGTCGCAGCGGATGACGTTTGCACGTTCGAACTCAACGGCATCTGTTTTGCAATCACTATTTGTGAAGACACCTGGTATCCCGAGATGCCTGCGCGTGCGCGTGCTGCAGGCGCACAGGTTTTGCTGGTACCGAATGCTTCGCCGTATCACATGAATAAACAGCATTTGCGATTAGATGTGATGCGCGAGAATGTCAGCAAACAAGGCATGGCATTGATCTACGCGAACCTAATCGGCGCACAAGATGAGTTAGTGTTTGATGGTGGCTCGTTTGTGATGAATGCCGCTGGCGAGGTCTGTGCGCAAGCGCCATCCTTTAAAGAATCATTGATGTTAGTTGAGTTCGAACAAGGACTACCCAAGGCGCAGCCACTACCCGAACCACTCTCAATTGAAGCGCAAGTCTATGAGGCACTGGTCCTGGGTGTGCGTGATTACTTGGGTAAAAATGGCTTTCCTGGTGCGATTATTGGTTTGTCTGGTGGCGTAGATTCAGCACTCACTTTAGCCATTGCAGTCGATGCCTTGGGTGCAGACAATGTGCGTGCTGTCATGATGCCGTCGGAATATACAGCTGAAATTTCATGGATAGATTCGCGCGACATGGTTGATCGTTTGAATGTGCGCTACGACGAAATACCTATTTCTGACTGCTTTACAGCGTTTCGGCATTCACTGGATTTTGAATTTGCCAATTTGGCTGAAGATGCCACCGAAGAAAATATACAAGCGCGTATACGCGGCACGCTCTTGATGGCGCTATCAAATAAATCAGGCAGCATCGTTTTGACGACGGGTAACAAAAGCGAAATGGCTACCGGCTATTGCACTTTGTACGGCGACATGGCCGGTGGCTATGCGGTTATTAAAGATATAGCCAAGACCTTAGTTTATAGCCTTTGTCATTATCGAAATAGTATCAGCGAGGTAATTCCAGAGCGAATTTTGACTCGCGCTCCTTCGGCTGAATTGCGTCCCAACCAAACCGATCAAGATTCTTTGCCGCCGTATGAAGTCCTCGACGGCATACTTCGTATGTACATGGAAGAGGGGCAGGGCGTTGCAGAACTGCTCGCAGCAGGGTATCGTCAAGAAGACGTCGATCGTATTGTCCGACTGATAAAAATCAATGAGTACAAACGCAGGCAAGCGCCGGTAGGCCCGCGTGTTACGCACCGTGCATTTGGTCGTGACTGGCGTTACCCGATTACCTCACGCTTCAAAGAGTAAAATTCATTCATTACCACCCAGAGGAGCACACCGTGAAGCAGATCACCGCCGTCATCAAGCCGTTTAAACTCGACGAGGTCCGCGAGGCGCTGGCCAACGTGGGCGTTACTGGCCTGACCGTCACCGAAGTTAAGGGTTTTGGTCGTCAGAAAGGTCATACAGAGTTGTACCGAGGTGCAGAGTATGTGGTTGATTTTCTGCCCAAAGTTAAATTGGAAGCCGTAGTCACCGAAGATGTGCTTGATCGTGCCGTGGACGCTATTGTTAAGGCAGCGCGTACTGGCAAAATAGGCGATGGCAAAATTTTTGTCCGTTCAGTCGAACAAGTAATACGCATACGGACTGGTGAAACCGGTTCGGACGCTGTTTAATACGATTACGCTAGCCTCTTAGCAGCACCATCAGCGCGCCGCTGCCGCCGTCCGCAGCGCGCGCCTGACAAAAAGCCAGCACTTCATCTTTTTGCACCAGCCAGTTTCTTACTTTGTTTTTCAACACAGGTTTTTTACCCAGCGACCCCAAGCCTTTCCCGTGAATGATGCGCACGCATCGCATACCTCGTTTAACGGAACTGCGCAAAAACTGCCCTAAGGCGTCTCGTGCCTGATCAGTGCGCAAGCCATGTAAATCCAACTGATCTTGAGTTACCCAACCGCCGCCGCGTAATTTTCGCAATACATCGGGCCCGATACCGCCGCGTACAAAGCTGAGATTTTCATCGACCTCAAGCAGCGTATCAATACTGAATTCATCGGACAAAGATTCATGCAAAGCTGCTTCATCGTCAGCCAACCTCTGGTGTGCAATAGGCTGAGGACGGGGCGGGGGTGTCAGCACTCTGGGCGGACTTTTCAGCGGTTCAACTTCGCCCACACTATTGCGAAACAGATTCGCCTCGCGTTCGCGTTCCCGACGCTGTTGTTCAGCCACTGCAGCAGCTTCAGCGCGTAATTTGAGCCGCAGTTTTAACGCCTTGAGTTCGGCAAGGTCCTTGATCATGCAGGTCTCCTGATGGGAACTGCGAGGTAACAGACGGCAATAACGTTACGAGCGCTTATTCCTGACTTTCCAGATAGCGTTGTGCATCCAATGCGGCCATGCAACCGGTTCCGGCGCTCGTAATCGCTTGTCGGTAAACATGATCTTGCACATCACCAGCGGCGAACACGCCCTCTATGCTGGTCATCGTGGCCATGCCTTCTAGCCCACTCTTGGTCTCAATGTATCCATTATGCATAACTAGCTGACCATCAAAAATATGGGTATTCGGCTTGTGGCCTATAGCTATGAATAACCCATGCAGCGTCACTGGCGTTGTTTTGTTGTCTTGTGTGGAGCGGATTACCATGCCTGTCACACCGCTGTCGTCACCGGTGACTTCATCGAGCGTGTGATTCCAACGGATGTCTACTTTACCCTCACTCACTTTTGCCATTAATCGGTCAATCAAAATAGGCTCTGCACGAAATTTGTCGCGACGATGCACGACCGTGACTTTACTAGCGATATTTGAAAGATAGAGCGCTTCTTCAACAGCGGTATTACCACCACCGATGACAGCGACTTCTTGGTTTTTGTAGAAAAAACCGTCACAGGTAGCGCACGCGGAAACGCCTTTGCCCATGAAATGCTGCTCCGATGGCAGGCCCAGATACTGGGCAGATGCGCCGGTGGCTATGATTAGCGCATCGCAAGTGTAAACACCCGAGTCGCCGATTAAGCGTATTGGCTTCTCCTTAAGGTGGGCGGTATGAATTTGATCAAAGATAATCTCGGTATTAAAGCGCTCTGCGTGCTGCAGTAATCGCTGCATGAGTTCTGGGCCCTGAACTCCCATGGGGTCACCCGGCCAGTTTTCGACATCAGTGGTGGTCATGAGCTGACCCCCTTGTTCTACTCCCGTGACCAGCACAGGATTGAGGTTGGCGCGGGCTGCATAGACCGCTGCACTGTAGCCGGCGGGGCCGGAGCCAATAATTAAAACACGAGCATGTTTAGGGTTGGACATGAAAATCTTATGAAATGAGTGAGTGAAGAAGTATTGAGTAAATGCTATGAACGCAGAAATGTCTGACCGGAGGGAGTATCATCCTGAATCGATCCATGCGATAGTTCCGCAAAAATCACAACGAAATTATAGATGAACTGAAGGTCCCCTACGGGACGGCCTTCAGAAATGTGAATCTCATGAGCCGAAACACTCCCACCTATACCCGCACGCCACCTGCTGCGCCGCCTGACGCCCTGCCAAATCGACTTATACGCCTGCTTTCCGAGGCGCGTTGGCTGCTTTTAGCAGCGATTTGTGCTTACTTAACGCTGGTGATGTTCACCTACACAACCACCGATTCTGGCTGGTCGCAAGCTGGCATGTCGACCAAGCCCGCTAATTGGGGTGGTTCGGCAGGTGCCTGGTTGTCTGATTTAATGTTTTATGTGTTTGGTTTTTCTGCTTGGTGGTGGTGCGTGGCGATGTTGTCCGCCGTTTGGGTTGGTTATCGACGCCTGGCCAAACGATTTATCTTAGGCCAAGAGTTGGAGGATCCCCACCGCTACGAGGTGTTGATACGACTTGCGGGCTTTGTGTTGATGATTTTGGGTAGTTGCGGCCTCGAATTTGTTCGCATGTACAGCCTGAAAGTGAAACTGCCTCGCGATCCCGGCGGTGTCTTGGGCGAATTAGTGGGTGCCTCGGTACAGTCTAGTTTTGGGTTTGATGGTGGAACCTTATTACTACTTATGCTGTTTGGCCTGGGCTTTAGCCTCTGTTTTCATGTGTCGTGGTTAGCTGTTGCAGAACGTTTAGGTGATGCGATCGAACGTTTTGTGCATTTGCTAAATACACTCTACATAGAGTGGCAGGATCGTAAAGTAGGACTTGAGGCGGCTGTAAAGCGTGAAGAAGTCGTTGAACAAGAACGAGCCCGCATCGTTGAATCCAAAGCAAGCTCACCTATACAAATAGTGCCGCAAGTTGTATCCGTGCCTAAATCCGAGCGCGTAGAAAAAGAAAAGCAAGTATCGCTTTTCCTGGATATGCCCGATACCAACTTGCCGCCTGTCTCTTTGCTAGACGAACCACCAGTTGAGCAAGAAACAGTTGGTGTAGAAACACTGGAATTCGTCAGCCGCCTTATCGAGAAAAAATTATCTGATTTTGGCGTTGAAGTACGTGTCGTTGCAGCTCACCCGGGTCCGGTCATTACGCGCTATGAAATCGAACCAGCCACCGGAGTCAAAGGCAGTCAGATTGTTAATCTTGCTCGAGACCTGGCACGCGCTTTGTCGCTGACCTCCATACGCGTGGTAGAAACTATTCCTGGCAAAAATTACATGGGCCTGGAGCTGCCCAATCCTAAACGGCAAATCGTACGTTTGACTGAAATTGTTGGCTCCAAAGTTTATAACGACAACGCCTCCCTGCTGACCATAGGCTTGGGCAAAGACATTGCTGGCAATCCCATGGTGGCGGATCTGGCCAAGATGCCGCACTTGCTAGTAGCAGGCACCACAGGTTCTGGTAAATCTGTCGGTATAAATGCGACGATACTTTCACTGCTGTACAAAGCCGATCCTAACCAGGTGCGATTGATTTTGATAGATCCCAAAATGCTGGAACTGTCTATCTATGAAGGCATTCCTCATTTGCTGGCACCGGTTGTAACGGATATGCGTCAAGCAGGTCATGCCCTTAATTGGGCTGTCAATGAAATGGAGCGACGCTATCGTCTTATGTCCAAGCTGGGTGTACGTAATTTGGCGGGCTATAACCAAAAGATCGTTGAGGCAGATAAAAAATCTGAAAAAATCCCTAATCCTTTTAGTCTCACCCCTGATGCACCAGAACCATTAGAAAAATTACCCACCATCGTGATCATCATTGATGAATTAGCGGACCTGATGATGGTTGTTGGTAAAAAAGTAGAAGAGTTGATTGCACGTATTGCACAAAAAGCGCGTGCGGCAGGTATACATTTAATTTTGGCGACCCAACGCCCATCAGTTGATGTTATTACCGGTCTGATCAAGGCCAACATTCCAACGCGTATTGCCTTTCAGGTGTCGAGCAAAATTGATTCAAGAACCATACTTGATCAGCAAGGTGCAGAAGCGTTGCTGGGCATGGGCGATATGTTGTACATGCCACCGGGTACTGGCATGCCAGTGCGTGTGCATGGTGCGTTTGTGTCAGATGAAGAAGTACATCGGGTGGTTAAGCACCTTAAGTCGCAAGGTGAACCTAACTACATCGAAGGCATACTCGAAGGCGGCGTAATGGAGGATGGCACTGACGCCGGTGGAGTAGGTGCACCTAGCGGTGAAGCCGATCCTTTGTACGATCAGGCTGTGGGTATCGTGCTTAAAAACCGTCGTGCGTCCATCTCGTTGGTTCAGCGTCATTTGCGTATTGGCTACAACCGCGCAGCCCGATTGCTAGAGCAAATGGAACAAAGCGGCATCGTATCGACAATGCAATCCAATGGTAATCGTGAAATCCTCGTCCCTACGGGTAATTCCGAATAAACATACGCATCTATTAAAGAGCCTGCTGTGACAATCAAATTATTATTCAGCCTATTTGTTTGCTTGCCTATGTTGGCACACGCGTCGGCGCTGGAGCAATTCAAGGCATTTGTGGCGGGTACTAAAAGTGCGCGTGGTGAATTTAATCAGCGTATGGTCAAGGAAGATGGTGGGAAGATGAAAATTTCTTCCACAGCGAATGGCGTATTTCTTTTTGCACGCCCCGGTAAATTTATCTGGACGTATCTCAAGCCCTACGAGCAAATTTTGCAGGCTGATGGTGAGAAGCTGTATATCTATGATAAAGATTTAAATCAGGTCACCATCAAAACCTTGGGTAATGCCATAGGCTCATCTCCGGCAGCGATACTATTTGGTAGTAATGATTTAGAAAAAAATTTCACCTTGTCCGAAGGCGGAATGCGCGAAGGCATAGAATGGCTACAAGCCATACCTAAAGCAAAAGACACCAGCTTTGAAAAAATTGGCATAGGTTTAAAAGATGGATTACCTGTGGCTATGGAACTGCGTGATAGCTTTGGCCAGGTATCGCTACTATCATTTACCAAGTTTGAAAAAAATCCCTTAATACCGGGAAATCAATTTCACTTCACCCCTCCCAAGGGCGCTGACATACTTCAGCAATAACTCATGAGTGCCCCTCTCGCCGAGCGCTTGCGCCCAGCTGTACTCGACCAGGTTATTGGACAAGAGCATCTGCTCGGTGTAGGCAAGCCTTTGCGTGTGGCCTTTGAATCAGGTCAGCCACACTCCATGATTTTATGGGGCCCACCGGGCGTAGGAAAAACCACGTTGGCGCGCTTGATGGCGCAGGGGTTTAATGCCGAGTTTATTGCCTTGTCTGCCGTGCTCTCAGGAGTAAAAGATATACGTGAGGCAGTTGAACGTGCCCATGTAATACAAGCTAACTCAGGTCGTCAAACGATATTGTTTGTGGATGAAGTTCATCGGTTTAACAAGAGCCAGCAAGATGCTTTTTTGCCGCATGTGGAAAGTGGCTTACTAACTTTTATAGGTGCCACTACCGAAAACCCATCCTTTGAAGTCAATGGCGCATTACTTTCTCGCGCCGCTGTCTATGTATTGAAATCATTAACGGTCGAAGACTTGCTCAAATTAATTGAGCGGGCGATTGCTTTAGACCGTGAACTCAGCATAGACGACGAAGCCAAGCAACTACTGGCTGCCAGTGCAGATGGTGATGGCCGCAAGCTGCTAAATAATATAGAAATTGTTTTACGTGCTGCAAAACAAAAAAAAGTAAGCGTCATAGCAGCAGCACTGTTAAAAGAAAGTTTGGGTGATGCGCTGCGTCGCTTCGATAAAGGTGGCGATGCTTTTTATGATCAGATATCTGCGTTACACAAATCAGTGCGTGGTTCGAACCCCGATGCGGCGTTGTATTGGTTAGTGCGTATGCTCGATGGCGGCGCTGATCCTCGCTATCTTTGCAGACGATTGATACGCATGGCCAGCGAAGACATAGGGTTGGCTGATCCCAGAGCATTGAGATTGACCTTGGATGCCGCCGAAACGTATGAACGATTAGGCTCACCCGAAGGTGAGTTGGCGCTGGCCGAGGCTGCGGTTTATTTAGCGTGTGCTGCCAAATCGAATGCCGTTTATAACGCCTATAACCAAGTGCGTGCTTTTATAGCCAAGGATGCGTCTCGACCAGTGCCTGAGCATTTACGTAACGCCCCCACCAAGTTAATGAAAGAACTAGGCTACGGGAAGCTGTATCGCTATGCCCATGACGAGCCCGAGGCTTATGCTGCCGGTGAAACCTATCTGCCGGATGGCATACACGAGCCAGGCTGGTATCAGCCTGTGCCGAGGGGTTTGGAGGGCAAAATCGCAGACAAATTGGCGTATCTGAGGCAATTAGATGCCGAATACAAAGTCAGCCACAAAAAATAATCTTATTGGTATCAAGGGCAAGCTGAGCTCGTCGCAGGAACCAAATCCCGCCCTTGGTACAATCGTACTTTTAGTTTTAAACAGACGCCCCCTCTATGATTGACATCCAACTTCTACGCAAGGATATCGCAGCCGTTGCTGCTCGCCTGGCTCAACGCAAATTCACTCTCGACACGGCTGCGTTCAATGTACTTGAGGCTGAACGTAAATCGATTCAGACACGCACTGAGGAATTACAAGCTCAGCGCAATACCCTCTCAAAACAAATCGGCATTCTTAAAGGTAAAGGCGAAGACACTGCCGCCGTGATGGCCATGCAAGCCATACCCAATCTGCCGCATGAGTCTGTTCCTGAGGGCAGCGATGAATCGGCAAACGTTGAAATACGTAAGATAGGTACGCCGCGTCACTTTGATTTTGAGGTGCGAGATCATGTGGATCTGGGTGCACCGTTGGGATTAGACTTTGATACGGGTGCCAAGCTCTCTGGTGCGCGCTTTTCAGTGATGAAGGGTGGCATCGCTCGCTTGCATCGCGCTATTGCCCAATTCATGCTCGATACGCACACAGCAGACCATGGTTATACCGAATGCTACACACCGTATATCGTTAATACCGATACCTTACGAGGTACAGGCCAGTTGCCTAAATTTGAAGCCGATCTTTTTGCAGTGAAAAAGGGCGGTCAAGAAGGTGAAAGCGAAGCGCTGTATTTAATTCCAACAGCAGAAGTGACACTAACCAATTTCGTGCGTGATGAAATCATCAATGCAGATCAGCTCCCTATGCGCTTGGTTGCGCATTCACCGTGTTTTCGTTCTGAGGCGGGTAGTTATGGTCGCGATACACGCGGCATGATTCGTCAACATCAATTCGATAAAGTAGAAATGGTGCAGATAGCGGATCCTGAGCATTCGTATCAACAGCTAGAAGAAATGTGCAGTCATGCAGAAAACATACTCAAAAAATTAGGCTTGCCGTATCGCGTGATGACTCTATGTACCGGCGATATGGGATTCGGAGCGGCCAAGACCTACGACCTTGAAGTTTGGTTACCAGCTCAAAATACATACCGTGAAATTTCTTCGCTATCCAATTGCGAAGCTTTTCAGGCGCGCCGCATGCAGGCACGGTTTCGTAATGCCCAAGGTAAGCCTGAGTTACTCCATACATTAAATGGTTCGGGTTTGGCGGTTGGCCGTACGTTGGTGGCTATTCTCGAAAATTATCAACAAGCTGATGGCAGCATTAACGTGCCTGAAGTTTTGTGGCCTTATATGGGCGGTGTAAAGCAATTGCAGCCTTAACCCTGAAGATTAACGCCTCTATCCTTAGTTCTGTTAGAATCGCGATCTTCTGAAAACACTCGTTTTCGACCCGGAGAGGTGGCAGAGTGGTCGAATGTACCTGACTCGAAATCAGGCGTGGGCGCGAGTCCACCGTGGGTTCGAATCCCACCCTCTCCGCCAGTACTACATTAAAACCCTCGCAATTTATTGCGGGGGTTTTGTTTTTAGCGGAGAGAGCACGCATGCGTGCGGGTGGGATTCGAAGGGTTGGGCTTGCAAGCCCAACCGCGGCCTGCGGGATGTAGGCGAATCCCACCCTCTCCGCCAGTACTACATTAAAACCCTCGCAATTTATTGCGAGGGGTTTTTTATTGCGGGTTTTTTTTTACTGAGCATGCCGATTACGGCCGAATCGCAATCTCATTCTTAACTGCTTTAACGCCTTTGACTTGTTTAGCAATACGTTCTGCCGTATTTCTTTCCAATGCATTCTTAGCAAATCCTGACAACATCACTGTGCCATTCAAAGTTTCAACACTAATTGAAGTACCAGCTACATCTTTATTTTCTAAAAATTCAGCTTTTATTTTGGTTGTAATGCTCGCATCATCAACGTAGGCACCAACCGTTTGCTGTCCGCGTGATACGGAGCAACCTGACGCCATGATTTCTATAATACTCAACATAGTTACAAAAATAATCGACTTTAGTTTCATGGTGATCCTTTTGTTTCAAATTATTAGTACTTCGTATGTTCTGAAGTACTCAAGAAATGAGATTTATGAACCAATGAGTTAAATTAAGAAAAGTTTTAATTCATGCGATAAATCTGTTTGCTACAGCTGAAGTGGATTCTAGTCGCCTGGGACTATTTTTTTCGCATGGAATATGTACACGTTGATATGTCTCATAGTTTGGTTTAATTAATGTATCGTTTGATTTCTCTGCAGAAAAAACAATAACGCATAGTTAGCTCAATGCATCGCATACTGCACAGATAACTATGCATTACATCAACCGCCTAATGCAGTACGCCCTTAATGGGAAAACTTGGTTAGGCGTTTGAAGCAAGTGTAAAAGGCGCCGATTGAGGAATCGGATATACCCACGATTGTGGAGTATTTGGTTAAGGTCTATGGAAATGAAAAGTCTGACTAACTAATTTTTCTGAGAAAACTCACTAATCTGATTTCATTCCGGGCGACTCGAGTTCTTTTTTCCATTTTTCAGTTTGTGCGCGCTGGTTTTCGTCAAAATCTTTTTCTTCTTGGGTATTTTGTTCGCGCAAAAGTTTTTGTTCCTCAGATATTTTCTGCATCTTCAACTCTAGCATCAGTAGCGACCACCAAAAGGCTATGAACCTCGATAGCAATATCAAGGAAATCACCAAACTGATGCTGCCTACGCCGAAGAAGATGTATTCGTTCACCATCTGCCCTGATTGCTAACGCAGTGAGTTCTATCAAAAGGAAGTTATAGCTTACGCTACTATTTAAAATTTATATTTTGCTAACGATGGCTGATGTTTAATGATATGCCAAGATAATAAAATTAACCTGATTAGGCAGCATTACCCAAAGTAAGGATATTCTTCATGTTTTGCCAAACAGTGAAGTATGGGTTGAAAGGCAGCACCTCTGCACAAAATTTTGTTAAGAGGGATTTTCGATTTTTAATTTTATAAAATAAAAAATAACTTAGGAGGCACGTATGACAAAGCCAGTGATCGGTTTTATCGGGGTAGGCTTGATGGGTGCTGGTATGGCCAAAAACATACTCGAGCAAGGCTATTCGCTAACTATCATGGGCCATAACAACCGTGAACCCGTAGAGCGCTTAAAAAAATTAGGAGCGACTGAGGCGCAGTCACCTAAAGAATTAGCGGATAAGGTAGATATTGTTCATTTATGCGTAACCGGTTCACCCCAAGTTGAGGCAATTATGAATGGGCCAGAGGGTATTTTTGCTTCGGGTAAAAAAGGTTTGATCATCATCGATTGTTCGACGTCAAATCCAGTGTCAACCATGATGTTGGCGCAAGCCGCGCAAGCACATGGCATGACATTGATCGATGCGCCGCTCGGTCGAACCCCTGCGGAAGCAGAAGCAGGAACCCTGGATACCATGGTGGGTGCTGATCAGGTGACGTTTGATAAAGTCAAACCGATACTTGATTGCTGGGCAGGTAATGTGGTGCATCTGGGGCCCGTAGGTTTGGGTCACAAAATGAAGTTGATAAATAATTTCATCGCTATGGGTTACGCAGCGCTGTATTCAGAAGCGATAGGTATTGCACGCAAAGCAGGTCTATCAAAAGAGCAGGAAGCTGCTGGTCAGTCGCAACGCTACGTACCTATGTTGGCTGACTTTGTTGCGACACAAAATGGCCTGACACCTTCGCAACCGAAATGAACCCCAGTTCAGTAAATTATCCCGGTGCTGTTGTCAGCGCCCAATGGCTGGCTGAGCATGGTGATCAACCTCATGTGCGCATTGTGGATGCGACAGTGCATCTGCCAGACACTGGGCGCGATGCAAAAGCAGAGTTTTTACTTGAGCATATTCCTGGTGCAGGATTTTTTGATTTGTCTGTTATTGCAAATCCAGAAAATCCTTTGCCGCGCAAATTTCCGCCTAAGGATATTTTTATCCGCGAAGTCGGTAAGTTAGGTATCAATAATCAAACGCATGTGATTGCCTACGACACACCGGGTTTGTACAGCGCAGCCCGTGTGTGGTGGTTGTTTCGTCAGTATGGCTATGATCATGTATCGATACTTGATGGTGGGCTTAAGTCATGGAAATCACTTGGGCTGCCACTGGAGTCGGGGCAGGTTGAATTCAAGCCATCACTGTTCAATGTTCATCAAGAGCGGGATTTGCTTGCTCTGTGGCCAGATGTTTTGGCAATCACAGACACGACAGAAGAGCAGCTACTCGATGCTCGCACTGCCGGACGATATGCTGGAACAGAATTGGATCGGTATCCGGGTGCGCGGCCAGGTCACATACCCACTAGCCTGAATTTGTATTGGGCAGATCTTTTACATACCGATACTCGTGAGCTGCTTCCACTAAATCAGATACGCGAACGCTTGACTCAGGTGGGCCTAGATTTAAATAAGCCGGTAACGCTCACTTGTGGATCAGGATTGACGGCATGCATACTTGCCCTGGGTTTACACCTGATAGGCAAAGATGATTGGAAGGTGTATGACGGTTCGTGGGATGAGTGGGGTCGTCGCCATGAATTACCAGTTGCCACATCAACTTGATGATGTGGGTGACGGATTTTTCAGTATGGCATTACTGAAGTTAGTAGAGCGTAAGTTGCAACGACTTGGCCATTTTTTCACCGAGATCTGTAATGACGTACCCGTTGCGCGTATGCCGTATGAAACCCATGCTGATCATCTTGTGTCGTTGCCTCTCGCCTAAAGTACGTGCGGCATCATTCTCACCCTTATCAAGGGCAAGCAATAGATCGATATCTTCAGAGGCAATAATATTCATGGTAGCTGTACCACTACAACGTGGTCTAAAATTTACGTAATGAATTAATCGGCAGGTAGGCCGGATTCTTTACGCTTCTTAGTTACCTAGCTATAGCGGCAACCGTTTGCCGCCACTTATTTGTTACGGAGCTGTGTAGGATTTTTCTTTTTAGCAGAAAGTGCTGTGAAAGCATTCACGGATGGTTCAGAGACTCGTTGAAATTGATCGTCGAGATGGGCGGCACACCCCACACAAAACTCTGCCAGCACTTGTTCGGTGATGTTGTTGGGATCATTGGTAGGGCGCGCATGGTCTTCCTGAAGCTCTAGCCGTATTTCACCGCAGCCTGGGCATTCGATCACGTAATGGGCAGCTTCAAACTCTTCAACCATATGCAAGAGTTCATCAAATCGTGCCGCTTGTGGACTTCCAGCGTCTGGCTCGCGTTCGAAATAGACTTCCATCTCCCGAAGCGCCATTTCATAGTCTTCGCGGCTGCATATTGGTTTTGGCATCATGGCTCACCTTTGTTGTCTACCGCATTGGGCGATTATTTATAACTGTATAAATGTACAGTATTGCTAAGCGCTGATGCAAGATATGACGCAATATTTATGGTGGGCGTTATATAAAAATCAATAGATGCTATTTCTATAAAAACTAACGAATCCGCTCTGGGCGAATGAAACCGCCTGCCTCCCAGCGGCCCTCCAGGGGCACACGATCTTCGGCAAAGCTTTTGCGGCCAAGTCCGTGGGGTTTGCCTTCCTTGAGTTCTCCTGCATAGCGATCCCCATTGGCATATTGCAGCGTGCCGCGGCCGGTGACTTGGTCATTTTTGACAGGGCCAACATAGCGACTGCCGTCAGCAAATATGTAAACACCCCGACCATCGGCTTTGTTTTTGTAGATGTCACCATCAAACCGGTCACCATTGGGATAGATCACGGTGCCTGTGTTGGCCGGCTTGTTGTTACGAAACTCCGTAATTATCTTTTTTCCGTTTGCCAGCGTGAGGGAACCGGGGCCATGCATGCGGTTATTGACGAATTCGCCTTCGAAAACGTCGCCGTTAGCATAGTAATAAGCACCATTACCCTGACGGTTAAGATTTTTTAGCTCACCAACGTACTTATCGCCATTGAGGTAATAAGTCGTTTCGCAAGCGCCAGTCAGTATGGCGATACAGAGTAATAGTAGACAGCGTAAGTTTTTCATGGGGCAGCTAATAGGTGATGGTTTGATATCGTAACCATACAAAATAAAAACCTGACGTTACCAAGGGAAGTACGGATTAAATAAAAGCAGGTCGTTATCAACGTAATTGATCATACCAAGTTGCTTGATTTACTTAGCCCCTAATTGCACAAGGCTGCGGCAGACAGATAGATACCAAATAAGCCAGCAATTCCCAATTCCTAAGATATATCGACAGCAGCGCATTATTTTAAAGTTATTTATGTGTAGTCTGATTAAGCGCCGGACTGCTTAGCCATCGTGCACTGATTTAGGGCCTGTAGTCAGCCCAACCAGGCAACCCGCAGCCGCTAAGCCTGGGATTTGAGGGCCATCACCGAATGGCTACCAAATTCATATCGACTTTTGTCTGATGCATCTCAATAAAGTATCCAGTAGCCTGAAAAGGAACCTTTCGTGCGACAGCCATTCGCATAAGTTGACGTTTAATTGGGGCGTCTGAAAAAACTCTGTAAGCATGTGCAGGCTACGCTTCATTGATTTTCAGACTTTCATTGAGCGCTTGATTTCTGGAGACATGATTGGTCAGTAAGCCTGCTATATTTTTTGCACGATTACCTGCGTCCTTAGGTCGCTGGTTATATTTTTTTCTGTGGATATGTATCACTTCCTTGATCATCGGTTTGTTTTGGTGGTTCACTGAAAGAAAAATATTTCAAGCAGAACAAGAGGCACGCGCTATAGCCATGCGACAAGCAGAATCATTGGCGACTTCCTATGCAGCGCAATTGCAGCATGTGGCAGATCAAATGAATCAAATGACTTTGAGTGTCGCCCATGCATGGCTAGTTGCACCCAGAAGTGTCAATCTGGAGCAAGATCAAGAGCGAGGTATTTATCCAAGCCGCTTAGGATTTGCAATATCTATAACAGACCATACGGGTCGCCCAGTGCAAGCCTCATTACGGCTATCAGGTTTAGGCAACATATCCGAACAATCATTTTTTACGGCGCACAGAAATAGCTGTTGCCTAGGAATGTTAATCACCGGTGGCAAGTACGGTCAGTTACCCGGTCGCAGCATAGTGCAGTTTTCACGTCGTATTAATCATGCGGATGGAAGTTTTGCAGGGGTCGTCGTGATTTCAGTCACGCCAGAATTTATGACCTCTTTTCAAAACGAAGCATTGCCTAGCCACGTAGACTTTATTAGTGCCCGACTAGTTGGCGGTCAAGTACTTGCTACGCGCATGGGTAGTGGCTCATTGGATCAGCTGATGATTTATAGCCTTGATCCAGGTTTTTATCAGACGCGCGGAGTCATTCATGAAACGGCTCAACAATTTGTCGATAGACGAGCCCGTTATGTAGCCTGGCGACTACTGGACGATTATCCGCTTGCCGCACTGGCAGGCCTGACTGAGCATGAAGCGCTGGTAACCTATCGCGCGCTTGCACGCAGCTACCGAACTACATTTGCTATGGTGAGTGCACTATTAATGTTACTCACAATGTTGGGATTGGTGTTTTCATCCAAGTTAGCCAAGCGCCGGCGTGCAGAAGAGAATGTTAGAAGAACCTACAGAATGGCTACCGATGCAGCCAATGAAGGTTTTTACATGCTAATGCCTTTGTATGACGGTCAAGGTAATTTGTCAGATTTTCAGATAGAGGATTGCAATGAACGCGCCGCAGCTTTGTTAGGCATGTTGCGCGGACACTTGGTAGGTTTTCCTGCGAGTCGCAGTATGGCCCCCGAATTACACGCTGATTTCCTAACCATTTGTCAGCGTGCACTAGCGCATGGTGTGTATGAAGATGAATTTCGTGTACCCGCTGGAGGCTGGTTAAAAGCCACCTGGCTATACCGTCGTGCAGTTCACTCTGGAGCAGGGATAGCGCTGACGTTGCGAGATATTTCTGAAATCAAAGCCCATGAACAAGCCCTGGCTGATTTGGCCAATAACGACTCCCTCACCAAATTACCTAACCGACGCTGGTTGATGAATTTTCTCCCAGCAGCGATACGACGAGCAGCTCGCGGGAGAGGAAGACTGGCGTTATTTTTTCTTGATTTAGATAATTTTAAAGTGATCAACGACACCTTGGGCCATGAAGCGGGCGACGAATTATTAGTCCAAGCCGCTGGCCTGATTAAAGGAGCCGTTCGTTCCAGTGATCACGTGGTTAGGTTAGGGGGCGACGAATTTACCGTGGTGCTCGAGCAGATGGAAGATGCCAGCGATATTTCACGCGTTGCCGAGAACATCATAGAGGCATTAGCTCAGCATTTAACAACAACACATAATGCGGGTCATCGGGTCACTGCTTCATTAGGCATTAGCATTTATCCTGATCACGGCGAAGACGCCGAGACACTCATCAAGCATGCAGATGTAGCTATGTACGCAGCCAAATCAGCAGGTAAGGGACGCTATTTTTTCTATGAACCCAAACTATCGGATGCGCTTATTCTTCGCATGAATAAAGAGCTAGCTTTGCGTAATGCGATAGAGCGCAACGAATTCGTCATTCATTACCAGCCCAGGGTTGATACAAAAACAGGTCGCTTATGCAGCCTTGAAGCCCTCTTGCGCTGGCAGCATCCCGAGCGCGGATTAATTATGCCCGCTGAATTTATTAGCCTTGCTGAAGAAACTGGACTCGTTGTACAGCTTGGAGAAAGCGCACTTCGTAAGGTTGGTGAGCAAATCTCAGAATGGAAATCACAAGGAACAAAAGTAGTACCTGTTTCTGTCAATGTATCGCCGCGTCAGCTGCAGTTTGGTAAAACAGCTGCCTTCATAGCCGATGTTCTCGCCACGTTTAGTATTGAACCTAAAT
Organism: Oxalobacteraceae bacterium; assembly: GCA_021298555.1. Taxonomy (GTDB): domain Bacteria; phylum Pseudomonadota; class Gammaproteobacteria; order Burkholderiales; family Burkholderiaceae_D; genus Pernthalerella. The sequence continues at coordinate 54,481 of JAJTGE010000021.1, forward strand.
TATTAGAAATAGAGATTACCGAGTCGACGATAGTAGACAACTCACCCATAGTTTTAGAAGAACTTGAATCTATTCAAAAACTGGGAGTACGTTTAATGATTGATGATTTTGGTACTGGGTATTCTTCTCTGGCACAGCTTCATCGTATGGATGTGGATACACTTAAAGTTGATCAAGCCTTTACGCAAGCTTTATCCAAAGGCTCAGAAGGGGAGCTAATGTACCGAGCGATTATTTCTATGGCGACGACATTAAAAATGTGTGTGGTCGCTGAAGGTGTAGAAACATTAGAGCAGCTACGCCTTTTGCAGGCAATAGGTTGCGATGAAGTGCAAGGCTACATTATTTCGCGAGCCTTACCAGCAGCAGAGATCATGCAACTCACGTCGAAAAATATTTTGCCTCCGTTTGATCGCGTGGACCGATTAGTTACCGTTGGGCCGCATTAATAAGTTTCCTTTTTGCGAACTGCTAGTGTGTTGGAGAGCCACTGTACTACTAAAAACGCAGTAAGCAAAGACAAGCCAAATCCAAAACTTGTCATCCACTGAGAAATTGTTATAGGCGAAAATTTAAATGCATAAAGCAGCGTAGTATTTGTAGTTACCAACACCAATGCGACTAAGGTCATAGCTAAAACCCAAAGTGAAATTGACGTGAAATTTGAGCATAAATTATGTAGGTTGGTGTGTGCTGAGCGAGTTGCCAAGATTAAGACTGCATTGGCTGTCACTAACATGACAAAGGCGCATGCACTTGCTGAGCCTGGCTCAGTGAATTGCAGCATCCATTGGTAGTAAGCAAATACGGCAGCGGCGGTGCATCCTCCGTAGATCAGGCTGCGTATTACTTGCTGAGTACTAAGCAAACTTTCGGTAATTCTGCGAGGTGGTTGATCCATCAGATTACTGTCAGCCTTTTCAGCCTCAAATACTACCGAACAGGCAGGGTCTATTACTAGCTCAAGAAATGCAATATGTAACGGCGCCAGAAGCAGTGGTAGTCCGGCAACCACGGGCAAGAGCGCTAATCCAGCGATAGGTACATGAACGGCCAATGTATAAATCATCGCCTGGCGCATGTTGGCAAAGGTTCGCCGTCCTTCATGAATGGCATGCACAATGGAGCTAAAGTCATCTTTTAATAAGACCAGAGATGCAGCTTCGCGGGCAACATCCGTGCCGCGCTGCCCCATTGCGATACCTATGTGTGCGGCTTTTAATGCAGGTGCATCATTAACGCCATCACCCGTCATTGCGACTATTTCCCCCTGCGCTTGCAAGCTCTCTACTAGCATGAGTTTCTGATGGGGTTTGACTCGTGCAAATACATTGATATGCTGACTGCGCGAGCTCAGCATCGCTGGACTCATGGCAGCGATTTCGTCGCCAATTAAAACCCCCGTGGTCTTAAGACCAGCCTGCGCAGCAATCGCCATGGCCGTGCGAGGATGGTCACCAGTAATCATGATCACGCGTATGCCAGCACGATGGCACTGTTCAACAGCTGCTGGTACTTCGGGGCGTAATGGGTCCGCCAGTGCAATCAAGCCTAGCCATTCAAAATCAAAATCATGCTGATTTTCTGGCCATCTATGAGCCGTCAGGTGCCTGGACTTGGCGACAGCCAGCACGCGCAGACCACTATCAGCCAGTGCAGCTGCTTGTTGCAGCACTTGAGTTTCTTGTTCAGCCGATAAATGACATAGGGAGGCAACTGCTTCTGGGGCTCCCTTAGCAGCGACTAAATCATGTGTATGGTTTTCCAATCGCCATAAATGGGTCATGGCTAGCAGCTCAGATGACAGCTCGTACTCGCGAGCTAATACCCAGTTTGTTTGGCGTTTTTTGCCGTTATAAAGCTGTTCACTTGCCAAATAATGAAAAGCTTTTTCCATAGGATCATGCGGTGAAATTTCACTCGCCAATACAGCGTACTCCAGTAATTCATGAAATGCAGGCGGTAGTGATTGCTTTGCTAAGTCGCTTATAAAAATCTGCTGATCCAAACTACACAGTGCCGCGACCTGCATATGGTTTTTCGTCAACGTACCTGTTTTATCCACGCACAGTACCGTGGTTGCACCCAGTGTTTCAATGGCATGCAGCTGCCGAGTCAGGACCTGTTGTTTACCTAACCTACGCGCAGTGAGTGCAAAAAAAACGATCATAATCACTGCGAATTCTTGGGGCAGCAGCGCCATGGCAAGCCCTATTCCTGCAAGCATGGCATCCAGCCAACCGCCCCGCAGCCACCAGAACAGCGTCATGAGCGACAAAGAAAGCACTAGGCCAATAAAAGCTAATTGTTTTGTGAGCCTGCGCATTTGTTCGCGCAGCGGCGAGTCTTGCGGTTCTATCTCTTCCAGCGACTGTCCTATCTTACCCATCTGAGTTTTTAACCCAGTGACGGTCACTCTGACGACACCTTGCCCACTCACGACCAAGGTTCCTGCAAAAACGGCATCGTCAATCATTTTTACTACGGGTACAGATTCGCCCGTGAGCATCGATTCGTCCACTGACATTTCATGCGCTAGCAACAAAACCCCGTCGGCAGGGATGCGATCACCTTCGGCCAGAATAAGCAGATCTTCCCGAACAACTTCGTGACCAGCTATGCGTTGTACTTGTCCATCTCTCACAACCAAAGCTCGGGGGCTGGAGAGGTCACGCAAAGCGGCAAGGGCATTATCAGTGCGACGTTCCTGAAATACCGTCATGCTTATAATTATTATTACAAATCCCAAAAGAAACAGGGCTTCGTTTCGATCGCCCATAAGCAAATAGATTGCTCCTGCCACCAGCAAAAGTAAAAACATGGGTTCATACAAAACATCGCGCAGGATAGTGAGAAACGTGCGGCGCTGACTCACACCCAGATCATTGCTGCCTTCCTCATGCAAACGTTGAACAGCTGTTTCTGTGGTGAGGCCTGGCAAAGAGTCGTAATCGCTTGATTGCTTGTTATCATTCATGAGCTGGAAGCAATAAATTGCTGGTTGGCAATAAAGGGGGTAAATTAGTTTGTGGGTTGAGAAACATAGCTTAGATGACTGTGAGTCATCTGGTTCCAGCTGCAGACGCTAATTATAAATAGGAGAACATATGTCTGGGTCTGAATTCCATGTTCATGGTGCGCATGAACACGAAATGGAGCATGTATCGCAAGGTAGTGGTTCATCAAGTCTGGCTGTAGCCACTGCGGTATTAGCCACAGTAGGAGCAGTATTTTCTTACATGGGTGGCTACACACAGGCGAATGCAGCGCTATTCAAAAACGATGCAGCGATTAAAAAAACAGAAGCGGCTAATCAATGGAATTTTTATCAAGCCAAAAGTAGCAAGCAAAATATGGCTGAGCTGTCTGCAGAGCTCATGACGCAACCTGACCGTAAGCAAAAATATCTAGACTCTGTAGAACGTTACAAGTCAGAAAAACAAGAAATCAAAATCAAGGCTGAAGAATTTGAAAAAGAATCTCTGGCTTGGGATAACCGATCCGAATCACAAATGCACCAGCACCACCGCTGGGCACAGGCGACGACCAGTATTCAGGTATCGATTGCCTTGGCAGCGATTGCGCTATTGACTCGCAGACGATGGATGGAATTCATGATGTATGGCGCAGCTGCTATAGGCCTGGGGTTGGGTGCTATGGCTTATTTGCATGTTTGACTTGGCATGAAACTTTAATTGAACCCATATCTACTCTTTTGGTGTATTCCACATGAAACTTAGTTTTCTCGGCGCAGCAGGCTGCGTTACCGGTTCAAAATATCTCGTTGAGCACGAGGGTACGAAGGTATTGGTCGATTGTGGTTTGTTTCAGGGATACAAAAATTTACGCCTGCTGAATTGGGATCCGCTGCCTTTTAATGCAGCCAAGTTGGACGCAGTCGTTCTGAGTCATGCGCATTTGGATCACAGTGGTGCGTTGCCACTATTAATGCGTCATGGTTTTCGTGGCCCCATTTATGCAACACCAGCCACAACAGAATTGTGCGGTTTATTGTTACCCGATAGCGGACATTTGCAAGAAGATGATGCCCGGTTTGCCAACCGTCATAAAACCAGTCGACATAGTCCTGCATTACCTCTGTATACCGAAGAAGATGCTCGCGCAGTGTTGCGTCTTTTTAAACCTTTGAAGGTTGACCGCACGATTTCTGTAGGTTCCTTAAAAATAAAATTTCGCTCGTCCGGACACATACTGGGCGCTAGCTCCATCGAGCTGTCGACGGAAAATGGAAGCATATTTTTTTCTGGCGACGTGGGTCGGCCTGATGATTTGATAATCAAAGCGCCTGTACCCATACAGCACGCCGATTATTTGGTGATTGAGTCTACTTATGGTGATCGATTACATGATCCGAATGATAACGGTGGTACGTTGGCTGATGTCATTACTCGAACCGCAGCGCGCGGCGGTATGGTGTTGGTACCTTCATTTGCAGTAGGTAGAGCGCA
>JAJTGE010000088.1 GCA_021298555.1 Oxalobacteraceae bacterium
AATAATTTTTGGAAGGCGTTAGCGCATTCGCCCGATTTATTAAAACATGTCTGGGAACGCGCTCAAGAAGTGATGAAACCGGGCGCTCTGGATGCGCTGACTAAAGAACTCATTTATATAGCTGTTTCTACGGCCAATAGCTGTGAATATTGTGTGCATTCACATACCGCCGCTGCGCGCGCTAAAGGTATGACACCTGAACAATATGCTGAACTTCAAGCGGTGATAGCAATGGCAAGTACAACGAATGCATTGGCCACCAGTATGCAAGTACCTGTTGACAAACAATTCGATCAACGCTGACGAAACAGTGACGTGGGAATGTATTTAGTTGATTAATACTTCCTCAAACAGCTGACTTCAAACCACAGGCCGAGTGAATTTTCATTCGGCCTGTTTTTTTAATCAGGGGTAACGAACCCAACCTTTAGTGGATGGTTCTGATGATTCGTTAACTCGGGCTGGAGCTGCCTTAGCTGCTGGCGTATGGCCTGCATGCATCTCTACGCCAGCCTCTGCTCTCTCTGGCATCGCAGACGAGTGATGACTCGTAATCAACCAATCCGACCCAATCTTCTTGTAAGAAAAAGAATACCGTGCTTTGACTTTGCTGCCATCAGCGAAACGGAACGTATACAAACCTGCATCAGTGGCACTGTTGCAATCAACTTCTATCAGACGATCATCAATACTACCCTCTGGGCGACGCATCAGAAAGTGAGTGAAGTAATCTTCCTTTTCTGCGATTGTGAAGCGAGCACGATTAGACACCGTGGGCAGTAATATGGAATTGGGCGCGTAATTAGCGACTACTTTTCTGGGGTCACCCGTTCTCAATGAATTGTTCCAGCGATCAAACAATGCAGCCACTTCGGATTTCAAAGGTAAATCACATTCTTCAGCGGCTGCACGAGCTGCAGGTACAGAGATAGGCGCATGACCTGAATGTGCAGGTAATACTTTGGCCGCAACGGGAGTTGCTGCATGAGTTTCAGCGGGGTGTGCATGATCACTATGCGCCGTAACTGGCGTCGCATGGTGCTCATTCGCTGCAGGAGCATGGTGTTCAGCTTTAGCTGCAGGAGCATGGTGTTCAGCTTTAACTGCAGGAGCATGGTGATCAGCTTTGGCTGCATGTGATTCCACTACTGCGGGTGCCGCAGCTGAAGGCGCAGCTGGCAATGATGTTTTAGGTTTAAGACGCTTAGTCATTTCGACTACAGCTGGTGATGCCTGAGCCGCATGCGCATCAACCGCCGGAGCTGCTGCAGCCACAGGAACGTCATGTGCTGGCGCTGAAGCTGCAGGTGCCGCCGCCGAGGGCGCTGCTGGTACTGGTGCCGCCGGTGCTGCTGCTGTTACTGCTGCATGATCATCATGTGCGGCAGCAGGGGCAGGTACGTCATGCCCAGCTGCAGTTTGTGCATCGGTCGCCACCGGAATCCCACCAGGATAGGCTTTTTTTAGTTTCAGTCGTTTGCTTGGCTCTGCAACCACAGCAGGGGCTGCGTACGAGTCGGAAGCTTTGCCGCCATGAGCATCGGGAGTAGCATGACCTGCGTCAGCATGGGCTGCGTCTACTGCCTTGTCTTCAGCCGGCTTAGCTAACTGTTTTTTCGCAGCTTTCTTAGCTTTTTTCTTTTTGGGTGCAGGCTTAGCTGGTGCTTCCGCGCTTGTATCTGCAGCTACCTTGACGTCCTCTGCTGGCTTAGCTTCAGCTGCTGGCTTAGCTTCAGCTGCTGGCTTAGCTTCAGCTGCTGGCTTAGCTTCAGCTGCTGGCTTGGCTTCCGCAGCTGGCTTGGCCTCGGCCGGTTTTGCGGGCGCAGCCGCCTTTGCCGCAGGCTCATGCCCAGCACCATGATCATCATGCTTAGCGTCGTTTGCGTTTGCACTTGTGCAGGCAACAGCCATTATTAACGTGGTAATTAGAGTAGTAGCGTTCATTTTCATGACCTTCCCGTCAGGTCTTTCTGTCAAGAGCCATTCGTTTTGGATTTGGCCGCATTAAAAAATTTTAATTACTAAGCTAGTGGCGTTTTATTCATATCAGCCTGCTTGCTATGCTTCTCGTCATGGTTAATCGTATCGAACATATATTTCTGTAGGCCCTTACACAAAGAATATACTCAGCAGCCCTAAAGAACGTGAACGCTCAACTCGATTAAGCTGATGACGTTGAATGTTTCGGCGTAAATCCTGTAAAAATAATTCATTTTTACTATCAAAAACCATGCAAGGCAGTTCGCAGAGGATTATCCTAGGCCTACTGCTGCAACCGTCCGGGTAGTTGTCGCTGGCCCCGCAGTGTTGATTTATAAAAGGAGAATGATTGTGTCCGATAAAATTATTGAAACGCTGCCAGGTCAGCTGCATCAATCCGATTGCCCGTGCTGTACTCCCGCTCCTGCTGGAACGACTCGTCGCCAATTCCTGGCAACTGGCGCTGCTGTCTTAGCTGGCGGCATGATGGGATTTGTTCCTGGTCGTGCTATGGCCGGTGGTGGTAGCTATGAAGCGATGCTCGTCAATTGCATCGATCCACGCTTTACCACGCTGAGCTGGCAATACATGGGCCTCCTATCGGGTGTTGACCGCGAAAAACTGGGTGATAACTACAGTCACTTTGTAATGGCTGGCGGCCCACTGGGTGCAGTACATCCAAAATTCGCTGCATGGCATAAAACTTTTTGGGACAATCTGGACATCACGGTTGGCCTGCATCACATCAAACGTGTAGTGGCTTTATCTCACCGCGATTGTGGTGCAGCGAAGCTTGCTTTTGGTGCTGGCGGTGTCGCTGAAAAAGAAGTTGAAACTGGTTCGCACGCTGAAGCCCTCGTGGCCTTCCGCAAAGAAGTCAATGCACGTCATCCCAAGCTTAGCGTGATCACTGGCATCATGGATATTTCCGGCCGCGTTGATCTGGTGGGTTAAGTACATCATGGCCTGATCATTTTGATGTGAATCAAGGCTGAATTTGTATTTGGAAGTGATACTGGCTCCTGTTTTGCAAGGAGCCAGTATGCCATTAGATCATGCCGTTATTTGGATAGATCATCGCGAAGCACACGTGATTCAGTTTAATGAATCGGCTAGTGAAAGCGAGATCATACACACCCGTTCCAAACATACCCACTTGCATCACAAAGCAGGAGCCGTAGGCTCTGGACATGTCGTACCCGAGCAATCGTATCTTCATGAAGTAATTGAGGCTGTCGCTAGCGCCAGTGAAATACTCATCGTCGGTCCAAGCTCGGCCAAACTAGAGTTGTTTCGTCACGCGCAAGAGCATGACCCTTCGATAGCTAAAAAAATCCTCGGCATAGAAACAATAGACCATCCCAGTAGTCGACAACTACTGGCCTATGCCCGCGAGTATTTCAAACCCATAGACAAAATGGCCGCCAAGAGCGTACTGCTTAGTTAAGTACAAATGAGCTTTGCCACGACTACAGATGGCTAGTCGTAGTGGCTATACGCGCTGATTTAAAAAATTCATAGCCTAGGTCGTGTTGATCATCTGGTCTATGCATCAATGATTAACACTGACTGCATAGATAAGTTTTACACCTGCTCTCTGCGTCCTGCTACGTAACGCACGCCCTTGGGGCCATACACTTCAGTGTGGGGAATGTTGGCATCGAGCGCAAACATATCCCCTGTTTTGCAATGTCGTGTAAGACCCTCGGCTACTATCGTAATTTCACCATCAAGTATTAATGCGCGAGCATCGAAAGGATGCGTGTGTAAATCCATGGAACCATTTGCTGGTCGCTCAACTACCACCGTTTCAAAACCTTCGGTTTTCATTAACTGCTCAAATTCTTCTTGATTCATTTTAGAGGTCTCCTTAGTTTAATTTTTAGCTACTAGCTTTACCAGAGTCAGCAACGTCTGATTAACTGGTGTGGGTATACCGTGCTGTTTTCCTAGCCTGCACACATAACCGTTTAGATAATCAATTTCTGTTTTTTTACCGCGCGCCAGATCTTGTGCTGTCGATGAATATTGCGTCGCCATAGTGCTGGCCAGGTTGCGTACTGTTTCGTGCATATCGCCCGGCACTTCTATACCTTCGGCGCGTGCTACCGCCAGACATTCAGTAACGACAGTTTCCATCAGTGCTGGTATGCCATCAACCTGCACCATTTCACCATACATTTTTTGCGCGATCGCCGATAAGGCATTGTATGCACAGTTAATAATGAGCTTAGCCCACAGAGGGCCCATAACATTCGGCGACACCTCTACCGGCACACCCGCCGCTTCAAACCAGTGTTGTATATCTGTGCTCTCAGGAGCATTACCAATGACTAGTTCACCGCGACCATGATGCTTCACATGTCCTGGCCCGGCCATTTCAGTAGCCACGTACACGACCGCAGGTATGACACGCTGTGGCAAAATCTGCCTCAGAAGTTCAGGACTCTCGGCACCGTTTTGCAATGTCAGTATCACCGCATCAGGAGCGAGGTATGGCGCAATCTCACGCGCTGCTGATTCACTGTCCGTCGATTTAACGCAAAACAGTACTAGACGAGCGTCCTTCACACCAGCAACGTCAGTAACAGCTTTCATGGCCACATGCTCTGTGAATTTTTTAGTCTCTAGCAACAGGCCATGCTGCTTAACTGCATCAACATGCACGGGCCGGCCTATCAGTGTGACTGGAAATCCTGCGCGTGCAAGCATGGCTCCGAAAAAACATCCTACCGATCCCGCTCCCATGACAGCCACGTGTGGCAAGGTATTTGACTCGGATGAAAGCATAGCGACCTCTCTTATTTTTATAATTGCAACGTGCGTTCGCTGATAAACGCCTCCAACAGTTAAATATAACTCAACTCGATAAGCGCGCCTGCAGGCCCTTAAGTAGCGACAGCATCTATTTCAGCAAATACTTTCTGAGCCATAGCAAATGCTGAGTTTGCTGCAGGTACTCCACAGTAAATTGCTGTCTGTAGTAATGCTTCTTTGATCTCGTCGCGCGTAACACCATTGTTAGAGGCAGCACGCAAATGTAGTTTTAGTTCTTCTTCGCGACCCAATGCAACCATCATGCAAATCGTCATGAGGCTGCGGGTGTGTCTAGCCAAGCCAGGGCGTGTCCAGATTTCACCCCAAGCATAGCGCGTGATTAGATCTTGAAATTCTGTTGTTAACTCAGTACGGTTAGCCTCAGCGCGGTCTACGTGTGCATTACCCAGCACTGCTCGTCGTACCTCCATACCATCATTCCATCGCTGCTTCTCATCCATATCAATCACCTGTGTGCTGTTTGAGCAAAAAATCGAGCACGGTCTGAGTAAACGCCTGTGCGACTTCCCAGTTCGATAAATGCGCTGCATTGAGTTCTACGTAACGTGAACCTTTAATAGCGCGCGAAATAAGTTCGCCGTGCTCAGGTGGCGTCGCTTTGTCGTGTCTACCGCCTATGACCAAGGTTGGTGCCGCAATCAAAGCTACATCCGCGCGTTGATCCATGTCACGAACAGCAGCGCAATTCGCGATGTAGCCCTCGGCCGATGTTTCATGCAGCATTTTTCTTACGCGCTCAACCTGTGCCGGAGCATGAGCAAGAAAATCAGCTGTGAACCATCGTTCAAGCACGCTCTCGACTATGCTTTGCATACCGTCTTGTTTGACTTTAGCAATCCGCGTGTTCCATATTTCCGGCACGCCTATGGCCGCACTGGTATTACACAGCACTAAACGATTTATACGCGCAGGTGCGTGCACACCCAGCCAGATACCTGTCATGCCACCCATAGACAAGCCACAAAAATGAGCGCGCGGTATGGTTAATTCATCGAGCAAGGACAATACATCTTTACCTAACTGAGCGATGGTATAAGGACCTTGCGTTACATCCGAGCGACCATGCCCGCGCGTGTCATAACGCACTACCCGAAAATGTTCGGACCATGCAGGCAATTGCGGCAGCCACATAGACAGGTTGGTACCCAGTGAGTTAGACAACACCAATGCCGGTGCTTGCTCAGGGCCATCAACTTCGTAATACAAACGGCCAGTGCCTGTTTCAAAAAAAGGCATACGTACTCCTATAGATAATATATGTTCGATCTCGCAATCAGTGTTTGCGCTGGCGATGCTGCGTTAGTACGCGATCGACAAACGCCATTGCCTGACCCAGATAATTGACAGGATCAAGTATCTTTTGAAGATCGTCTCTGGTAATCAAGCTATACACACGCTCATCATGCTGCAAGATA
>JAJTGE010000089.1 GCA_021298555.1 Oxalobacteraceae bacterium
CCGGGTGCTTTATCGTGAGACACGACAGCTCCCTGTCCACCTTTACTCGCGTATGCCCATCGCTGAGAAACTCTAATCTTACCTTTCACGCAATCGACTTCGTACAAACGCTTTACCGACTCGCTGCTTTCTATCGGCTTAGACAAATCAACCAATCCCCAAACTTGGGAGATCGTTCCCTTCTTTGTAATAGTGGAATCCAAATAATACGTATCGCCACGCGGGCTTTTTGTTATCAATTCCCAAGCACCGTAAGCATGACTAGCATGCAAAAAAAGAAAAGAAATACATGTTAATTCCATACTGGCCCTATAAAATCTTTGGGCTGTCTTCAGTACTAAACTTAATTTTTTCATACGTCTTTTATCATTTGTATTTCGTTTAACAAAACCAACACCAAAACCGCAGAATTTAACGCTTACTATACTAAGCTGGTCTATGATGTAGTTGTCTGAATTTTTGTGACAGTACTTTCCATAATGATTATTCACACTCCGACCAATGCAAGCGCAACTCTCACACCATCGATGGGTGTGCAAATACCCTCGCCTAAGGTGATTACTCCATCGCCACAACGATCGCCTGAACCCCTACCAGTTGGACCCATACCACCAAATGCGGCAGAAAAAATGACGCAAGCATTTCAAAATGTAGTGGATGAACTCAACCAACAAATGATATCTACCAATCGAAATCTACAATTCGAAATAGATAGAACAATTAATACTCCTATCGTCGCAGTAACTGACAAAAACACCGGCGAGTTGGTTCGGCAAATTCCTGCTGAGGCTGTTTTAAGGGTTGCTCACTCTATAGAAAATCTCAAAGGCGTACTTTATAACGACCAGGCTTAACTAACATCGTGTGCCTTTCGTTTTAAATGCTCGAGCACCCACGCTACATCACTATCGCTAGGGAAAACTGGGTAGTGGACTGCCTCGATAACACCATCCTGGATAATCAAGGTTATGCGTTTGTATAAAGTCATTCCTGCCGTCTGAAACACGGGGAGTTTTAGCAATTGATTTAATTGAAATTCGGAATCACTCAGTACCTCAAATGGTAAATGTAATCTGTTGGCCATCTCACGCTGATATTCGCTTATCTGGGAACTCAAGCCATAGACCGATACGCCTAAACCACGCAGCTCTTGATAATGATCGCGATAAGAACAGCTCTGGGGTGTACATCCCCTGGCTCCGGGAATCTGATCCCAACCATCGGGTAATGGAATTCCTGGCACACCTGTCATGGGGTAGCAATAAATTACTACTGTGCCTGCCAAATTTTTTAAACTAACCCTGCCACCACGCGTAGAGGTTAACTCTAACTCCGGCAGCTGCTGGCCGGGTAAATGGCGTGCCGCTCCGTCATCTACCGGCGCTGGTAAATTATTGGGGAGCTGGTTGTAATTGGGGTCTGACATCAAAAGGTCCTTAAAGCATAGTCAAATAAGAGTGATAATGGTTATTGCTTTGAATAAAAATTATTTAATAGATAATATGAGTAGGTAGCTTACGAAGTTAACTTATATCTACCTTGAATTAAAATTGAAACTTGTTATAACCTTAGTTTGTTTCGGTAAAAAATAGCGCCCGAAAAAATTCGCTAATAGCCAAATTAACTAACCCGAGAGCATACGCAGAGACAGCCCTAGCTGATCTAGCAAAGAGAAGAGAAATATTATGGCGCAGATCTTGTTGCAACAGTACTTAGGCACACCAGAGTTTGACGACTTTTTTGACAAATTCTATGACGGGGTTACGCAAAATGATTTGGTGAAACATTTTTTCCTGATCGCAAAAAAACCGGCTGTCATTCAAGACTTGAACAGGTATTGGCCGTATTTACTACCAAAATCTACCCTGGAATACAGAAAACCAGCCACTCCCACGTCCCTGTACGAGATTCAACTCCCCGAACGTCAATTCAGTGAAATTGTTGTCTTGATGACGAAGCTTTTTCGTGAATTGAAATTTAGCTCAGAACATGCACCGCAGTTAGTCCATGAAATTCTTGAACTCGCTGAGGAAACCCGGAGCCAAACTGCAGATACTGCACAGTCCTCGCTTGAAGGAAAAGATATAGACCCTGAGATTATTCACCTTGTTTTGAGACGCAACAAAATACAGTCTGAGGTAATGCCATCAAAGGCGATTAAAACTGTTAAAGGTCTCGAATATGAAACGTGGATACGATTAGATTATGAAGAAAAAGTTGTACGCATATCTGGAAAAATATTTATAAAAGACGAAGCATTTGACGATCAACTAAACGAAATAATCGAAAAGCAAGCTGATAAAGACAGCATCGTCAGATTAAGATTAGTTCGTGATGCAGGTCCTCAACATTTTTTAGCGAATTACGCGCTACCTTTTCAAAATGGCATACCCATCCGACTTTTTATCCGCTGCTTACAGCGTTTTAGTCTGGATTTAGCTGCTGTGCACAGTTTTGATAAAGAATCAATTTTGAAGAAAAAAACTTGACTGAAAACACCAAGAGTATTTTTTAAGATTAGTCGAGCAGCAAAGATTTTCAGACATTTGCGTAAAACAATTTATCTAAAATGTGTGCATGCTCATCGCAGCTAGCAGCGCAAAAGGACTTAGAGTAAGTCTATGTGTAGCTTAAATTAAGCTACAAATTTTTAATAATTATTTTTTTAGACTGCTCAGTATGCCTACCCTTTACGATAAGTACGGCGGAATGCCCACCATGAAAACACTGGTGCGGGAATTCTACAAAGACGCGAGGATTAATCCAAAAGTAGGCCATTTTTTTTCCAAGTTAGACATGGAAAAATTGATTGATCACCAAGTACAATTTTTATCATTCGTACTTGGTAAGCCAGTGCGTGATTACAAAATACATGAACTCGCTAAGGCTCACCACCCCCTGGATATTAGCGACTCTGATTTTGATGAGATTGGGCGGCTGCTGGTAAAAACATTAAGCAAAGCTGGCGTAGCTTTAGAGGACATAAAATTGATCATGGGGGTTGTGCTTGAAATACGCGACGAAATAGTAAATCGCAGCAAGTCTCCCCCTGCAGCGCCAAAACCGATCGGCACAACGCCAACGATTGTTAAGCAATCCACATCCAGTGCAAACCCTGCAGTTATAAATTCAAAATCTTCTGACACATCAAAAAAAATAACCCCGCAGAGGGCCGCCGATACTGGTGCCAATCGTAATTCTTCGGCACCTAAACCGTCTGCCGCACCGTCCACACCCGCTCCAGCTGTTACAACTGAACCAGCTGTCGCACCCGCCACCATCACTACAGCGGCTACTGAACCAGTTAAAACAGCTGAATTACCGCTCGAGGTGAAGCAACAGCATAAAAAAATATTCAAATCGGTTTTCGGCGGACTACCGAAAATAAAAATGGTGGTTCGTGATCTGTATAGCCAAGTCAATGAGCAAGCTGAATTAAGGCATTATTTTTTAAATGTTACCCCAGAAAAAATTATTGCAGATCAGGAACATTTCGCAAGCTATGTCCTTAGAAAACCCGATCACTTTTATTTAGGTGGACTGCTGCAAAGTGCCGATTTGAGCATACAGGTAGGCGCAGATGTATTTAATGACGTGATCGATATTTTAAAGAAAATACTAAAGAATACTGGATTGCCAGAGCATGATATACCTCGACTCACCACTCATATTATGGAGGTTATAGAGGAAACTCGAACGCAGTCGAATGACAATAAAATTGGGATTCTTAAACCGGTTGATGTCTCTGCTGAATCCATATCCAAGTTATATCTGCGGAACAAACTCGACACTGTTGTAAAGCGGTCCGATTTGGTCTATGCGTCTTCATCACTTAAAGGCGGAGGTTACCCGTTTCCATTTTTTACGCAGGTCGACAATGAAAATCAAGTATTAACACTCTTTGCGCAGGCCGCCGCAAAAGAAAGTGCAACCTCCGAAGAGATGGGATATTTGGTCAATGAGGCTAGGCAATATGCGCCGATATTAAATTTTGATACGGATATGGATGACATGAACCCATTATTTGTCGCAAGTTATAGCTTGCCATTTGAATTTGGTGTTCCTAATCGCCTACTCATTAAGATTACCAAGCAATTTTCTAAAATGTTTTTCGAAACATTTTCTTATGATACAGAGGAAATCTTATTAAAAGTTGCGCTGTAATTTATTTGGGATTTAACCTGTTATGAAAAATTATAGCGCTGCATAGTTTTGTTGAGAATATCCTCAAATTTTAAGTACGTATCAAAAGCATCTTCTACAAAACCATGTAGTTTTTCCGGATACGACGTAAAGTTGATATGTTCTTTGCTACCAAATGCCTCGAATAAAAACTGCCCGCATTCTTCTTTGTTAATCTGAGTTAAGAAACACTCAAACTCCCACTCGCCAAACTCTTCCGATTCCACAGCAAGCTCTGTGGAAATGTGATTACTAAGGCTCATTGCTGTTATGTCTGGTGACTTGCCTGGTTCAGGCGGAGCTGGAACGTATTTAAGATCCGCATTATTTTCGCAAATGAATTTGTGGATATTCGTGTGATCAAAATACATGCCTCCTTCTATGGGCATGTCGTGATAAATGACATCGCCAAACACATAATCATCACAAACATCTAGAATGGCTAATCTGCGATGAAACACAATTCTTTCACCGCCCGAGTATTCCTCAAGGTAATGATCAACCAGTTGCTCTATATGCTGAATTACGGCTGGGCTCATTATTATTTTTTGAATAACCGTCCAGTGAAAAAACAATCATTCCGGTTGCTGAAAGTTCGTTGTAGATTGATTAAGTGGGCAGCCGGGCATCTGTTGCATCGCAATAAAACAACGTCACAACAGTTTCAAATCGGGAATGTACATGGCGACTGTGAACTTGGCAAGAATTAAGCTCTTACTGATTAATTTGTGATTTAGAAGTAACCAACTCAATCAGGCATCAAAAAAACGATACAAGCGACAGAATTTTAAAATTCATATCTTTTATTTTGCCGCCACGATTTCTAACTCAATCAACATCTCGGGCATGACCAATTCGTTGATAAAACTGAGCATGGAGGCCGGGCGGGCAAGTCCTAAATACTCATTACGAATTTTTCTGTAGATGGTGAGGTCTTCGCGCCTTAGCAGGGACTGATTAATTTTTACAATATGTTCAACATCCATATCTGCCGCATGCAACATAGCAAGGATGCCCTTCCAAGCTAGTCTGGCTTGGGTCTCAAAATCTGGGGGCACAGTCCCGTCCTCATTAAGCCCGGGAGTTCCGGAGGTATACAACCACCGTGCACCTGGATTTATTTGAATGGCATCGCTGTAGCTGCCAAGCTTGGAGGCAATGCCCACATTAATTGGCGTATTCATTTTTTATCTCCAGATTTATAGTTGTCGATCTTAATAAATTTTAGTAATGATTTTATTCACGATATACGTGGTTCTATCGGGCTACCCATCTTGATGAGATCTTCTATGAGCTTCATTGCATCTTTTCCTGTGGCTGAATAGGGATCAAATTCAGGATGCTTCATTTGCACCATAGGATCGTCTTTGGATAAATGAACAAGTGCCATAGACCATTGCCCATACTGTCGCTCGCTGATGTCTTCTAATAATAAAAGCTCAACATTTTTATGACGCCTGTCTGCTTTAATCAGAGAATAAAGATCATTAACCATTGATCTCTCCCCTTCTAAAACTTGCATATATAAACCTGAACCCTGGCACAACACGCCAGTGACATTCTTTTCTTTGTTATTAGGAATTGAAACTTCTAAAATTGACGAAGTAACTGTGGTTGTTATGGGTCCTACCGGTTGACTGACATATAAGAGATGAATAAGCATTCTTAGCCTTTTTGAAATAAAAACAGATGTCTTTTGTATTAAATTTGTAGCTGTAATTACAGATTGTAACTTTCGTCAACACATAAAGCCGGTAATAAGCCTTCCCTCACCCTACATTTCCCTTATAGAAAACAATCAAAAAAGATTGTAATTTTCAAATCTTTTTTTATCTGGCTCGACATTTAAATTAAATACACCTGCTTTTAAATAAATTCGAGTGTGAGTCCTTAGTATCACCAAATACTAACAAATTCCTAATTTAATTATCTATTTTGACAATCTCCGACTATTAGTAAGTTCCGCTTACTTCTGGGTTAAGAATTTCTTAGTTTTAGCAAGTTGAACTCACCAGTACATTCTTATCCTATTGAGCTTATCGCTTCAGAGAACTACGCCTCGCCTGCAGTAATGGAGGCTCAAGGCTCACAACTCACGAACAAGTATGCCGAGGGCTACCCCGGCAAGCGATATTACGGTGGTTGCGAATTTGTAGATATTGCTGAGAGTTTGGCGATCGAGCGACTTAAAAAGCTCTACGGTGCTAATTTTGCAAACGTTCAGGCCAACTCTGGATCACAGGCCAATCAGGCAGTGTTTCTAGCGCTTCTAAATCCGGGCGACACCATCATGGGCATGTCGCTGGCTGAAGGCGGCCATCTTACACACGGCATGGCACTTAACATGTCGGGTAAGTGGTTCAACGTCGTCTCATACGGATTAGACGAGCACGAAGACATTAACTACGCTCAGATGGAACAACTCGCACATGAGAAAAAACCAAAACTCATCATTGCAGGTGCTTCTGCGTTTTCATTAAAAATCGATTGGGCTCGCTTTGCCAAAGTAGCCAACGATATAGGTGCCTATCTGTTAGTTGACATGGCCCATTATTCTGGCCTGATCGCTGGTGGTGCGTATCCCAACCCTGTTCCTCATGCACACATCGTTACCTCGACTACGCACAAGAGTTTGCGTGGCCCTCGCGGTGGCATCATTTTGATGAACGATGAAGAGATCGCAAAAAAGATTAATAGCGCGATCTTCCCTGGTTTGCAGGGTGGTCCATTGATGCATGTAATTGCTGCAAAGGCTGTAGCTTTTCAAGAGGCGCTTACACCTGAATTTAAAAACTACCAGCAGCAAGTTTTAAAAAATGCTGATGCCCTAGCCAAAGCTTTGATTGAGCGTGGCTTACGTATCGTTTCTGGTCGCACTGAATCGCATGTAATGCTGGTTGACTTACGTAGCAAAAAACTAACTGGCAAAGTTGCAGAGGCGGTTTTAGGCTCAGCTCATATCACCTGCAACAAAAATGGCATACCAAACGACCCTGAAAAACCATTTGTAACTTCGGGTATTCGTTTGGGCAGCCCTGCAATGACAACCCGAGGTTTTATGGAAGCCGAGGCTACCAAGGTCGGGCACCTGATCGCTGATGTACTCGATCATCCTGAAGATGCAGCAAACATTGAGCGCGTAAAAGCAGACGTTAAAAAATTGACCGACGCTTTCCCGGTGTATTCCGCCTGATGCCCATACGTCGATTTTCCCCCGCTCCTACCGAGAGCGGTGACAAACATCATTTATATACTTGAAACGAGATGGTGGTGTCGATGGAAGACCATCGCTCGCCAGCATTTCCAGCAATTACCCGACAGATTATGCTGGGCTTGAAAAAGGTTTTTCGCACTGAGCATGGCACACCATTTGTATTTCCTTCCTCTGGCACTGGCTGCTGGGAAGCTGCTTTAACGAACACTCTATCGCCCGGCGACCGAGTACTGGCTGCGCGCTTTGGTCAGTTCAGTCATCTGTGGATAGACATGTGTACGCGCATGGGATTAGATGTACAGATCGTTGATTGCGAGTGGGGTACAGGCGTGCCTCTTCAGCAGTATGCCGATATTTTGAAAGCTGATACCAACCACAGTATCAAAGCAATTTTGGCCTGCCACAATGAAACAGCAACCGGTGTGACCTCTGACATTGCAGGTGTTCGTGAAGCACTCGACGAGTCTAAGCATCCAGCACTTTTATTTGTTGACTGTGTTTCGTCGTTGGGATCGATAGATTTCCGATTCGATGACTGGGGCGTGGATATGGCTGTCTCAGGATCACAAAAGGGGCTGATGCTTCCTGCGGGTCTAGGCATACTTTGTGTAAGCCCAAAGGCCTTGGAAATGCGTCATAGCGCTCAACTAAATCGCTGCTACTTCGACCTAAATGACATGATCAACGCTAACGCAACGGGCTATTTCCCGTACACGCCAGCACTATCGTTAATGTACGGCTTGATTGAGTCGCTGCACATGATCGAAGAAGAAGGTTTGGACAACATCGTAGCAAGACATCATTACCTCGCTGAAGGCGTACGTGCTGCCGTTACTAAAGGCTGGGGCTTGAAACTGTGTGCCAAAGAAGCGAAGTGGTATTCGGATACCGTTTCAGCTGTCTTGCTGCCCGAAGGTATTAACGGCGCTGAGGTGATTGCACGAGCATTTAATCGCTACAACGTGTCATTAGGCGCAGGCTTATCAAAAGTAGCAGGCAAATTATTCCGTATCGGCCACCTCGGTGACATGAACGAAGTGCATTTGATGGCTGCTATCGCTGGTGCTGAAATGGCTATGCTCGACTGCGGTGTCAAAGTCACACCTGGCAGCGGTACTGCTGCTGCTGGAGAATATTGGCGTCATCATTCCGCTCCATCGGGTCTGAGCGCGCGTGACACTCACAACAACAGCAAGGACACGCATGGAACGCATAGTCTTTCTCGATCGGCAGTCGTTAAAGGCTGAGGTACGTCGTCCGTCCTTTCCACACACATGGGAAGAACATGATCAGACGCTAGAATCGTTGGTAGCCAGCCGCTTGGCTGGCGCCACGGTTGCCATCACGAACAAGGTACCAATCCGTAGGGCTACTTTAGAACAGCTACCGCAATTAAAGATGATTGCGGTTGCTGCCACGGGCTATGACGTGATCGATATCGACGCATGCCGCGAGAGAGGTATCGCGGTAGCAAACATTCGCCATTACGCCGTGCACACAGTGCCTGAACATTCGTTCGCAATGATCTTTGCTCTGCGGCGCAATCTGATCGCTTATCGCGAGGATGTGTTGCGTGGTCGTTGGCAGGCACAAGATCAATTTTGTTTTTTTGATCATCCCATACAAGATTTGCACGGCAGTACCCTAGGCATTTTTGGCGAGGGTGAACTTGGGCAGGCAACGGCTACAATTGCACGCGCATTAGGTATGCGTGTGTTGTTTGCTGACCATCCACCACCCAAAGCAGCTGGAGTGGAATTTACAGATCCTGACACAGTCTTGGCTCAGTCTGACATTATTTCTTTGCACTGTCCGCTAACACCGGCATCACGAAATTTTATCGGCATCGAGCAATTCAAAAAAATGAAACGCAGTGCTATTTTAATTAACACTGCCCGCGGTGGTCTGGTTGACGAGCATGCATTAAAGACGGCATTAGAAACCGGGCTAATTGCAGGCGCAGGTTTTGATGTATTGACCAAAGAACCACCCAAAGATGGCAATCCCCTGCTTGAGCTACGCATGCCTAATTTCATACTGACACCTCATGTAGCTTGGGCATCAGATGGTGCGATGCAATTTCTCGCCGATCAGCTAATCGATAACGTCGAGGCTTCGATTGCTGGCACACCGCAAAACCTTGTGACGTAACCTCACCTGTCCGCTCTGCGTTTTTTAGCGCAGAGCTCTTTCTTACTACTCAAAATAAACTACCTTATAGGACGCCCTATGCTTAGCGATATCCAGATTGCCCAAAAAGCGACCATGAAACGTATTACCGAAGTCGCCTCCAAGCTGGGGATAGCTGATGAACATCTAGAACCCTACGGCCACTTCAAAGCAAAGATTGCGCTTGACTATGTTGAGTCGCTTAAAGTCAAACCCGACGGAAAGCTGATCTTAGTAACAGCTATTAGTCCTACACCAGCAGGTGAAGGCAAGACGACGACAACCGTAGGGCTGGGCGATGCACTTAATCGCATAGGTAAAAAAACAGTGATCTGTTTGCGTGAGCCATCGCTAGGTCCGGTATTTGGTGTCAAGGGAGGCGCTGCCGGTGGCGGCTATGCGCAGATCGTGCCGATGGAAGACATCAATCTGCATTTCACTGGTGACTTTTCTGCGATCGCACTAGCAAACAACCTGCTTGCAGCAATGATCGATAACCATATCAATCACGGTAATGCGCTTGATATTGATCCGCGCCGTATCACATGGAAACGTGTGGTCGATATGAATGATCGCGCGCTGCGCAGCACTGTTGTTGGCCTGGGTGGTACACCTAATGGTTTTGTGCGAGAGGATGGTTTCGATATCGTAGTGGCCTCTGAAGTGATGGCGATTTTTTGCCTGGCCACCTCGGTTCAAGACTTAAAAAAACGTCTGGGTGACATAGTCATTGGCTACACACGCGATCAAAAACCAGTGCTTGCACGCGACCTGAAAGCTCATGGCGCAATGACTGTTCTTCTAAAAGAAGCTCTCAAACCTAATTTGGTTCAAACGCTCGAGAACAATCCTGCATTTGTTCATGGCGGACCATTTGCCAATATCGCCCATGGCTGCAACTCAGTCATTGCTACGCAAAGCGCTCTCAAGTTAGGCGAATATGTAGTAACTGAAGCAGGTTTTGGTGCAGATCTGGGTGCAGAAAAATTCATCGATATTAAATGCAGAAAAACTGGTTTACAACCAGCTGCCTGCGTATTGGTTGCAACCATACGAGCGCTGAAATATCACGGTGGTAAAGACGTAAAAGAACTCAACGGCGAAGATTTGTCGGCGCTGCAAAAAGGCTTAGTTAATCTTGAGCGCCATGTCGATAACGTCACCAATACTTATGGTTTGCCGTGTGTAGTTTCGATTAATCGTTTTAATGCCGATACTGATGCCGAAATTGCGCTGGTTACTGAGCGCATGAAAGCACTGGGCGTTAACGTGGTGCTGGCTGAGCACTGGGCCAAAGGCGGTGAAGGCGCAGAAGCACTTGCGCATGAAGTAGTACGCCTAGCTGAAGGCGGCGGACAGATGAAGTTTGTGTATCAAGACAGTGATGCACTACTCGATAAAATGAAAGCCGTTGCAACAAAAATTTATGGAGCTTCTGACGTTAGTGCACCAGCTAAGGTAAAGCAACAACTCAAGGCTTGGGAAGAAGCCGGCTATGGGCATTACCCGATTTGTGTCGCAAAGACTCAGTCATCATTTAGTGCAGATGCCAGCCTTCGCGGCGCACCCAGTGGTCATGTGGTGAACGTACGTGAAGTGCGGCTAGCTGCTGGCGCTCAATTTATTGTGATGATTTGCGGCGACATCATGACTATGCCAGGCTTACCCAAAATACCAAGTGCTGAAAAAATCGATATTGATGACCACGGTAATGTCATTGGATTATTTTGATTTAAACATTGACAACCAAACTATGCTGTAAGGGCGGCTGACCCTGCTTCAGCCGCCTTCTCATTTTAAACTTCATCACCTAAACAACTTACTCAACGTAAGCTTGTATGTACCTAAACTAAGTACACGGTCACTTACTATCACTCTTGGTGACACGTATCTCCTTGAATTTTAGTAACGCTCATATATTAATCAGCAAATTCATTAAGTAAAAGATAATGAGTTTTTTCTGTTACATATAACGGTATATAATCCAGAAAAAACATCAATAAATCTTACTATACTTAGTAAAGAATTATGCTTTCAAATTTATTACAGACATACTTGGGCACTAAAGAATTTGATCAGTTCATGGATCAATTCTATGAAACTGTTAGCCAAAATGATTTGGTTAAACATTTTTTTCTTCTAGCAAAAAAGCCAGCGATTACTCAAGACTTGAACCGCTATTGGCCTTATTTAGTGCCAAAAAGCATACTTGAATACAGAAAACCGCCAACAGCCACATCATCGTACGAAATTCAGTTACCAGAGCGACAGTTCTCAGAAATTGTAGTCATCATGACTAAACTATTTAGAGAATTAAAATTTAGCTCGGAACATGCGTAGACTCCCCCAAATCTGAGACAGTGTAAAAATAGAGTCTTCCGGACGTATGGGAGGCTTATTAATGAAGAAATCGCGGTTTACGGAAAGCCAGATGGTGGC
>JAJTGE010000022.1 GCA_021298555.1 Oxalobacteraceae bacterium
CCAGAGTCGAGCAGGTAGCGGGTAAGCCGGTGTGGATATATCAGGCACCCCTAGTGATAAATTCACAGACTGGGTGAACACCCGCACGATTCAAACAAACATGCCGGCGAAGGTGATAACCGTGCCACCCATGCCGAGTTTGAAGCGAGAAATACCCGGCAAGTCATGTGTATTGACTCCACCCATATCCAATGTAGTGATTCCACGCGCACGCAAAATGTCAAAGGCGCGCCACAGGATAAGTTTGTGCGCATTTGTTTCACGCCCTGCCTGATCGGACCAGCCTATGTGGTAAGTCGCAACACTGCCATGAATTAAAAACAGCATGGCAGCAATGCGTTTGTGTTTATGCTCTGCATGCAGTACCAACGCCGTTTGTTTTATGTCTGTGCCTGCTTGTATATAACGCTCGACAAAAGCCACCGGTAAACCATGAAATGATTTTTGTGCGCGCTGTGCCTGCTCTTCTTTAAGCAGCCATTGCACTTGTTCGGGATTGACTTCGTCGTTGACTAGAGTGAGTCCGGATTTTTCTGCGGCACCCAGACGATTGCGCCATCGCGCATCCATCTCAGCGCGCAATTGTTCATCCGGTCGGGTGAGATCGATCATCAAAGTGGAGTAGCCCGTCATCACGCGGATTAGCCGACTTACGCTGGCGTCATGTGGGTCGGTAATTTCAGGTGAAAACAATGCCAGGCGTGGGCGCGGTGAAGGCAAACTTCGTTTGATGGTTTGGTAAATACGCGCACGCACATCAGGACTGAGGGGCACTAACCAAAGTGGCCCGCGGGTGCACAGTGCGATGCTCAATATAAAACCGTAGCGGCGGCATATGAACTGAGCCAGTGCTACCGTTGCGCCATCAAGAATGATTTCCGCACGCAGGCATGTCACACCAGGCACGGTTAGGCTGCTGCCATAGGCCCAGTCCTGCTGCAAGGCGCCACCGGCGAGAGTATGTGCGGCATCCCATGTCGGTCGGTCGGTCTGGTTCCAGAGTATGTGCATCAGTGGTTCAGAGTTTTCGCTAGACGTAGCTATAATCAAAAATCAAAAAAGGCAGCGCATGATAAAGCGTTTTTTTCGTTCTACTCCACATGAGCTCATACTCGGGTATGACATCCCCAGCCCACGTTTAACACGGCAGGGTTGGTTGCTCATTTTTTTATATCTTGGCTTACCTGCGATGTTTATTGGCGGCGTACTTGATTTTATTGTGCAAATCATCACAGGTCAGTGCATGGGTCTGTGGTGTTTGTTTTTAAAATAATAACTTTGTGTGAATACTTTGTTGGTGAATTCCAGGGCGAGCCAGCGTAGCTATGCAACTAGATGTCAAGCGAATCAATGGGTTAGCTTGTTCTAGCGCGCCAAGAATGAACCGCTTATCTATCCATAACCACCTTAACTGCAGCGTCAGCACCTATGGCCAACGATAAGGGTGGCGCAATTCCCCACTTTGTTTCACAATTGCAATAATTACTTCGTAATCAGTTAGTTTTACGCTTGAATTATCGGAGTGTGTGTCGATACATAAATCGATACCCTGCGCCCGCGTCCTTTCTGGCGTTTAGGGATAGTACAAGGAGAGTCAGATGTTATTTTTCGTGGGATTGGCCGTCGTGTTTGGCTGCGTATTTGGCGGCTTTATTATGGCGGGCGGCAAAATGGCTCCAATTATTAAAGCGGCTCCGGTGGAGGGCTTCATTATTGTGGGTTCTGCTATCGGCGCTCAGCTGATCGGAAATAGCATGGGCATTTTTAAAGGTGCCTTTGGCGGGATAGTTCGCTGCATCAAAGGGCCTAAGTGGAGTGCTCAGGATTATTTGGATTTAATTCTGCTGGTGGGCAAACTGCTCAACGTGATGAAGAAAGAGGGTGCTGTTGCACTTGAAGCCCACGTCGAGGGTCCGGATTCTTCTGCAATTTTTGGTGAATATCCCAAACTGGCAGCTGATCATTCCATAGTGCACATGATTTGTGACACCCTGCGCTTAGTCGTTATCGCTCAGGGCAACCTTGATGCCGATGCCGTCGATGATGCAATGAAAAATGCAATCAAGACTCACCATCACGATGAAATGAAATACCAGGGTACGTTAGCCTCTATTGCCGGCGCCTTGCCTGCGCTGGGTATTGTGGCGTGTGTGTTGGGTGTGGTTAAGACCATGGGTGCGATTGACCAGCCACCTCCTGTATTGGGTGCGCTGATTGGTGGCGCTCTGGTGGGTACCTTCCTTGGAGTGTTCGTGGCCTACGGTGTGTTTGATCCTTTGGCTAACCGTTTGGGACAGATCATTGATGAAGAAGGCCAGGTCTACAATGTTATTAACCAAATGATCGTGGGTACACTTAAGGGTTATCCCGTTCCGTTAGTCATCGAAGGTGCGCGCGGCGTAATCAGTCATCATAATCAGCCTAGCTTTGCCGATGTGTTTGATGGTTTACGAGGAAAATAATTGATTTTGTAAAGATCGTCTGTAAAAAAAAACCTGCCTTGCTGAGGCAGGTTTTTTTATTTGTTGGCAGCCTTCGCGGAATGTAACCAGATACATGAAGTAAGTTATTAAATCGATATTCTTTAACTAAAAAGTCAGTCAATAAGATTGACCAGTAACAGAAATCGCACCAAACTCTTATGGCTTTCAGTGTCCATACGCGATGTTAGCGATAATGTAGCGCGATGCACTACTGCTAGCTTGGTCAAAATAATAAAATGATAATTACAGTTGCGCTGTACCGTTAACATACTGTGGGCTAGTGCCAGTCGCGTTTTAGTGACTGGTTTTTTTTCGTGTTGATGTGCAGACGATAGGTTTAACAGGGGAATCAAGAAGCAATGGGCGATTACACGAACATGTCGGCGTACTATGATTTGATCATGACGTCGGGGTACTACGATTACAAAAAAATTGTTGAAAATATCGTCGGAGATAACAGTTTTGCCAGCGTGCTCGAAGTCGGTTGTGGCACCGGCTTAATACTCGAAGAGCTGGGACAGCATCATCCACGTACAGAGATTATGGGTGTTGATTTAACCGAGTCTATGTTATCCATTGCATCTGAACGGCTGCAGAAATTTCCTAACATCTCGCTGTCACTGCAAAACATTACGCAGTTTGATCTGAAAAAAACTTACGATCTCGCTTTTTCTTATGGTGGTGTCTGGTACTTCGTTATCGATGGTGATAATGAGCCTTTCCTGGTCAGTCATTTATCTGACGAGGCGGATAATCATCTTGGCTTGTCCCGACTTGCTAGCCATGTGAATACCGATGGCAGACTGCTGCTAGGAATACAGGGCCCGCATCATGATTATGAAAAACCTGTTTCTAACGGCATGATTTACTCTCAAAAAATCGAGCCATCACAGCACGGCTTCACAAAACACTACTACCTAGCTGATGATGCCCAAGTCGTGATGTCACAAACCATTAACTACCGAACTTACGCATGGTCGCAAGCATTGGAATTACTGGCTGGGCACGGTTTTCATCATGATGGCCCAGTAAATCAGTACAGCCATTTCATTTCCTTTCGTAAGGCCTGATCTCGCAATGAATGCATCAAATAAGAATGCGGTGGCTAAACCGCGCCTGTTTTTTGTTGGTGTAGGTAACATGGGTAATCCCATGGCAGCTAATTTAGTAAAAGCAGGCTATGAGGTCAGCGTGTTTGACAGAGTCACTGAGAAGACAACGAATCTTGTCAGTCTGGGTGCTAAGCGTGTAGCCAGTTTGACCGAAGGAGCGCATGACGCTGATGTGGTCATGACCTCGCTACCCGGCCCACCGCAAGTGAAAGAAGTGATGTTGGGCGAGGGTGGTTTGATAGCTTCTATGCGACCGGGTACGACGATTATTGATACCACTACCAGTGCCGTCGATCTGGTAAAAGAGTTAGTCGAAGCAAGCCGGCAGCGTGGAATAGATTTTCTGGAGGCGCCGGTCACCAATGCTATTGATGCAGCCGCCGAAGGTCGGTTATCCATTTTTGTGGGTGGTGATCTGGCAGTCTTTGAGAAGCACCGACCTATTTTTGATGTGTTAGCGACGAAAATTTTTCATGTGGGCGCGCCAGGAAATGGTGCCACCATTAAGTTGTTAACAAATTTATTGTGGTTTGTCAGTGCAGCAGCCATAGGCGAAGGGCTGATGCTCGGTGCAAAAGCGGGAGTGCCGCTCCCTGTTGTTTGGGAAGCGATAAAATCGAGTGCGGGTAATAGCTGGGTGGCAGAGCATGACGTGCCCTCTATTTTTGCGGGCAACTACGATCCGAGTTTTTCCCTGGCCTTGTGCTGCAAAGATTTGGGCCTGATTAATGACATTGCACGCAGCCAGGGCTATGAACTCACCATGGGAAAATTTGTAGAATCCTTGTTTCAGCAGGCAGCCCTAACCTATGGGGACTCTGCAGCTGAACTGCATGTAGTTAAATTATTAGAAGACAGGGTAGGCATGTTGTTGCGTCCACCCCATGGCGAACCTATTCCGTCATCGAACCCTAAGTGAGCGCTATGGATTTATCCAACAAACCGAGTTCACGCCAGTCACAACTAATGGCCGAGGCACATCAGCACATGCCGCAAGGTGTGGCTGAAAACTATCGGTATTGGGGTGATGATCGTACGGTTTTTGTGGCTTCATCCAAAGGCTGTTGGTTAACCGATTGCGATGGCAAGCGTTACGCTGATTTTCGCCTAGGGTATGGCCCTATCATTTTGGGTTATCGCGATGATCGTGTAGATCAAGCCGTTATAGAGCAGATTACCCAGCGCGGTACCTTGTCGGGTTTTGCAACGGAACTCGATACCGAAGTCGTCAAACAAGTCAAAGCCATGTGTCCCAATATCGAGAAAATGCGATTCGCAAATTCTGGTACCGAGGCCGTCATGGGCGCAGTGCGCACTGCGCGTGGTTACACCAAACGTGATCGGGTAGTGATAGTTGAAGGTGGTTTTCACGGTTTGTATGACGAGATGATGTGGAAATCCGATATAGAGCAGTGGGATCCCTCGGGTAGCGTGCCTCCGGTGGTCATTCCTTTTGGTGGTGGGATTCCTACGACAGCGCGCGATCTGGTTGATCTGATTGTTTTAAACGATACCGAGATGTTAGAGACTTTGTTTGCCAACCATGGTGAACAATTGGCCTGCGTCGTACTCGAACCTATCATAGGAAACGCAGGCAGTATCTCCGCTACGCAAGAATGGTTACAACGATTGCGTGATCTGTGTACCGAATACGGGACTATGCTGATTGTTGATGAAGTAAAGACAGGATTTCGAGTGGCTAAGGGCGGTGCACAATCCTTGTATGGTATTTATGCAGACCTCACAACCTATGCCAAGGCCATGGGTAATGGCTATCCGGTTGCTGCATTTGGTGGTCGGGCAGAGGTGATGGATGTAGTGGGATCAAATCGCGGTGGCGTAGTGCATGGTGGAACCTACACAGGTAACCTAGTGGCGTTGTCTGCTGCGCACGCCACCCTGAAAATTTTGTCGGATACCGATGCGCTAGATACCGTTAATCGCGTAGGCACTCAGATTCGTGATGTGCTGGGGCGTGTATTTACCGCCGCAGGTATTGAATATGCATTTGCTGGCCCGCCAGCGATGTTGGGTATACATTTCACGCCGCATGTACCCACTAATTATCGCGACTGGCGTATTACGAATAGCGATCTGTATCGCGCGTTTGCGTGGAAGTTAATCGACTATGGCGTTATGCTCGAGCCCGATTCGCGCGAGCCTTGGTTTTTTTGTGAATCGCATAGCGAAGTTGATTTAGCTTGGCTGGAAGATGTCGCTACGCGCGCCATGCATGATGCGTGTGAGATGGCTGCTCTGGGCAAACTCTAATTGTCTTTTTGTATTACCACTGACTTGAGCAATAAATAATCGCTGGGAAGCTTGTAGCCCATGCCCAAAAAAAGCGATTCAATCCAAAAAATCGAAACACCAGAAAATGAAATACAGCGGCAACGCCGCACCAAAGCATGGCCAACTTTGGTCCTGCCAGTGCAACTGGAAACAAACACTCCCAAACAATAAATGACCATGAAGCGATCACTGCGATCGCTTTTTTTCTGAGCAGGCTGGTATCAGACAATGGTCCGTACAACCCCCCATCAAGGAAATACGTCAGTACGCGTCCGCTACGCCAGTCATGATTTTGTAGTTTGATGGCGCCTGAAATAAAGTAAGACGATATCGTATGTATGCTGATGTACCAAAGTCCCGCCCTCCAGGCAGTCACTGGCCCAACCAAGCCTTGTGCCAGTTGAGAGACCAGCAAGCCAGTGAGCACCACCATGGTCATAAAATCACTGCCACCATTAAATGCGCCGCGCCAGCGTATGAGCAAAATAAGAGTACTAAAAAAAAGAAACAGCGCACTGATGGTGCTCACGCCAAAAAACAAACTGGCAACAGCACTCAAGCGGAGTAACAAATGTGCCTGATGCACACGCTCCTGAAATAGCCAGTCGAACAGTGCTTGTATCCATGGCGCTGCGTGAGCTACATCGGTACGTTGTAACTTCCACGACCACACGCTGCGCGCGTCTGTGTATCTACTCAGACGTAAAAATTCCAGTGTTTGTACCAGCAGGCTAATGGCCAGCAAACATTCGAGTGCGCGTATGGTCAAATACAGATTCATGGCTGCCATTGAAGTGCAGGCGAAGTCAGCACAGTCATGCTTTCGTCGGGTACTATGTAGGCAGGCACCAACCGCAGCTGAAATTGGTAGTGGACTGGTGCGCCAACCGCGGTATCTGACGAGCTGATCAGATGCCGCGTTAATTGTTGGGTCAGCTGATACGTCAGCAGATTACGTACATCAGCATCGTCAGGCATGACTGAAATATCAGCGCTTAGATGATCGATCAGGTTTTGATTTGCTAATGTGAGATTGTTACGTGGGTTGTGTATCCAATCGAACCACTGAAACCGTGCGCGTGGCATAAACATGTGCCACTCAGTCCAACGACGATCAGCATTTTGTACGCGCCAGAACAGCCGTGGCTGATCACCTGGCCCATGATAAAAACGCCAGTTGGGGAAAAAACTGCGCAATAAAAATAGCCAGGGCCCGTTAATTAGCTTTCCACGTCGTTTTAGACTTATCAGCAAAAAAACAAAGTAAGCTGCAATCAATAGCAGGCTGGCAGTGGTGGTCGTCATGAGGGTACTATGCAGAGGCCATTGCTAATGGGAGTTGACCATGCAGTAGTTTACGACAGCTCAGTACCCCACCATCCAAATTCATCACCACTAAATTATGACGCTGAGTTGTCGCAGCTTGGCTATGAACTCTCTCAAGTCAACACGACTGAGCTAAAATCGCGGCTTAGCCACATGTATTTCACCTGTAGGGGAACGCAATGATACTGGCGCTGGAACCACGCCATTGGGTGTTTATCGTTTTTATTTGTTCTGCGCTGTATGCGCATTTTCGCGGTTCTGTGCGCTTTGGCCTGGCGCGTGCGCTGACAGATTTCACCGTGATACTGGCACCGGTGAATGCATTCATGTACTTATTTTCTCGCACGCCTCGCTCGGCCTACATTGATCAGAGCGCCTTTCCCGAGCTGCAGCTACTTTCCAACAATTGGGAAGTTATTCGTGATGAGGCGATGGCATTAGCCGAAGAAGGTCAGATACGTGCAGCAAGCAGTTATAACGATATTGGATTTAATTCCTTTTTTCGAACCGGCTGGAAGCGTTTTTATCTCAACTGGTATGGCAAAGATTTACCCTCGGCTGCCAAATCCTGCCCTAAGACGCTGGCGCTTTTAAAGCAAATTCCAGGTATTAAAGCAGCTATGTTTGCATCGCTACCACCGGGTGCAACCTTGGTTCGTCACCGCGATCCGTATGCAGGTTCACTTCGCTACCACCTAGGTTTAGTGACTCCGAATGATGCGGAATGTTTCATCGAAGTGGACGGTCAGCGCTATCACTGGAAAGATGGTGAAGCCGTCATGTTTGACGAAACTTTTATTCATCATGCGGCGAACCGTACGGATCATCAACGAGTGGTTTTATTTTGCGATGTCGAACGACCACTGTGGACTGTTCCCGCACGATGGTTTAATCGCCTGTTTGCAAAGTACGTCATGTCGGCAGCAGCCTCACAAAATATCGAAGGTGAGGGCATCGGTCTGCTGAATCGTTTTTTTGCGCTTTTTTATCAGCTGCGATTACAGGGTAAAAAGCTAAAGGCATTTAACAGCAGACTCTACTATCTGCTCAAATGGGTCGCGATCCTGGGTCTGCTGTGGTTGATTTTCTGGTGATTGTTTCTTATTTACAATAATTCTGAGACTTGCTACATTGGCGGCATTCGTATTTACGCTTGATGCCGCTAATGAGATTTTCGTTCCGACTGCAACGATTAAGCCTGCCCTTGTTATTTAGCCTGTGCGGCTGCGCCAGCCAGTCAGAACTCACCTCGATTCGATTAGACCCCTCACACCCAAAATACTCTTCCAAAGCCTGCCGAGACAGCATTGCTGCAAGCGAGATTCACAAGGATATGAAAACAGCCACCATGGTGGCTTCACCTGCATTGATAGTGCTCTCAGGTGGCTTGCTACTGCCGCTCATAGCGATGAATGCAGGCATTGATGCAGCTGATCGAGTGGATGCATCGGACATGGCAGCACAGTGCGGAGGCCGTGCACAAAAATCCTCTGAAATTGCTACTGACGTGGCAGTGGGGGCGGCTATGGGTGTGGCTGCAGGCATACCCGTGAAGTGATGGTTAGGCCCTGACCTACCTTGCGACTGTCTGGTTGACCACGTACCTACTATGACTACTGATCGAGATACCACTGGTGGAGTGCGTTGGCACTTGCGTGCTTTTTGGAATCGTAAGCGGTGTCGCCCAACGACAGCGTTGATTGCTGATTGGCTCGATGGTATTCAACCGGTATCGCGTGAGTTGCTGCTCATAGGCGGCAGTGCGGGTTGGATGATGTCATCGCGCTGGCTGCAGCGCTTTGAGCATATTCGGCTGATCGATATCGATCCCCTTGCGCCCACCTTATTTCGCTGGAATCACGGACGCGCATTGAGCAAATCATCGACTCGACTTGAGTTCATACAACGCGATGCAATGCGCGATCTGGATGCTATTTTGTCGGAGTATCCACTAGCGACGATTTTTTTCGATAATGTGCTTGGACAGCATGTGTATCGGGTACTCGAATTTGACAAAGCAGAGTGTGAACTCAATCATATTGCAGAGCGCCTCTCCGGGCGAGATTGGGGCAGTGTGCATGATTTATTTTCAGGGCCGGTAGATTCAAATACGTTACCCAGCAAGCCGGAGTTTAGGTTTGATTCTGTGCAGTCTGAGCACGGGCCCAGCGTCGAGGGTGTATCAGGTAGCGCCTTGCACAGTCGTTTAGCCGCGCAAGTAGGAGGCCAAGGTGAGTGGATGGATCATGCGACGTCAGGTATTTTTTCACTCGGTACTACAACCCGTTTGATAGCCTGGCCTTTTTTGCCTGGCTATGCCCACTGGTTGCAGGCAGGCTGGGTCCGACCGGATTCTTAAATTGATTAAAGGTCAGCAGTGAAAGCTAGACGCCGTTTACCCGGTAGAATACCTGCAATAGTTAGGTAATCTACCGTCGCTTGATCATGAAGGACCCTGCAATGAAATTTTCGTTTTTACTTACTACTGCTGCATTGATGCTCGCTACCACTGCGCAGGCTGGTGGCCCGCCGACTGAATGGGGCTATATGGCTCCGAAAGGTGCTAGGCAATGGGGACAGCTGGATCCTTTATTCAAGGCCTGTGCCACCGGCAAACGCCAGTCGCCAATTAATTTGGATATAGCCGAGGTTGAAAAAGGTGGTCTTAAGCCTATCCCTTTCAACTACAAAGCCGGGCCAGCTGACGTACTTCATAACGGGCACACGCTACAGATTAATCCTGCTAACTCCAGCACTGCGCGCTTCGATGGTCT
Source organism: Oxalobacteraceae bacterium (assembly GCA_021298555.1). Classification (GTDB taxonomy): domain Bacteria; phylum Pseudomonadota; class Gammaproteobacteria; order Burkholderiales; family Burkholderiaceae_D; genus Pernthalerella. The sequence goes on from JAJTGE010000022.1 coordinate 9,988, forward strand.
GGAGTATCGGCTCGTTAATGTTCATTTCCATACGCCCAGCGAAGAAAAAATCAACAGCATGTTGTCGCATATGTCGGCACATTTTTTTCATCGAGCCGGCGATCTTAAACTGGCAGTTGTCGCAGTAATGTTTAAACTGGGAAAAGAAAATCAGACGCTTAAGGCTATGTTCGACAACATGCCTGACAAAGAAGGAAAGACATTTGCCTTAAAGAGTTTTAATCCCGCAGAGTTATTACCAGTTGACCCCACCTATTTTTTCTATATGGGTTCGCTCACTGAGCCACCTTGTACCGAAGATGTGAAGTGGTATGTCATGAAGACGCAAATGGAAATTTCGTTTGCTCAGCTCGACGCATTCAAAAAACTGTTCCCTATGAACGCCCGCTATACGCAAGCAACTAACGGTCGTCGAATACAGATGTTAGTGCCAGAAGGTGAAGGCGCACCCGCTGAAAGCGGTGCTAAAGCAGGTAGCCATTAACAACTGAATAAACGTGCAATAGCACTGTAACAAACCAGATAAGAAAGCAGAAAGCAAGCGAGTTGAACCCGCAATGGTTACATCGCTGCTTTGTTAGATTTTATCCAGTGACTGATGTAAGCGAAGCAGCTTTTCTTTTAGTTCGGGGCGGGCATCGATCAGATCAGCATTGGTGGTGAGTTGACGACCTTGCGGTGCTTCGTTTTCGTCTGAGGGTGTTTTTATTTGCTCAGCAGGTAAAAACCAGTAGATAGCTGTGAAGATAAGGCTAACCATTAGCCATAGTATCCAGATACTTCCTGCGGGTATGGCCTTCAACTGCGCCAGTGCGGAAAATTCGCTCAGCCAGTTACCCCAGCCTAATCTCAACCACCACAGCAGGCTGCTCTGGGTTAATGCTATCCAAATCGACACAGCAAAAAAGAGCAGCCAGTTCAGACCAAGAAAATAGTACGGGCGACGGGCACTGTCTCGCATGCAGGCCTCAGGCCTTGAGTGCGGCGACTAGCTTGTCACTGAGTGATTCAGCAATTTGCATACGTAGTCGCGATGTTTCGTGCACTTCCTGTTCGCTGCGATACGCTGAGTACGCTTTCGACTTCCAGAATCAAGGCTTGGATACGTTCTTCCAGCGCTTTTTTCTCTTGCAGCTTAGTGCCAATGAGTTTGATGGCCGTATGCACTTGTGACCAGGCCTGTAGGCGAGGATCATTGATTTGCAGGCTGTCGAATACGTCTTGTATTGATTCGCCCAGATTCATCAACGCTTCTGATGAAAATTGCTGCACCTCAGTGTCTTCAACGCGAGGTTCGACACGAATTTCTTTGCGTGCATGATCATGCAGGGAAACGACTTCGGCCGTTGCAGCTTCTGTCCAGCCAGCCTTAGGCTCGAAGCGCATCATGGTCGGTTTTGACGATGTTTTTGCCATAATCAAACCTTTCTTCAGAAAAATGTTGAATTATCGAAAAATGTTGATCTATACTTGCAGTTATATTATGGCAAAATTTCCCTCAAGGCAACACTTTTTGGGGAATGCTCCCAAAAATCAACGGCTTGCGAGAAAATCAGAGGATTACCATGAGCAAGGCACTTAAAATACTGATAACCAGCCAAAAGGGTGGTGTAGGTAAAAGTACGGTTTCAGCAAATTTAGCGGCTTACTTTTCTTACATATCAGGCAAGAAAACCTCGCTCATAGATTTTGACCATCAGGCAACTTCGGGTAAGTGGGTAAAAAAAGCATATCCCATAGGCATTAATTGCCAAACAGTGGATTTGCCTAACGCCAAAGGTTCGGGTGTGGCTCTGCTAAAAGCAAAAGAGGCCTTGCGAAAATCGGTCGACGTGATGGAGATAGTGATCGTCGACCTGACCTGGAATGATGTTCTTCCGCCAGATTTCTTGTTTGAATTTGATTTGGTTTTAGTGCCTAGTTCGCTCTCACGCGTGGAATTAGATAGCACCCTCGAATTCGTTAATCGTTTTTCGTTTGTATTCAACTCACGCATGCGCAATCCACCCAAGCTGGTGATTGTTCCTAGCCGTGTGGACAACTTATCTACCTACGAAGGTATTTTCTCCAAGTCGTTTAGTGCCGGATTCTTCCTTTCGCCGCCAGTGATGTACAGCACCAGTGCGGGCGACTTCTTTGGAAATGAATTCTTCGTCATGACGAGTAATCAAGAGATACGCGAGAACTTCCTTGATTTTGGTCGTTCGATTGAGCAGCTTGGTCAGACCGAGGCCGACATACGTTCTACCTCCAAGCAGGCCAGCCTGACACATAAAGTCAGTGGTTCCATACTGGATCGTTTTCGTGCCGTTCGTAACTCCACCCCTGAGCCAGCTATCCGCCCAGCTTCAAGCGAGAGTTCACCTCTGGGCATAGCTTCGCGTTCGCGAGTCAAGTCAGCCATACCCTCATTTTTAATGATGGGCCGTGACAGCTAGTAATCAAAACTAGAACTAAACTCAGCTTATCCCGCCGCTTATTTTTTGTCTTCGCCACCCGGTGGCGGAGGTGGCGGTGGTGTGCCATAGAGCAGCGCTGCTACCCTTGGGTTTTCCGCAGCGATAGCCTCAAGCAGTGAATCAACGATCACCGCCAACCCAGCGGAGTCGGCTGTTCCCATCCATTGCGATCGATTGTTCCGAATCATCAATAGCTGTTCAACCGAGCACTGTTTTGCCCGCTGCTTAAGCCAGGTTTGTGCCTGAGCGCGACGCTTGATCACATCTTGTGTATCGATACCGATGGCACGAAATTCAGCCACTACGCATGGCGGGCCGTCTGGCTTGGCTGGTTTTGCTGCTTCAGCATCGGCGCTCTTAACAGCGCTATCTGGCGTAGCGGGGGGAGTTTTGGCTGCATCGCTCTTGGTTGGTGTAGCAGGGGGAACAGTTACAGTCTTGTTGGGTGTGTCGGTCGGTTTTTTTGCATCGGCTGCAGTTGCTGGTTTTGCTGCAGCAGGTTGCGCTTTTGGATCAGGATTTTTTCCATCGGCGGGTTTTGCAGTCGCTGGTGCGGGTGTGGTCGCAGCTGATGGATTAGCGGCCGTGGCAGGGTTTGCTTTAGTGTCGGTTGGTTTGGCCGCTGCCGCCGGGGCAGTTGATGCCGCAGGTGTGTTTTGACCCTGCGCCGTGGACATCGCCAGCAACAAAGTCAGCAAAACCGGCGTGATGGATAAAACGCGCATGACTTTATCCTTTGGGTGTCTGGTCCTGATACAGGATGGTGATACTGATACGGCGGTTGCGCGGATCGGCCGGGTTATTTGGAACGTAAGGTACGGTATCTGATACACCTTCTATACGATAAAAACGACTGTCTGGCAGACCCGCTTCAGACAACAAACGGCGGGTAGCTTCAGCGCGCATGCCTGAAAGCGACCAATTGCTATTGACGCCATCGTCATACGCCAAGCTGTCAGTGTGACCGCGCACGGCAACCTTGTTAGGCATGGCAGCCAGCGATTTCGCGACCTCTTTGATTAAGGTGAAGGCCTTTGCCTGCATCTTGTTGGTACCCAAACCAAACATAGAGAAATCGGCCTTGTCGATAATTTCTATGCGTAAGCCATCTTTCTCGCGAACGAACTTCACCTGTTCTTTGATTTTCGATAGTTCTTTGTTCATCGACAGCTTTTCTTTGACTTCTTGTTCTAGCTTGTCGAAATTTTTCTGGTCGGTTTCAGCGGCAATTCGAGCCCTTTCTTCGGCAGAAATTTCTTCAGGATTTTTATCCTTGGTTTCATCCTTAACTTTTCCGTCGCCTTTCTGCGTGCCAGCCTCTGATCGAGGCGTCTCACGGTGCAGAAAACTGGTGGTTTTACCTGCATAGGGCATGGCATCGCTGTCCATGACAGAGAAGCCACCTATCAAGCCGCCAGGACCAGGACGCTCGCCCATAGCGACCGCACTATGAGAAGTCGGTCGAAAGTAATCTGCAATACTTTTTTTCTGGCTGTCATTCGTGGCGCCAAGCAACCACATGAGCAGAAAAAACGCCATCATGGCCGTCATCATGTCGGCCAGCGCAATTTTCCAGGCGCCGCCGTGAGCACCGGCATGGTCACCATCAATTTTCTTCTTTTTAACAATAATAGGAGGACCTGCCGGGGGGGCAGCCTCCTCATCCGGTACCTCAGGTACGGCATCGGGATCAACGTATTCTTCCGGTGCTGCGTCTTCGGTTTCGGTATCTTTTGCGTCTTCGTCAGCCATCGCGCTTTCTCATGCAGACTTGTCGGCTTATACATCGACATTTGGCAAACAAACTCAAGGCTTAACCATCTTGAGAAGGAAAATGTCGTTTATAAGTGTGTTCTTTATGAAACATAATACCGCACATATTTCCACGGAGGATAGTTTCCTAATGACCCGTTATCTCACTGGCGGCTTGCTGCTGGCCTGTATTTTTGGCTATTCGCTGGCCTATGCACAAAGCCCTGGTTCGTCCGATGCCAATCCGGAGCTGGCCACCGCCAGTCGCGAGAAATCATTGGTTCGTTCAAAACGATGGATGGCCGCTGCAGCCAATCCTTTCGCAACGCAAGCAGGGAATCAGATTTTGCGCGAGGGAGGATCCTCCGTGGATGCCGCCATCGCCATGCAACTGGTGCTGGCGCTGGTGGAGCCGCAATCTTCAGGTTTGGGAGGCGGCGCATTTCTGCTGACCTTTGACCCGTTTAACCGCCGAGTGCGCAGTTATGACGGTCGCGAAACCGCACCTGCGGCAGCCGATGCCCACCGCTTTGTGCGTGATGGCAAAGCGCTCGCATTTGGCGCGGCGGTGAATAGTGGTCTCTCGGTTGGAACGCCGGGCGTGCTGCGCATGTTGGAGCTGGCTCACCGTCAGCATGGACGTTTGCCATGGAAGCGGCTGTTTCAACCTGCAATTGATTTAGCCACGCAGGGTTTTCCAGTATCAGCGCGACTGCATGCTCAGATTGCCGGCAACCGCGAGCTGTTTGCCCAGCTTGCAGCGCGTGATTATTTTTATCCGCAAGGTAAGCCCGCACCGATAGGCTACGTGCTTAAAAATCCGGAACTCGCTGAGGTACTCCAGCAGGTCGCTGAGCTGGGGGTTGCTGTTTTTTATCAGGGCGAAATTGCACAAGCTATCGTGGATGCGGTGCATAGTCATGCGCAAGCGGGTGACCTAAGTCTGGACGACTTAAAAAATTACAAGGCCAAAGAACGCAAGCCGGTTTGCAGTAATTACAAACAACACCAAGTGTGCGGAATGGGGCCGCCTTCATCAGGTGGCATAGCAGTCTTGCAGATGCTAGGGATGCTCGAGCAGCACAGGCTTGATGACATGATGCCCATGTCGCTAGAGGCGGTACATTATTTTTCCGAAGCAGGGCGCCTGGCGTATGCTGACCGCGATCGGTACATAGCAGATCCCGATTTTATTTCGGTGCCTGTCGAGGGCTTGCTCGACAAATACTATTTAAGCGCGCGAGGTGCGCAAATTGATAGCCGCAACAGCATGGGTACGGCATTGCCAGGCGATGTGTTGACGCTCCTTAAGTCGCGCGGTGCAGACACGGCTCGCGACTTGCCGTCGACTACGCATCTGGTTGCAGTCGATCGTTACGGGCAGGGTGTGTCCATGACCAGTACGATAGAAGCTGAATTTGGTAGCAAGATTTTTGTTCGTGGTTTTTTACTAAACAACCAGCTTACTGATTTTTCATTAAAGCCCAAGGATACTTCTGGCCAGTGGGTTGCCAATCGCGTTGAGTCAGGCAAACGACCCCGTAGCACGATGGCCCCTGTCATCATTACTAAAAATAATCAGCTGTACATGCTGGCAGGCTCACCGGGTGGCAGTGCGATTGCTAATTTTGTGACCAAGACATTGATAGGCGTAATTGATTGGAATCTCAACGTTTACGAGGCCATCAAACTGCCCAACATGGGTAGTCGCAACCGTGACACGGAAATTGAAAAAGGCACAGCGCTAGAAGCGCTGGCACCCGCATTGCGCGAAAAAAATCATCGTGTAAACAGTTTTGCTATGCCCAGCGGTATTCAGGCCATCGTGCGTGAGTCAGATGGATTTTCTGGCGGTGCTGATCCGCGTCGGGAGGGCAGCGTTGCAGGTGAATAGGCGCCGCTGCCATGCTGTTTAGGCCTCTGCTTATATTTCTATTTTGGTGCCCAGTTCTACGACTCGATTAGGTGGAATTTTAAAAAAGTCGGACGGCTTGGCAGCGTTTTGCATCATCCACGCAAACAAACGCTCACGCCAGATCGCCATGCCCGGTAAGTTACTCGGAACGATAGTGTCGCGCGCAAGGAAAAACGATGTGCCAGACAGCTCTAGTGTCATGCCTGTTTTTTGTTCTAACAGAGCCATCACGTGATTGATATCGGGTGTTTCTTTAAATCCGTGTACAGCACGCACAACAAAAATATTTCCGGCTAATTCTGTGACGGTGAGTCGTTCTTCATCGCGTACATAAGGCACATCCCAGATCGATAATTTTAAAAAGATCACGCGCTCATGCAGTACGCGGTTGTGCTTAAGATTGTGTAATAAAGCCACGGGCACAAAGTCGATATGCGCAGTGAGAAAAACCGAGGTGCCATCCACCCGGTGTGGTGGATGAGCCAGTAACGCTGAAACAAAGTCTTGCAGGCGTATAGAGTCTGCAACGACGCGTTCGCGCAGCAGACGCCGGCCTTTGTACCAAGTTGTTAGCAGCAGGAAGCAGATCGCACCCAAGCCCAGCGGGTACCAACCCCCATCTTTCACTTTGATGAGATTGGCAGTCCAAAAAGAAAAATCAACGATGAAAAACAGAGCTGCTAGCGTGAATACAAAAATCGGTTTGATTTTCCATTCTTTGTACATCACTACGGCCAGCATGGTGGTGGTAATCAACATGGTGGTTGTAACCGATATGCCATAGGCTGCCGCTAAATTACCCGATTCTTTAAATTGAACGACGGTGAACATGACGAGCACCAGCAGTGCCCAATTCACCATGGGCATGTAAATCTGACCGCGTTCAGTTTCTGACGTGTGCAGAATCTCCATTCGTGGCAACAGGCCGAGCAATATGCCCTGATTGGCTAATGAAAAAGCTCCAGAAATAACCGCCTGCGATGCAATCACGGTAGCGGCGGTTGCCAAGCACACCATAGGCCACAGTGCCCACTCAGGTGCCATCAGATAAAAGGGATTGTGTATGGCTTCTGGGTTGGATAAAACGAGTGCACCCTGTCCAAAATAATTAGCCAGTAGTGCTGGTAATGCCACTAGCAACCAGGCAAGTCGTACAGGCTTACGTCCGAAGTGACCCATGTCGAGATAGAGCGCTTCAACGCCGGTGACGGCCAGTACAACCGACCCCATCACGATATACGCTTGGAACGTGTGTTGCTGAATGTATGAAATCGCATACAAAGGGGAGACCGACGCCAGTATCTGAGGATTACCGATAATGTTCGTCACACCCAATAGCGCCAGTACGGCAAACCAGATCACCATAATCGGACCAAATAATCGCCCGACAGCAGCGGTGCCATAACGCTGTACATAAAAAAGCAGGACGACGATAACGAGAGTAATAGGAATGACATACCGTTTCATATCCGGTGTAATAACTTCCAGCCCCTCAATCGCGGACAGCACAGAAATGGCAGGTGTAATGACTGATTCGCCCAGCAGCATGCACGCACCCAACGCGCCTAGCATGAGCAGGCCGGCTGAAAGTTTTTGCTGGTCAGATCGCGTAGCTCGTAAGGCCAACGCCATGAGGGATAGCACACCACCTTCACCATTGTTATCAGCACGCAAAACAAAGATTACGTATTTCACGGTCACGATCAAAATCAATGACCAAAAAATCATGGAAATAATGCCCATCACAGCACCGGCCGAGTAGGGTATGCCGTGCTCAGGGCTAAAGCATTCTTTCAATGCATACAAAGGACTGGTGCCTATGTCGCCAAACACTACTCCTATGGCGGCTAAAACTAGAACGGATGTCGGTGCATTAGCGTGGTAGCCCGCTGCTGACAGGTGAACTGGCTCCATCACAGAAGATGTTGAAAATTCGGGATTACTGATTGCCACGATTATTTCCTGTAGTGATAGTTGTGCAAATCCGGAAATGAATTAATACATAGAATCAAGACAAACATAGCCACAGTTTGCCTGCATAGGCTGGGTTACTTTGCATAAAAGAGATACTTAAGGTAATGGTCGCGTTACAACGACAGCACCCCGGAGTTTGCCCACGCTGTAGCCCGTGGCACGATCTTGGGGATACTCAAGGCGGATTTTTTCAGCCAGGCTTGAATCATGATGGCCTTGGCATAGCGAAGCTCGCGCTGTCCCTTGCTATCTTCAGCGACTTTCCAATATTCAAGAGTTGCCGGATTGTCTCCGGCACTTAATCGGGACTCAAACTGCGACAAGGCTTCTAGCTGCCATAAATTTGGCGTACCCATGGCTGGGTTGCGAACCCGAGTTCCTACGCGCGTCATGACGGCGTTATTTTCGGTAGATAAGCGTTTTGCGATAGCTGGCGATACCTCTTTGCACACACTAACCGCGGCTTCTGCACCGTCACTGGTGAGCGCAGATTTCAGGCGCTGACCGAGTTGAGTGAGTAATTCATTAGCCATGAGGCGAGTAGATTGCTCTAATGCCGCGTCAAGTAATGCCGCAGACGGTGTGTTCTGGGCATATGACCCTGGTGAAAAAATTACGCCAAAAAATACCACTAAAAAGCCAGCTAATTTGTACGGTTGAAAGTGACGCATTATTCAGTCCTTTGCAGGCATGATCTCAGGGGCAGGCCAGCGTTGCCAAAGAGGATGGAATTTTTACTAAAACATACAAGCTGTTTTGGGCTACGGCTTCCAGCGACTGTAGCTCCTTGCTGTTGGCGATGTATTTGGCTGGTGCAATGGCCCAGGTAACGGGTTGAGCACACAAAATTTTGAGCATGTCTGGCGTATTGATCAATACTTTGTCGCCGGAAGAGGGTGAAAATTTTGCCGCATCAGCTAATTCCTTTGACCAACCGTCCTTGATGTGGACTTCATCCCACTTGCTAATCACGATGAGGGGTTCTGTGAGCTTGGTATAAAAAGGAATATCGAAGCGGTAGGTTTGCAAAAGTACTAATGGCTCATCAGGCGCTGCATTTTGGCGGTAAGCCAACGCCATAGATTTTGAAGAAATAGTATCAGCACGGGTAATGGCGATGATGGAAGCCACGCAAATTATTCCGGCAAGTGCAACCAAAGCAAATTTGGTGCGTTTGCGCAATTGCGTACCCTTGACCAGGCCTTCAGCAATGAGTGCTACCAGCGGGGGAATGACGGGTAATGCATAACCGACTAATTTTGATGTCGGAATAGAGAAAAATAACGTAATGACAGCGATCCACAACCAAAACAAGCTGCGTAATTGAACTAAGCTTGGGTCATGCAGATCGCTGCGCGGATCTAAACGCCAGCGGGCAAGTAGCCAGGGTGTCCAAGGCAGTGTAGTGAGCCCTATAACGGCCAGATAAAACCAAAACGGTTGTGCGTTATTAAATGCACTTTGCGAGAAGCGCTGGAAGTGCTGATAAACAAAAAAATAGTGGAAAAAATCCGGAAATTTTTGCTGCATCAAAATAAACCAGGGCAGCGCCACAATCAGAAATAACAATGGGCCAGGCCACCAGAATAGTTTAGGTAAGAGGCGCCAGCGTTTACCAAGTAAAAGCCAGAAAAAAATTACACCCCCGGGAAGCACGATGCCTATTAAGCCCTTGGATAACAAACCCAGCGCTGCGCACAACCATCCACCCAGCAATTGCGCTCGCCAGTGTTGGTTGGCTTGGAGGGAAAGAACAGCATCGGCAGTTAGGGCAATCGACATGCTGATAAAGCCAGCCACTAGCATGTCATGGTTGGCGTACTGTGAACCACCAAAAAACAAGGGAGTCGTGGCAAGAATCAAAAGGTACCAGCGCGAGATGCTAAGAGATATCCAGCGCCGTATCAAAATGTATCCTGCGCCTGCAGCCAGCATCGCTCCAAAACACGAGGCCAGACGTGCAGCCCATTCGTTCGGTCCAAACAGCGAGAGAGAAACCGCCGTTAGCCAGTAAAACAAGGGTGGTTTATGAAAATAAGGCAGGCCATTGAGCGTAGGTGTGAGCCAATCGCCAGACCGCACCATTTCCCAAGCCACGCCAGCGTAGCGGCCCTCATCTGGCAACGACAAAGGACGTATCCAGCTAGTAACTAATAACCATAGCAACATCAGCAGTCCAACCACCAACGGTTCAGGCAAGGACAACAAGCGACGAATTACGGGTGAGTAATCGGCTAAAGGCGTGCTACTGGGATTGGTTTGCTGCATGAAGTGATGCGTAAAAATTGGGCTGTAAAGCCGTCAGGTGGGGCGGCAAGGTGGAAAATGCTGCTAAGCAAGCATTATATCTCTCCGCTGCCAATAATTAGGGGAAAACTCACATACTTCCGTCTGCGCTACACCAGCCCGACCCCGCGTTTGAAGGAGGTAATTACCCCTTCAAAAAATGCAAATAGTCGCGGGTCAGTTCGTGCTGGAAAATACAGGATTAGATAATGGTCACATTGACACTATGAGCCATCCACCATTGGACCTCGACTTGCTCAAGCCATGGATAGGTCGCACGGAAACCCGTGACGACCTGATTCATGAAGCCGCCGTTAATGCGATGGCCGCCACCCTCGATAAAGATCAGAAGCTAAGCGCAGGCGACCCGTTGCCTTTGCTTTGGCACTGGCTATTTTTTTGCGCAGTAAGCCCTGCATCCGGTCTGGGGCCGGACGGCCACCCCAGGCGTGGGGGCTTTCTGCCGCCGGTAGAACTTCCTAGGCGTATGTGGGCCGGTGGACGATTGACATTCACTGCCGACCTGCCCGTCGCTGCAGTCGCTACACGCACTTCACGCATCAAAGCGATTGATGTAAAAACAGGCAGTAGCGGGCGTTTAGCGTTTGTGACAGTTGCGCACGAGATAGCCGTCAATGGCAAGGTCGCGATTAACGAAGAGCACGATATTGTGTATCGCGATAATCCCTTGCCTGGTGCAGCACCTGCTGCACCCAAGGCTGCACCTGCGAATGCTTTGTGGTCGCGTGTCATTACGCCTGATCCTGTGCTGTTATTTCGTTATTCAGCATTAACATTTAATGGTCACAGAATTCATTACGATCGCAGCTACACTACCGAGGTTGAGGGCTACCCTGGTCTAATCGTTCATGGGCCACTAATAGCTACCTTACTGATGGATTTGTTGCGCACTCAGTGTCCAGAGCGACACGTACGCGAGTTTAGCTTCAGAGCTGTCAGCCCAACATTCGATACCGAGTCCTTTAGCGTGAATGGCAAATTGAGTGAGGATGGCCACGAGGCTCAGTTGTGGGCAGCGAATAGTCGTGGCGAACTTACCATGCAAGCAACCGCTTTACTGGCGTAATCAGCATCAAATAAAGATAACAGGAATACCCATGCGACCGCTGGATGGCATCAACGTAATCACTCTAGAGCACGCGATCGCTGCACCGTTTTGTACGCGCCAGCTAGCCGACTTGGGTGCGCGCGTCATCAAGATAGAACGGCCTGGTGTAGGTGATTTTGCGCGTGCCTATGATGAACGTGTCCGCGGCATGGCATCTCATTTTGTATGGACTAATCGATCCAAAGAAAGTTTGACGCTGGATGTAAAGCACGACGAAGCTCGCGAGATATTGCATCGCTTGTTAGCTGACGCCGATGTGCTTGTTCAAAATCTGGCTCCCGGTGCTGCAGCGCGTTTGGGGTTGTCGTTCGATGATTTGCATGCGGTTTATCCCAAGCTAATCGTGTGCGATATCTCGGGTTATGGTTCCAATGGTCCGTATCGCGACAAAAAAGCCTACGATTTATTAATTCAAAGTGAATCAGGATTTTTATCTGTCACGGGTACGCATGACGACCCTTCCAAAGCTGGCTGTTCCGTTGCTGATATTGCCGCAGGCATGTATGCCTACACAAATATTTTAGCGGCACTTATACAGCGTGGAAAAACAGGTGAGGGCTGTCACATCGACGTGTCTATGCTGGAGAGCATGGTCGAGTGGATGAATTTTCCTATGTATTACGCTTTCGATGGCGCACCGCCGCCGATACGCGCTGGTGCATCGCATGCCACTATTTATCCCTATGGACCGTTCCCTTCAGGTGATGGTAAAACCATCATGCTTGGATTACAAAATGAGCGTGAGTGGGTCACGTTTTGTGAACAAGTATTGCAACAGCCTGGGTTGGCCTCCGATGCCAGATTTTCATCGAATAGTTTGCGCAGTAGTGGGCGCAAAGAGTTGTATGCAATTATCCGCGACGCATTTTCCGCATTGACCGCTGAACAAGTCACAGCCCGACTAGACAGCGCGCAGATTGCCAATGCACGTTTAAATGACATGAACGACATATGGGAGCACGCTCAGCTACGTGCGCGTGAACGATGGACAGAAGTCGCCACACCCGTGGGGCCGATACCGGCGTTATTACCACCGGGCGCAAGCTCGGGATGGCAAGCGCGCATGGATGCCATTCCTGCCTTGGGTGAACATACCGAAGCGATACTGACTGCTTTGGGTTATACATCGCAGGCCATCGCCGAACTCAAAACATCAAAGGCCATTTGAATGCATAGCGCAGAACCGGTTTCGTATTTGTTTGTTCCTGCCACACGACCTGAGCGATTTGATAAGGCGCTCGCTGCGGGTGCTGATCGCGTCATCATTGATCTCGAAGATGCCGTCGCGCCAGCAGATAAAAATTCAGCACGTGCTGCACTGGCTAGCTGGTTGTCTAAAGAAAAATCGGTTGCCATAAGAATTAACAGCGCTGATACAACGTGGTTTGCTGATGACCTTGCCCTGTGTGCACGCGATGGTGTAGCCGAAATTATTCTGCCTAAAGCTGGAGATGTCGCTGATGTGCATAGCGTCGTTGCAGCCGGCGCGAAATCGGTTAAGTTGTTAATCGAAAGTGCGCTAGGCATTAAAAACATAGACCAACTTGCGCAGCAAGAACGCGTTACCCGACTTATTTTCGGCAGTATCGATTTTTGTGTCGACATGGGTATCGATGCAGATGACAGAGAGCTCGATTATTTTCGGTCTCTCATTGTTTTAGCCTCGCGCCTTGCCGAATTGGCACCGCCTGTGGATGGCGTCACTACTGCAATTGATGATGTAAATAGTCTGCAAGCTGACGCCTTGCGCGGTAAACGCTTTGGTTTTGGAGCCAAGCTATGCATACACCCCAAGCAAGTAGCCGCTGTTAACTCGGCCTACAGGCCTACGGCTGATGAACTAGCCTGGGCGCGCCGCGTTATGGATGCCGCCGGCTCTGCTGATGGCGCTGCGGTGCAGGTTGATGGTCGCATGGTGGACAAGCCCGTGTTGATTCGGGCCCAGCGGCTGCTGGCTCAGTTACAGAAATAATTTTTCAAGGTCATTTATACTGGCGCCTAGCCGCGGGATATACGCTGATCCTGCCCCCAGCAAACGGAGACAAGCATGAAACTAAGCAAAGAACAACTCGAGCAATTCGACCGCGATGGGTATTTATTTTTTCCTTCGCATTTCACACCCGAAGAAATCAAAACACTGTCTGATGAAGTGCCCAAGCTGTATGCACAGGATCGTCCTGAAAACATACGCGAAAAAGGTAAGACTTCCGTTCGCACTAATTTTGCAGCACATATGTACAGCGAGCCATTTGCAAAATTAGGACGTCATCCACGCATGATTGGGCCAGTCGAGCAAATGTTTGGTGAAAAGCTGTACATGCATCAATTTAAAATCAACGGCAAGATGGCCTTTGACGGAGATATCTGGCAATGGCATCAAGATTACGGTACGTGGCTTAATGATGACCAAATGCCTGATGCACGTGCCATGAACGTGGCTATTTTTCTTGATGAAGTCAATGAGTTCAATGGCCCATTGATGTTCATCCCTGGCAGCCACAAGATGGGCGCATTAGACGCTGGCCATGACACATCCACCACCAGCTATCCGTTGTGGACTATCAGTAACGACAATATACGATCGCTGGTTGATAAGGGCGGCATCGTGGCCCCTAAAGGCCCAGCCGGTTCCATGATTATGTTTAGTGGTTGCTTGGTGCATGCATCCTCTCCTAATCTCTCACCATGGAATCGTGTGTCTGTGTATCTCAGCTTGTGTGCTGTATCGAACCACATTCGCCGTTTCAAACGTCCGGGCTACATAGCACATCGCGATTTCACGCCGATAGAAACGCTACCCGATGATTGCCTCTTGAAATCTTACCCAGTTGATTTGCCCTGGAAAGATGGCACGCCTATCGCTGAGCAGCATGGCATACCTGATGGCCAAGCTGCATAAGACGAAACTAAAACGAAACTAAAACAAAAATTTAGGCGAAAATTTAATGAATCTTTATGCCAAGCTGCAGGCGCGTGCTGCAGCAGGAAAACCTCTGCGGGTAGGCATGATAGGTGCCGGTAAGTTTGGATCTATGTATTTGTCTCAGGTGCCGCGCACGCCCGGTTTGCATATGGTGGGTATTGCTGATCTTTCACCCGATCGTGCGAAAGCAGCGCTGCGCAATGTGGGTTGGAAGGATGATGCATTTGCAGCGTCATCATTAGAGCAAGCTGCTAAAAACGGTAACACCGCCATCATCGATGACGGCATGGCGTTGATTACATCACCGCATGTCGACATCATCATTGATGCGACAGGTAACCCGGCTGTGGGCATAGCGCATGTATTGGCTTGCTGCGAGCATGGCAAACATATTGTGATGGTCAATGTAGAAGCCGATGCACTTGCTGGCCCCTTGCTAAAACGTCGTGCCGACGAAGCCGGCATTATTTACTCACTCGCTTATGGCGATCAGCCTGCGTTGATTTGTGAAATGGTGGACTGGGCGCGCGCTGCAGGTTTTTCTGTCGTGGCTGCGGGTAAGGGCACCAAATATTTACCTACCTATCATTCATCTACGCCCGATACCGTCTGGCAGCACTATGGTCTTACGGCTGATGATGCTGCGCGTGGCGGCATGAATGCGCAGATGTTTAACAGCTTTTTAGATGGTACTAAAAGCGCGATCGAAATGGCCTCTGTTTCGAATGCCACCGGATTATCTGCTCCACATGGTTTGCGTTTTCCTGCAGTGGGTGTCGATGATTTGGCGCGCGTACTGCGTCCGGTGGCAGATGGCGGCATACTGGATGTGCGCGGTCAGGTTGAAGTGATTTCCAGCGTAGAGCGTGATACGCGTCCGGTGTTTCGTGATTTGCGTTGGGGTGTCTACGTCACCTTCGCTGCTGACAGTGACTACGTTGCCCGCTGCTTTAAAGAATATGGCTTGATCACGGACCCTAGCGGTCAGTACTCATCCATGTACAAACCGTTTCATTTAATCGGCCTTGAATTAGGCATCACAGTTGCATCGATCGGTGTGCGTGCAGAATCTACCGGCGCACCCATTTGCTGGAATGGAGATGTGGTCGCCACTGCTAAACGCGATTTAGCAGCCGGTGAAATCCTGGATGGTGAAGGTGGATTCACGGTCTACGGCAAACTCTTACCAGCCAGTGAATCGATCGCCTTGGGTGGTTTGCCATTAGGTCTGGCGCATGGCGTTAAATTGATCAAGCCAGTCAAGGCTGGTGCGGCTGTGGGTTGGAATGATGTTGCGTACGATGCGCAATCAACCGCAGTGAAATTTCGTCGCGAGATGGAAACGGTGTTTGGTACTTCGTCCTAGGTACCCGACATCGTTACGCTGCACTAAAAAATCGGCCTGCATGAGGCCGATTTTTTTTATTGATTTTTCTCTAGATCTCAAAGCGACGTAGAGATAGGTTTGTCCAGATTAAGTTCCAGCTTAGCAGCGATCTCTCGCATTTCGTCGGGTGATTTTTTGTCGCCATACACTTCTACCAAGGCTGTGTACGCAATCCATTTGGCGTCAACCTCAAAAAAATCGCGTAGGCTAGCCCGCGTATCGCTGCGACCAAAACCATCGGTACCCAGTGTGACGTAATGTGCGGGTATGTAGGCACGTATGCTCTCAGGTACAGCACGCACATAGTCTGATACGGCAATCACAGGTGCTTGGTTGCCCGACAATTGCTGCGTAACCCATGCAGGTTGTGCATCATGCTGCATACGTCGCGTACGTTCACAAGCAATGCCGTCGCGTGCGAGTTCTGAAAAACTTGTCACGCTCCACACTTCAGTGTTTATTGAAAAAATACCTTCGAGCAGATCCGCAGCAGCAATCGCTTCTTTTAACAGTGGTCCAGCACCTAATAACCTTACTTGTGGCTCCTCTGATGTAGACACGCAATGCATACCGCGCACTATGCCTGCACGTGCTGATTCTGGCATGCTGGGCTGAGCTTCGTTTTCATTCGTGACGGTCACGTAATAAAAGACATCTTCATTATTGGTTAGCATGCGCCGCATACCTTCATCCACTATGACTGCAAGTTCATATGCGAATGCTGGATCATATGAAATGCAATTAGGTATGGTGGCTGCAACCAGATGACTACTGCCATCTTGATGCTGTAATCCTTCGCCGCCTAGCGTGGTACGTCCGGATGTGGCACCGATTAAAAAACCACGCGCACGTTGGTCAGCAGCAGCCCAGATCAGATCGCCTATGCGCTGAAATCCAAACATTGAGTAATAGATATAAAACGGGAGCATGGGTAAGCCATGTACAGAGTAGCTCGTTGCTGCCGCAGTCCACGATGAAATGGCGCCGGCTTCGGTAATGCCTTCTTCCAGAATTTGTCCGTCTGTCGCTTCCCGGTAATACAAAATAGAACCAATATCTTCGGGTTGATACAGTTGACCCTGGGCTGAATAAATACCCACTTGGCGAAACAAATTCGCCATGCCAAAGGTGCGAGCTTCGTCAGCCACGATGGGAACCACATGCTTGCCAAGTTCTGCGTCCTTGAGCAAATTACCCATCATGCGAACTAATGCCATGGTGGTCGACATTTCTTTGCCGTTCGCATCCAATGCGAATTGTGCATGGCTTGCGATATCGGGAACGGTAAGCCTAGCGGGTTGTTTTTCGCGCTGTGGAACATAGCCGCCGAGTTGCTGACGTCGTTCTTGCAGATGGCGCATTTCTGCACTATCAGGGGAGGGTTTATAGAATTCCAGTTTTTCTATCTGATCTTCAGTGAGCGGCAGTTTGAATCGATCACGAAATTCTAGTAAGTCGTGCAGCTCCAGTTTTTTCTGTTGATGTGTGGTCATTTTCCCCTGACCTGCTGCGCCCATGCCGAAGCCTTTTTTGGTTTGAGCCAAAATCACTGTAGGTCGACCATTATGGTTAGCTGCTGCATGATAGGCGGCGTAAATTTTGCGCATATCATGACCACCACGCTTTAGCCTGTCGATTTCATCGTCAGTGAGCGTCTCACCTATAGCTTTGAGTACAGGATTTTGACCAAAAAAATGCTCGCGATTAAACGCACCATCATTTGCCGCAAAGGTTTGCAACTGACCATCAACAGTACGGTTTAATGCATCGACTAATTCTCCGGTGTGATCGCGCGCAAGCAACTTATCCCAATCAGAACCCCACAATAATTTGATGACATTCCAACCTGCGCCACCAAATAGCGTTTCGAGTTCATCGACAATATGGCCGTTACCGCGCACTGGGCCGTCGAGTCGTTGTAAATTACAGTTGATAACAAAAACTAAGTTATCGAGTTTTTCACGTGAGGCCAGCGATAAAGCTGCTAATGATTCAGGTTCATCCATTTCACCATCACCAAACACTCCCCATACCTTGCGAGGTTGCGCAGCCATTAGTCCGCGGTGCTCCAGATAGCGCATAAAGCGTGCTTGATAGATCGCGCTAATAGGCCCCAGACCCATAGATCCGGTAGGGAATTGCCAAAAGTCGGGCATGAGCCAGGGGTGCGGATACGACGACAATCCCTGTATGCCGCGCTGTTTAGCTTGTATTTCTTGACGGTAGTGCGAGAGGTTGTCTTCGCTCAGACGTCCTTCCAGAAAAGCACGTGCATAAATGCCAGGTGCTGAGTGCGGCTGAAAGTAAATTAAATCACCGCCGAAATCAGCGGTGCGTGCTCGGAAAAAATGATTAAAGCCGACTTCAAATAAATCGGCCGCTGAGGCGTAGCTGGCAATGTGTCCGCCTAGTTCGCCATAGGCGCGATTGGCGCGTACCACCATAGCCAGCGCATTCCAGCGCAGGATGCTGGCAATACGCTCTTCGAGATTGACGGCATCGGAGCCCCCTGGATACGCGGGTTCATCGGTGGCGCGTATGGTGTTGACGTAGGGCGTAATGCGAGCATCGCGCCAATTGAGTCCCGCATCGCGTGCAGCAGCGGAGAGCTTAGAGAGCAAAAAGCGCGCACGCTCTGGACCAGCGCTAGCCAGCACAGACTGCAGCGAGTCTATCCATTCAGCGGTTTCTTGTTCGTCGATATCGGTGTGTCGGACCAAATGGTCGGGAGTACTCATGTCCATGGCAATCAAAAAAGAAGAGTGTTTGATGCCATTAAGTTATGCTATTTCCCCCAGCAGGTGCTGCTGAAAAATTCGCAATATTCACTTAATGCAGCATAAAATACTGATTAATTGGATTTAATAGGATATTAATAATGGTAAATCTTGATATTACAGATCTTAAAATATTGACATGCTTGCAGCAGGACGCCAGCCTAACCAACGTGGAGCTAGCCGCTAAAGTCAGCCTCTCGCCGTCTCCCACCTTGGCGCGCGTCAAAAAACTCGAAGCCGACGGCGTCATCTCCAATTACGTTGCATTGGTTGATCCGCATGCCTTGGGTTTAAAGGTCAATGTGTTTGTACGTGTGTCACTAGAAAAGCAAGAGGCCGCTGCTCTTGAGCGTTTTGAAAAAGCGGTGAGTCATTTCGATGAAGTGATGGAGGTTTATCTGATGACGGGTGATGAAGATTATTTGCTGCGTATTGTGGTGCCGGATTTACAGGCTTTAGAGCGCTTCATACTCGATAACCTAACCCGTATATCGGGTATTAAAAACATCAAATCCAGCTTTGCATTAAAACAGGTGAAATACAAAACAGCGCTTCCTATCAGTGGTCAGGTGCGATAACCCTGTTAAACAGGGCTGATCGTTATGCCGTTGTTTGAACGCAGATAGTCGATACTAAACGCGCGATCTATACACACCGTCTATTCAACTTAGTACTATCAAAACGCAATAGTAGTAGCCAATGCAGTTACCAATCCATGAGTGCATGATTCGTCATCAGCTTGTCAGCGCTGTTGTGAATTTTCTACTTCTATACAAAGCTGCAACCCCTTCCTAGTGCACTGTTTATACAGCCGAGATCGTTTTTCTAACGGAGGTTTGTCTATTGTATGTGACGGATAGATCGTATCTGTCGAAAGCGTGCAGACCGTAAGAAATACAGCGTAAGGGGAACATGATGTCGTCTGTTTACATACATGATGCGCAGGAAGTAGTGAATCAATGGCTCAATGGTTTGGGAGAAAACCGAGGCGCTCTGACGTTAGATCATCAAGGACACTGTTTTTTAGTGTCTGACAACGAAGTGGGCTTAGTTATTTCTTGTGGCAAGGAAAGTCAGCAGGTTGTGGTTATGACGCACCTTTTGAACGTACCCATACCGCTGAGTGCCCGCCTCTACGAGGAGCTGCTGGCAGTGAATATCAATGTGGAATACACCGCAGGTGCCCAACTTTGTTTTGATAAAAAGACGCGCACGATAGGGCTGTTAGTCGCCAGAGAGATTAATTCATTGGATGAAATCTCATTTCGCAACCTACTGACTAATTTCAAGAATAAGGCGCTGGAAATAAGAGAATTGTTAGAAGCGCTGTTGTATGACGCACCGGCCTTAGCATCAGGTATGCAGCCTGCAGATCGCTCGTCGGGCGCTTACTCCTATCATCGATAAAGGGAGGACGCGTGAATCCAATCTCAGGTGTTAGAACGCAAATCACTACGGACGTAGGAATCACCCCGGCCGCTCAGGACGTCAAAAATACAGCATTTCGTGCCGCATCCGACGTATCGTTATTTTTTCAATCTGCGATAGAACAGATAGGCTCAAAAATCAGTGCATTGAGTGCGCCTGTAGCCCATGTTAGTCAGTTCGCACCACCAGCGGCGACTACGAATGCAGCTCCACTAGTGCACTCACAACAGGTACAAAATCCTGTCAATGTAAGGGATTATGGCAAGCCTCACCCTAATGTACGTTTTGCTGCAGGTGTGAATTCTCAAGAAAAATTTAATGAGGTAACCGACATCGGTTTGCCCAACGGAACAGCAACGACATGGGAGCAGCATAATCAAGCCAAAGTCGCACGTCCCGATCCGACAAGCTACTTAGATCCCACCTACATTGAGCAGCACCTTAGTTTGTTTGATCAGGGTGCCGTGTCATTCATTACCCCTCCGGGGCTCGAAAAATTTACTGTCGGCTTCAATCAATCTGTTTTTCATGGAAGGCAAGAAGGCTTGTTTGTATTACCCGCAACGTGGGCAAAAGAGATGATTGCAGAGGCGCGATCGGATCCAGCTGTGACTGGTCAACAGCAAGGAACAGCGGAGTGGCGCCATGAACTTCTAAAAGTAGTTGAGCAAAAAATGGGAATTCCTGCTGGCTGCTGGAGTAGCCAAAGTACTAAACTGCTGGCTGTGTTTATAGAGAATCCGCGTGACCTCAATTTACGCTTAGTAAACGGTCGCGAGCAAGGAGCAAACGTTGAATGGCGGCCGGGTGGCTACACTTTGGGTGGCGTGCCCGAAGCAATGCTTGATAAGGTGCCGTTGGATCAAGGTATGGGCATACCCTTTCAAGCTCTGGAAGAAGTATTAGACGATCGTTTATTTAGTCTCGAAAGGATAAGTTGATATGAGACCTGAAATCGTGAAGTACGAAGCAGGCAGATATGCGCTACTTAAAATAAATGATCATTTTTATGCAAGTGTGGTTTGTGGAAGTTCTGCAGGCTATACGTTGAATATTCCAATTACGGTTGAACAAGCTGATGATGTCATGAATGACGATGCCTTACTCGAGCAATTAGTGAGTGAAATCGCGTTTGCTCCTAAGCGCTACCTGGCGCAACACGTTAATTTTGACAGCTAGTTTTGGAGAGCTCATTACAATAAGCACGAGATGAGCTCTGCCTTAAAAACACGTGCTCAGCCATGCAGGTTTGATCTGTAACTCTGACATTAAAAAATATCAAACTCAGCTTTGTAATCACACAGCGGAACTACAAAATCACCTTGCACTCGTAGTTCTCATTTGCGTTGACGCAGGAGGTCATAGCAAATCTTTGCATTGCGCTATGAAAGTTGTGGAGTCTCAATGACGCTGAAGTCCATGTGGCGAGAATCGCTATGACTTCAAAACTCATTCGAGGACTCTATGGAACATGAAAATATGCAGGCGAAACAACACTACGATCCGGATCGTTTGTTGGCATCGTTAATTAGCAAACTTAATCTTAAAAACGATGCAGCTCTTTCGCGCGCACTTGAAGTCTCACCACCTGTCATAAGCAAAATACGGCATCGACGTCTTCCTGTGACGGCATCGCTGCTGATTCGCATGCACGAGGTGAGTGCGTTGTCGATTGCCGAGTTACGTCATTTAATGGGTGACAGACGCGGTAAATTTAGAATCAGCGATAAGCATTTCAAACCCAAGATCAGCTCATCGCATTGATCGCAGACAGATCATCAGGTGTGTTGATATTTACAAATGCGGCTCTGTCATCGAAGAGCACCTGCGCATGATCAAGGCTTAGCAGCCAAGCGATAACTTTTCGCTCACCTTTGTTAAGGTAATCGTTAAGATGAACGAGGGTGTCGCGCCTTAGCAGACAGAATACCGGATGATGTTCTGTCTGATTCTCATTCATGGTGACTGCGTAAGCTGCTTGAGCCCCCGAAGAAATCAATGCCTCACTTAAACGGCTGGCCAAGTTGGTGGGTAGATTAGGGCAATCACACGGCACGCTTAATAGGTAGGGAGTGGTGCATTGATTTAATCCTGCGTGCAAGCCCGCCAGTGGGCCCGCATATCCGCTAATCACATCCGATAGTAAGGGCAAGCCAAATACTATGTAGTCGTCTAGATGACGATTGGCGCTAATGAACAAGGGACCAACTTGCGGTTGAAGGCGTTCTATGACGTGCCGAACCATGGGGCGGCCACCTAGCAGTTGTAAGCCTTTATCACGACCACCCATGCGCGTGCTTAATCCGCCGGCAAGGATGAGTCCACTGATATCGCTAACAGGGCAGTTCATACCGTGCTCATGACATTTGTTTTACGACTAAGCAAAGGCTTCACTCAAGGTGAGGATTTCACCCGTGTGTGTCGCGTTATAGCCGGGGAGTTGATTGACGACCTGACGAAAGCTTGGTGAACGTAAAACCGCAATCAGCAGCTTCACTGTGGGTTGATGTAGTACTTCTGCATTGACGGCAAAGAAGTAACGCTCGCTTACCAAAGGTATGAAATCAAGTTTGAAACGCACTGCTGCTGTTTGCACACCAAAGCCGACATCGGCCATGCCGCTTGCAATAAATGCTGCAACGGCAGAATGCGTAAATTCAGTATTTTCGAAACCAGTGATTTGTGTCGGTGAGAGCCCAACTCGCTGCATCATGAGCTCTAGCAGCATGCGTGTGCCCGAGCCAGCTTGTCGATTGACGAAGCGTACATCACTACGCGACAAGTCATTAATGCTCTGTATGTTAAGTGGGTTGCCAGGATTAACAAACAAGCCTTGCGAGCGCACAGCCAAGTGAATCAGTTGATGTGTTTTTGGATCTAACCATCGCCTGTAGCGTTCCATGGCGGGAATTTCAAAGTCACCCAAGGGCACATGAAATCCGGCTAAGTCGCATTCGCCGCGCGAGAGAGAGGCTACTGCATCACTGCTATTGCGATATCTCAGATCGATGGATAAACCCGATTCACCCGCTTGTTTGAGAAATGCAGCCACCGCAAATCCATGGCTGGCATCCAGACGTATCATTGATCCGAGACTTCCCACTGTTTTACCAAGCTCGGTCTCCAGTTCAGAAGCCAAGCTGTCCAGGGTAGGCGAAAGTCGGGCGGTGACGCGGCGATCGGCCCAGATTAGTTTTTCTGCCAGAGCCGAGAGTTGGGTACCCCGACCACGCCCCGTTTGCATCAAGCTATAACCAAATAAAGCTTCCGCATCGCGCAGCAGGCCCCAAGCATATCGGTAGGACAGTCCCACGGTCTGAGCCGCACGGGCAATGGAGCCGGTTTCTTCGATGGCACGCAGCAGCGACAAAAGCACCGCTGTATCAAGCGCTTTACCTTCGTCGCGCTTGATTTCCCAATGAGGGTTGATCTTAACCTTGAACATTATGATAAGTTTTGCATATTGCGGATTAGAATAGGCAGTGCTAGCTTCCGCGCTGGGTAAGAATAACAATGTAGCAGACTGACTTGCGCAAGTGCAGGGCAGACCTGTAAAAAAAATCATATATAGGCCGCAGTTATAGGGCAGACCTCTGGAGGAGATATGGGTTTTTCTGATTTGCTGGCGAAAGAGAATACGATCGCAGGCACTGGCTTTAACCGTTGGTTGGTACCGCCAGCAGCACTCGCGATTCACTTATGCATAGGCATGGCCTATGGTTTTTCCGTATTTTGGAAACCCTTGGGCAATGCGCTTATCGGCCCCGATGGCGCACCGCTGGCGGCATGTGCTGCCGGGGCGACTACCTTTGGCGATAAGCTCGCCGGCACCGGACGCGCACTATTTGCAACAGACTGCAACTGGACACAATTTGATTTAGGGTGGATGTACACACTCTTTTTCGTTTTACTTGGTTGCTCGGCTGCGATCTGGGGTGGCTGGTTAGAGCGCGCTGGTCCACGTAAAGCGGGTTTTGTGTCTGCTATTTGCTGGTGTGGTGGCTTGCTGATTTCTGCTTTCGGCGTGCATCAGCATCAACTGTGGATGATGTGGTTGGGCTCGGGAGTGATAGGCGGGGTGGGCCTAGGCTTGGGCTATATCTCACCTGTGTCAACACTCATTAAATGGTTTCCCGACCGGCGCGGTATGGCTACTGGCATGGCCATCATGGGCTTTGGTGGCGGCGCAATGATAGGTTCGCCCTTGGCCACACTGCTGATGGGTAAATTTGCCAGTCCAGGTGACCCAGGTGTATGGCAAACCTTTGTTACTTTAGCGATTGTGTATTCGGTATTTATGTTTGCTGGCGCGTTTGGTTATCGCGTGCCTGCCACGGGGTGGAAACCTGCAGGTTGGGAACCGCCAGCGACTGCCGGCACCAATGCCATGATCGCTGCTAACCATGTGCACTTGCAAAATGCCCATAAGACCCCACAGTTTTGGCTCTTGTGGGTCGTCTTGTGCATGAACGTATCCGCTGGCATAGGCATCATCGGAGCAGCGTCGCCTATGTTGCAAGAGACTTTTGCAGGCGCGTTAATTGGCCAGCCCGACATAGGTTTTTCCGACCTTAAACTCAATAAAGAATTGCTTGCCGGTGCGGTTGCTATAGGTGCAGGTTTTGTCGGTTTGATTTCTTTGTTTAATATTGGCGGCCGTTTTGTGTGGGCTTCTTCATCAGACAAACTCGGACGCCGTCCCACCTATGTGATTTTCTTTATTCTTGGTATAGCCATGTATGTGTTGGCTTCGGTAGCTGCCGGATGGAAATCACTGCCTATCTTTGTTTTTTGCTTTTGCATCATTGCGTCTATGTATGGTGGTGGTTTTGCGACCATACCTGCGTATTTGGCCGATATGTTTGGCACTCAGTTCGTAGGGGCCATACACGGTCGGTTGCTCACAGCATGGTCTACCGCTGGAATTTTGGGCCCAGTTGTTGTCAACTACATGCACGATGTACGACTTGAGCAAAAAATTCCGTTTGATCAAATTTATGGCCCGATTTTTTATGTGCTGGCCGCTATGCTGGTGGTGGGATTAATTGCGAATCTATTAGTGCGTCCTGTGGCAGACAAGTATTTCATGACCGATGCTGAACTCGCGTTTGAAAAACAACTTGCACACGAGCGTTCACTGGCCTCTGCAACAACTGGTAGCGCGGGTACTGAAGGCACCAGTAGTGCAGCAGTTGCACCGCTAGCTTGGTTGGCTGTGGGTTTGCCGCTGGCGTATGGCATATGGGTTACGTTACAAAAATCAGCCGTACTTTTTAAATAAACGAGACCTTCTCGTTAAACAGAGGGCGGGCTCGCTGAGCCCGCCCTCTGACGTTTTTGTAGTAGTAGTTTAGACTTGCGATGCTGATTTAGTGCGAATTTTATGGCGTGCCAGCACAGCTGTGCAGCGCGAAGTCACGTTAAGCAAGGGGGTTGGCTTTGATCCTCTACTTAACTAACGTCTGGCTTTTATTTATTCAGTTCTACCTTAGTGATCTATTGATCAGGAGACGTAATGAGCATCACCATTGAACTTGTACGTAGTGCTTTGTCACAGGTTGTTGACCCCAATACCGAGAAAGATTTTATAACTAGTAGATCAGCTAAAAATATACAGATTAGTGGTGCCGATGTCAGTCTCGATATCGAGCTTGGATATCCTGCTAAAAGTCAGCTACAGATCATTCGTGAGAATGCAGCAAAGGCGCTTGCAGCGATACCAGGTATAGGTCAGGTCAACATCAATATAGCGTCTAAGATCGTGGCTCACTCCGTTCAACGCGGAGTCAAGTTGATGCCCAACGTACGCAATATCATAGCGGTGGCTTCTGGCAAGGGTGGTGTGGGTAAATCCACCACAGCGGTTAATTTGGCACTGGCATTGGCCGCCGAAGGCGCAAATGTAGGATTACTCGATGCCGATATTTATGGACCATCACAACCGATGATGATGGGTGTATCTGGCAAACCGGAATCGCATGACGGCAAAACCATGGAGCCACTCGAAAACTATGGCGTACAAGTTGCCTCGATAGGTTTCATGATAGATCCCGATCAGCCCATGGTGTGGCGCGGCCCTATGGTTACTCAAGCACTACAGCAATTACTTGAGCAAACAAACTGGCGTGATTTGGATTATTTAGTGGTGGATATGCCGCCAGGAACAGGTGACATACAACTCACGCTCTCGCAAAAAGTACCCGTAACTGGTGCAGTAATAGTTACCACGCCGCAGGATATCGCCTTGCTGGATGCGCGCAAAGGCTTAAAAATGTTCGAGAAGGTGGGTATTCCCATCCTCGGAATTATCGAAAACATGAGTACCCATATCTGCAGTAACTGCGGTCATGCTGAGCCCGTGTTTGGTGAGGGCGGGGGTGCAAAAATGTGCCAAGAATATGCTGTAGATTTTCTTGGTGCCTTGCCATTGACCATGTCCATCCGAGAGCAAGCCGATTCGGGCAAACCTACGGTGATTGCAGATCCCAATGGGCAGATAGCGGATATTTATAAACAGATTGCTCGTAAGCTGGCTGTTAAGGTCGCTGAAAAAGCGAAAGACATGAGCAGTAAATTTCCCAGCATCGTCATTAAAAATGATTAATGCCAAGTAGTGAACTTTATAGAAAGCCAGCGAAGCTATTCGACGCGGGGCAAAGTTTTATTGAGGCATTGCAGAGCGATGAAAATGCACAATTTTCCATAGTCCTGAACGTTTTTTAACTACGATGCTCAAGCGCCCCAGTGCAAGCTCTGTGTGATCGTTTTCTGTGATGGTTATTTTGTTTAGTGCAGTAACTGTCGCGACATCATCGCTTACTGCATCAATCAAGGTGTTTGTTAGCTCGGAAACGTAGCGTTTTGTTTGTACTAAATTGCTCTCAAAATAGTGTCGTATATCGTCGGTACCAGTAACCAAGCCTTTGCTGGTGGTGCCTATGAATACAGCATCTGGTGCAAATAGACTCATTAGCTTATCTGTATCGGATTGAGTAAAGGCTAAAGACCAACTTTCAACAACCTCCAAAGCTTCTTTTATAGTGTCTGTCATGAGAGTTTGTTCAATGAATAGGTACTATTTTTACTTGGTCCACCTAAAACGCTTCGTTGAAACGAACTAGATCGTTTGCCTTTATAGTCCTAACTACAAAGGTTTTACGGTCTTATTAGCATTAAGGCAAGCAGCTCAGTTTGCCATGCTGGTGGGTTGTAGATTAAAGTGGGTACGAATGACGATTTATGTCAGTTTACGGGAGAAAAAAAATGGTGGGATTAATTGTCTTTGTACTTTCGCTGCAGGCAGAAATTAATGTATCAAATCATGTTGATAAAGCCGATTGCTTAGTCGCAGCTGACGCTATCAAAACAAGCGCTGATGTGCAGGATGTACGATGCATTGCATTTAAGCCAAAAAGCGTAGAAGAAAGTTAATAATAAATTCAATGGCTCGTCGATGAGCTTAGATTACTCTCATCGACGAGTGATTTTATTTTAATAGCGGTTGTACTGTTCTAAGGCTTTGCGCATAGATTTTTCACGTTCAATGATGGGAATCATCTTTGATTCTTTATCGTCGTACAGCTTCAAAAATTCTATGACTTTCTCTGCCGCTGCGGCGGGAACCACCACCACACCATCGGCATCAGCCACGATGTAGTCGCCGGGGTTCACCATAATCTCGCCGCATTTAACCGGAATCTGTTTGTCAACGCTGATCATCCTGCCCACCGACGTGGCAGGGCTAACACGACGCGACCATACTGGAAATTCAAGGCGTCTTAGTTCTGAAATATCACGCACAGCACCATCAATCACGGCGCCAGCTAACCCCCGTACCTTAGCTGTGGTGCCCATCAGATTGCCCATGGCGGCGATCTCCAGTCCATCTTGCATCACATATACCAGTACTGAACCTGCGGGTGCCTCATCCAAAATATCCAGTAGGTGATTAGTATATTTACGATTGTCATTTTTCAAAACGGGTCGCATAAGAGCAGTTGCAGCTCGACCAACGATGCGCGCATCATAAATAGGTTTCATGTCAGCCGACATCCAGCCCCGCGCACCCGTTGCCTCTTCCACTGCATCAGCAATATTACCGGTGCTGTTTTCCGGGCGTTTTAGCTCGGCGATGATTTGCTCAGGCGTGATGGCTAACGCCGTGGTGACTAGGCCAACATTAAGTACGATGGCCAGTGTTACGCAAAGTAATCTCGTGCGCATCTTTGTCTCCTGGATTTATTGTTGAAGTTATTTAACTGATTTTTACAGTGCTTAGGCTTGCTTACCACTCACTGATCGCGACCTCAAGGGTCAGTCCATCACCATTAGGCCCTAGATCACGAGTCATAAGTCCAACGATATCACGCCAAGTAGAAGACTCAATTTATTCCTATGTTCAGTTACATAGCAAAAAATACAACGCCAGGGTGGTGCACTGATTAGTACAGCATCGTTCAGTTTTTTACTGGGCCACTACGTAAACTAAGTCTCACTTTGTGCCATTCCGTCTACATCCTAAGCTCTGAAAAAGCAGCACGTAGTGAGCTACGACGGGATATTGAATAACATCGCGTATGTGGGCCATCCATGAAATCAACAACTATCGCAACACCACTATTGCTACATACTCCAGACATAAGAGCACCCAAGCCTTTACCTAAGCCGCCACAAAAAATTTCGCCAACGGCTATCAACGCATCGAGCAATATCAATGTAAAAAAATCCGATAGTCATCTCATTGTTGCACAATCAAATAGTTTTGTTGATGACTTGGATGCCAAGCGCGAAAAGCTAGGTAGCGAACAAGGTCAATTTGTAGATAAGGCGTTAGGCGAGGTGGAATCAAGTCTCGCTCTGCTAGAGTACATGGAGACAGACGATACAGCCGGAACTACTTTTTCAGCAGCAGACCTGGCATCAGCCTCAGCAAAACTAGAGATGTTTTCCTCTCTGATGGACAAGACATCACATATTAAAACACCCCCAAAAAAATCATCTAGTTCAGGATCAGTTGAACAAAACCAGCTAAGCTCCGAACTTAAAGCCAAGTCAAAAAATCTGATGGATCATGTGGGTATCAAGATCGATCAGCAATTACAGGATGAAGTACAAGTCAAAACGCACCGTGCACGCCCAATAAGAATAAAAATAACTAAGTCTGCAGTCGAGAGGAATAATATTTCAGGGCAAGCAAATGCGTTTCTACTAAAGGGAATGATTCCTGGTAAGCCACTTGCCGATCAGATCAATAATTGCAAAAAACAGATTACTAATGTTAAAAATGCGCTTCAACAGATGGATGCTGAGGTTCAGTCACTTTCTAGCACCGAGGCAAGTAAATCAGCAGCACCAGATGCGGCGGCAGCTGAAAAAATAGATCTTAAAGAACTGCAGCATTCATTAGAAGGCATGTTGTTAATGCTGGAAAATTATCAGTCGCCGACATCAGTACAAAATATCTGTATCGCAAAAATTTTTGAGTTACAAGCGGCCAGATTAGCTATACCAAGTACTGATAAAGACAATAAACCTATTAATCAGGAATTACTTAGTTTTATAGATGCACGTATTAGCTATATCGCCAGTATTCGTGATAATCCAGAAGGTCATGATGGCCCAACCTTGCTGGGTAAGGCACAGATCGCATGGCCACTTGCAAAGCTTCATCCTATGGATGCGGCTAAACAAAAAACCATGTTAGAAAAAAGTATAAAACTGCTCGTTGAAAAAATTAGTGATGCAAAAAATACCAGCGATTTTGCCGATATTGCCAAGTCACTTCAGACTACAGAATTTTCAGAGCGTATGGTGCTGATGGAATTAATGAAAAGTGCCGAAGGTATATCGGATGTCATAACTGCTTTTGGTAAAGGACTTGATCAGACACTGCGGCATCAGGATTGGGCTCCGGTGAGTACCGAGATATTGCTGCCCATAGAACAAGCGCCCGACGGGAAAGTGAAAACAGCGAAAGTAAAAACAGATCTTACGTGCCAGGGCACGGTAATGACTGATAAAAGCAAGATCGAGATTTTGTCTAAAAATTCTCCTTTGAAGCCGAATAATTTTGATGAGTTAAAAAATCCAGATACGGTAGATAGCAAGGGAAATAAAAAAGTATCTACGGGTGGCGTTCGGTCGCGCAGTATAGAAGAAACCAAAAATCCCACAATGGCAGCTCATACATCGGCAAGTTTAGAAGGTAAAGAGGTTTTCGCTGGTACCAGAACTGGTGTAAACGATCCTTATGGGATACATAAAAAATCGCTCAAACAAAAGCCTGCTGTAGAAGTAGCGGGATTGACGCGTGATCTTATAGGTCCTGATACTTGTTCGCCAACACAAATTAATTTGGGTAATTCCATTGCCAAGTTTTCAGATGCAGTTGATGCAAACAAGATACCCAATGGCCGACGCGATCAAGCGCTAGGCGCTATGACAAAGTACTTACTCGAAACAGCAGACGGAAAAAAAATTCTCAAGGAGAATGACATAGACGTAAGCGGGGCGAGTCGCGGTGTACAACTTTCAGCTGCCCAGGGATTGATCAAAACACTTTTATCAACTAACGATGAAGCCAATAATGAATTTCTTGCGCGCATAGCGATCAATAGCAAACCTCTGCAGTTGGCTTTGCGGCGACAAGGAGCGCTTAATCGAGCGCGTGTGACATTTCTCTTGGAGCTACAACGAAATCCAAAATTCGCTAAGCGCATAGCTGAAGGAAAACTTATTAACTTTACGTCTGTTTCTTTACTATCTCCTGACGGCCTACGCCAGAAAATTTTCGACAAGTCTGGCATGGACGGGTTTAACGAGCAAGAAATGATGGACCTGCACGCACAGTCTTGGAGTGACTTGCAAGAAGAAATTAAGGCTGGCGGACTTTACGTAAATGGGCAAGTAGTTAAAGCGAAAATTATTGCGTTTAATTTCGGCGTGAATATTAATGCCTTCAATAAGATCGCTAAACTACCCATCATAGGCGAGCTGGTGAGTGGTTTCGAATATTCCAACATTAAGATTAATCACAACTCGCTCAATGCAATGCTAGGCATTGATAAATCCACCCCTGATGAACAATCTATGCTCGATACCTACCTGGAAGAGCAATTCGATCTTCTGGAAAATGAAACAGATCCGGACAAGCAAGCAGAGATTGAACACAATATCAGCGTAGCTACCCAACTTGGCCAGCAAATTACGGATATTTATCTGGGTGACAAATATAAAACAGCTGGTAACGATCCCTACAAGATAGCTTCTCGCATCGCCGTGCTGAATTTTCTTATGGGTGGAGGTACTACCTTTAACTGCAAGAGTGGTAAAGATCGCACGGGTCAACTCGATACCGAGGCAAAAATCTTGGCTTTGCAAATCGCTACAACAGCTATCGATATTGAAGACGCCAAGCGTGAATTCATCGGTAATGCAGGTAGTACAGGTTCTATGTAAACAAGGCTGCGCGTATGAGCGCTGATGTGTCCTAACTTGAAAGGATAAACTTGCACTCCTAGCATAAAGTCACTCCGCTGCTTGTATTTGTTTGCTCCGTTAAAATACGGGCAGTGTCTCCTATAGACCCGCCAGTTTTGCAGCTGGCGGGTTTATCTTTGGTATCCTCTCGTAAATTAATCTTTTCTGAAATCTATTGTATGAGTGCTTTTGTCGAAGAAGAAGTTTTATCCGTTAACCATTGGACAGATACCCTGTTTAGTTTTACCACCACGAGAGACCAGTCGCTGCGGTTTTCCAATGGCCATTTCACGATGATAGGTCTGCATATCAACGCTAAGCCCTTGCTGCGTGCTTACTCCATAGTGAGTGCAAATTACGAAAATCATCTGGAATTTTTGAGTATCAAGGTTCCTAATGGGCCTCTGACCTCAGTGTTGCAGAAAATACAAGTCGGCGACAAGATCATCGTGGGCAAAAAGCCTACCGGCACATTGCTAATTGACTATCTTTTGCCGGGAAAAAATTTGTATCTGTTTTCTACTGGGACCGGATTGGCTCCCTTTCTGTCCATCATCCGCGACCCAGAAACTTACGAAAAATTCGAGCGAGTTTTTCTGATTCATGGCGTACGTTATGCGAAGGAATTGGCGTATTACGACTACCTCACCAACGAGTTGCCCAATCATGAATTTCTTGGCGAGCTAGTCAGTGGAAGTCTCGTCTACTACCCGACCGTGACACGCGAACCGTTTGTTAACGAAGGCCGAATTACTGATCTCATTAAATCGGGCAAATTATTTACTGATCTTGGCGTGCAAGAATTCGACAGAGACAAAGACAGGGCGATGATTTGTGGCAGCCCTGAAATGCTGAAAGACTTAAAGACCATGCTGGAAGTTCGCGGCTTTAATGAAGGTAGCACCAGTAAGCCGGGCGACTTTGTTGTTGAGAGGGCGTTCGCTGAAAAATAAGTCTCAGGTAGTTTAAAAAAGGGAGGCTGACTATGGGGCTATTTGATGTATTCAAAGTCAAAATACCCGCACTGACTCCACGCATCGCATTGGCTGTTGGATTGCTGTTCATGACTTCTGCTGATGGCGCTATAGAACAGGAAGAATTCGGAGTGCTGCTAGCCAATCTGCATGGTGATGAGCGTTTGCTTGATGATGCTATGTCGTATGGTAAAGCGACAACGTTTGATGACTATCTTTTAGATAGTGCGAGCTTGCTTTCAGAGCCTCAAAAGATGTGTATCTTGCTGAACATTGCGGATGCATTTTTATCTGATGGGCACACCGCTCCTCAAGAGCAAGCGTTGTTTGAACGGTTTTTACGCGGGTGGGGTATTAGTCGATCAGCATTCCAGCCGTATCTCGATGTCATCGTTAAGAAAAATGATCATTCGGTTCTTACGTAAGAGCGTGGATTTTATTTAAGCATCCAGCTCCAGATAGCTTTCAAATACGGCTACATGTATCTGCGCATTTTCTGCGTCGTGCGGCCATAAATGTGTCGCTTCAAATCGCACGTCATAGGTAGGTTCGTCTTCAGCCTGTATGCCATGGGCATGCGCATCAGGAAAAGGATAGGCAGGCGACTTACTCATCACCACACCGCACTTGCCGCGTATATAGCCTGGCATGCGCATATGACCAGGCACATGCTCATCACGCACGCGAACGTGATCGCCGGGTAAAAAAGTTCTGCGCTGTGCATGGTTGCTGCGGCCCGATGCAGAAGCCAGTGCAAGCGGATAACTACCGTGTGCTAGTTTTTCTAATTGTTCACGTGTGACTAAACCTTTTTCTACACACAGCGAGGCCAGAGCTGTTAGTGAGCGTTCGTAGTAACTCGCACTCAGGTAATGGCGCGGCTCCATGCGCTCTATCGCGTGTCGGTATTCATCCATATTGAATACACCGCACTTCACTGCCAGGCTATACAGAGCATTGGCACGAATTTCCCAGTCCTCGTGAAACACAGCAGCATTTTTACTATGACGTACTGGGCCAAATCCTTCTTTGCCCCCCAGATCATGAAATCCATCCACGGTGTATTCCTTTACAAGCGAGCCACGCCTATGAGCGCGTCTTTGTTGACCAATGCGGCGAGTTGTTCTGCTGATAGCTCTTCTGTTCCTGCAGGGCGTTCGGGCAAGACCATATAGCGCGTGTCGGCCGTGGTGTCCCACACGCGTATCTGTACGTGTTCAGCTAACTCGAGCCCCATCTCTTTGAGCACTGTGCGCGACTCACGCACAACGCGCGCACGGTATTCCAAATCTTTGTACCAGTCGGGTGGCAAGCCTATGATGGTAAATGCGGTGCATGAGCACAGCGTGCAGCAAATGACATTATGTATATCGGCCGTATTTTCGAGTACAACGAAATGCCGATGATGCGGTGGCATGCTCAAACCCATCTCTTGAATAGCGGCTGTTCCGTTGTCTAACAAGCGTTGTTTGAATAAGGGATCAGTCCAGGCGCGCGCGACTAAGCGTGCACCGTTGGCAGGCACCCATTGCTCACTCGCCAGATCGTGAAATGTGTCGACGAATTTTTCCGGCTCCATAGTGTGCTCATCGAGCACGGTATGGATGGCAGCTAGTCGTTGTTCTATGCTGGCAATGGGAGGTGTTTTAGCATTCATGGGGAGCTTATGTGAATTTTATGGCAAGCCAGCGCGGCTTCGGGCTATGGCTATGGAAAGGTCTCGTTTTTATTTAATCACTACTTCCTTGCGTTTATGTTATCACTCATCGGTCGATTGACTGACGAGTCTGCCTGCTGGAACGCGATTTACGCTTACATACCCCGGTGATGGTTGAGGCTGCGGGTACGTTATGGCATGCTGTCCGCTATGGCTACGCCGTCGGGCTAATCGTAGACTGGGAGCGTATATAGACTACTATCGGCCTTAGTCGGTTGTTTACGAAACGCCTCGTCTTTTTATTTGAGAGTACTTACTTAGCAATGAGCCATCCTTACAGAGTATCTGCCATATTTCGATTTTGTTACCGTAATAGCCTTAATAACATTGGTATCGATCAGAAAGTACTAACCGTGTCAGGCGAGACAGAAGAGTACGTTATCGCGGCACTCGCAGTAGCATTTCCGGACAGAGATTGCTTTTCTATTGTTTCGTTAAATTGGAAATAATTTTTTTGAGTTATACAAATTTATCGTAGTACCCGCGACGTACAGCAAACACTAACAAACGTAATGCGTGCTTGAATCACATCCATCGTCGTATTTTGATGAGCGAACGTGTCATGACACTAGTGCCCGTGAAATGTAAAGAATTAGCTACTGCGATTAAGCGCGGGCTGCGGCATGTGTTCGGCAATCGTGACCGATACGTTGGTGAGTACAAATATGGTCAGTATCACGGCCAAGGCACGATGACCTATGCCGACGGTGATAAGTATGTCGGCGAATACACCGATGGAAACCGGCACCTGCAGGGTATGTACACCTTTTCTAATGGTGATAAGTATGTTGGCGAGTACAAGAATGGTACTCGCCACGGTCAGGGCATGTATACCTCGGTTAGCGGCACAACCTATGTGGGTGAGTTCAACAACGGTCAGCCCGAAGGACAAGGTCTGTATGCATGGGCCGATGGCACCAAGTATGTAGGCGAGTTCAAGAGCGGTTTGCCCTACGGACGCGGTACGCAGCTATGGACTAATGGCAATGCGTACACCGGCGAGTTCAGGGCAGGTAAACGCTACGGTAAAGGTACATATACCTGGGCTGACGGTAGTCGCTATGTTGGCCAGTATAAGAACGACAAACGACACGGAGACGGAACAGAAACACACATCGACGGTGATGTGTATGTCGGCCAGTGGAGTGAAGACAAAAAACACGGGCAGGGAACCTACACATGGGCCGATGAAGATCAGTACATAGGCGAGTGGAAGGACGACCAGTTCCACGGCCAGGGGGTGTACATCAGCGCTGATGGATCCCGCCAGGAAGGTCTATGGGAGCACGATGAATTCATCCGGGAGACTTATCCACGTTCACACCTGCAATTGGTACAGAATGTGGGGTAGGAAGGTTAACAGCTGAGGTGCATGCAGGGAGTGTGCGATACTGTATAAAAACACAGTATCAATCTAGCCATGCAACCTATCCCTATCACTGCTGTTCCTTTGTCACTACAGGGCTTTATAGCCACTGTTTCCGCGGGTTTTCCGTCGCCTGCGGCAGACCACAGCCAAAAACGCATAGATCTCAACGACCACTTAATCCGTAATAAAGAGGCAACCTTTTTATTCCGTGTGCGTGGCGACTCCATGACCGGCATAGGCATCTATGACGGCGACACGTTGTTGGTTGACCGTTCTCTCGAGCCACGCCACAACGCCATCGTGCTGGCGGTACTAAACAATGAGTTCACCGTTAAGCGCCTCTATCGACGGGGCGGCGTAGTGAAGCTGCTATCCGAAAACCCCATTTATCCACCGATACAGATCAAGCAGGGAGAAGAACTGTCGGTCTGGGGTGTGGTCACCTTTAATCTTCATAAGCTGTACTAAAAATGAAGACTAAACCCGTACAGCAGTTGGCACTCGTTGATTGCAACAACTTCTATGTGAGCTGCGAACGATTATTTCGACCGGATCTTGCTGGTAAACCAGTCGTCGTTTTGTCGAACAATGATGGCTGTGTTGTCTCACGATCGAATGAAGCCAAAGAACTTGGTGTGAAGATGGGTCAGCCATGGTTTCAAGTCAAAGCATTGGCCGATGAGCACAATATTTTGGCATTGAGCTCTAACTATGCGTTGTATGCTGATTTATCGAATCGTGTGATGAACCTGCTGGCAGAATTTTCACCGAATTGTGAGGTGTATTCGATCGATGAGTGTTTTGTTGATCTCACCGGTATGCCTGAGCTTAGGAAAATCAGCTATGCGATACGCGAGAAAATCATTCGCTGGACAGGGATTCCCGTTTGCGTTGGCATAGGGCCCACCAAGACATTAGCCAAGCTCGCAAATTTTGTCGCAAAAAAACACCCACGATCGCAAGGTGTTTTTAACTACAACGCACTAACACAAGAGCAAAAATACAAACTGCTAACAAGTATTACCGTGGATGAGGTGTGGGGCGTGGGGCGTAAATTAGCCCCGCGATTAGCTGCCTATGGTGTGGATACCGTATGCGATTTACGCGATGCTCACGTGCCCACATTGAGAGCGGAGTTTGGTGTAGTCGTTGAGAAGATACAGCGCGAGTTACAAGAAATCGCCTGCGTCGGTATGGAAGACGTCGTGCCACCCAGACAGCAGATCATGGCGAGTCGCAGCTTTGGAAATCCGGTTCATGAGGCCACCTCTCTTAAAGCGGCTATGGCCTTGTTTGTAGAAAATGCATGTGTAAAACTGCGCGCTCAACAATCGCATGCAGCGATGTTGCAGGTATTTTTGCGAACGAATTCATTTCGCCCTGATTTGCCACAGTATCACCCGGTGATGAGCGTGCCGCTAGTTACACCGACAGATAGCAGCTTGGTCATCAATCGATGGGCAACGCTCTTGATAGATCATTTATGGCGCCCTGGCTATGGCTACAAAAAGGCGGGCATCATGCTGAGTGAGATCACACCGAATACACAACAACAAAATGATTTATTTGCGCATAGCGAATCAACTTCGGATTCTAAGCTCATGTCCGTAGTTGACAGAGTCAATGGACGGTTTGGGCGAGGTGCTGTGCGAATTTCATCGCAAGATGCAGGGGAAGAGTGGGGCATGCGACAGGAAAGAAAATCGCCAGCCTACACAACCATCTGGAGTGAATTACCTTTGGCAGGCTAGTACAACCTGTCGCGGCATAACAAGGTTGATCATCACTCGCAGTCGGCAATATGCGAAAAAAAACCTTGGCAACCGACCGCGAGCGATCCATGTGCCAAGGTTGGTTAAGTAGGGAAACTCAGTTAATGAGCTACCTACTTAACGGGGAAGTCTAATTATCAGTTACCCTTTTTTGGCCCAGGCACTGCACCATGCTTTAGCTGCAACTTGCTTGCCTGCGAACAGCGGGCATAGTCCAGCTGCGGAGCCAGCTGCGCCCTGATACAGAGCACAGTTAGAGCAGACTTGGCCAGCTGCGTACTTAGGCTGCTTGGACTTGTCTACCTTAGTGGCGTCAGCTTTGTAGCCTAGTGCCGTTGCTTGTGGATCGCTTTCCGATACCACGTCTTGCGCTGCCACACTGGCTGCAGCACCGACCAGCAAGCTACCGGCTGCGACATTAATCATAAATACGCGGCGTTCTGATGAAAATTCTGTCGATGTTTTTTTCATAAATTACTCCCAAATAAGCTATAAATATTTTTTTACGAATCGAATTTTATGTGAGGACTTCTGACCTCAAAACCCATACTCCGCTTCTCAGTTTACAGGAGAAGTCAAAGATACTAATTTATTGAATGGTGCTGCTCAAAGAGGCAACGCTGCTACCGCATGCAGCGCGTACGACTTTAACTTCGGAGTCAAATTTTGGCGCAGTAAAAGTGAGCTTCTCATCAACTGAAAAATCAGTACTGGCTGGCATAGCTTCTGTCGACTTAAGCACACGGAATTCAGCGATGGCAAGTGATTGATCAGCGCAATTAACGACATACTCGCCCAGTGCTTTTAATTCGGCTAATTCTGGGTACATATTACGTATGCCTGAATCTTCCATCGCGAAAAATGCACGCACATGCGTAATGGACTGCTGACCGTTAGTAGTGTCTTTTGATTGCATGCCGGCGACGACATTGAGTACAACCAAATCAAATGATGGTTCTGTCATCGTTGTCTCGACAGGTGCTGCTTGCGAGAGAGAAGAACCGCACAATAACAACGTGGCTAGAATAGTACGCAACATGATGAACCCTTTAATAATAATGTAATTTCGAAATCGTACTGAGGTGCAGGACAAATACACTGCACACTAAAATTAGTTAGCTACCTGTGCGCTGCGAACTGCAAAGCGGCCGCTGCAAACATTATCAACAATGTTTTTGTCATGGTGAATTACAGGTGTGTAGAAAGACAGATCAGCGTAGCTACGGTTGTTTGGGCTATCGAACTTGGCTGACATAGTAGGAATGACTGCAAAACCTGCCATTGCAAGCTTTTGATCAGCACAATTGACGACGTAGTCGATTTGCTGCAGACCAAGGGTGCCCATGTCGTAGAACTCACGCATTTTGGTCATGCCGTTAACTTGGTTAGTTGCAACAACTGCCCAGTACTTATCAGCAACAGTAAATGTAGCCACATTCTCGCTATCAGAAATCACAACGGTGTTATTTGTGTTCGCAGCGAAAGCAGCGCTGCTTGAAATAAGGATTGCTGAGAAAACGATTTTGTTCAACATGGCGAACTCCGGTAGGTAGAGAAACTAATTGGTTAAATATCTAACTTCGGAGTTTACCTGATGCACATGTATTGTCAAGCACTAATCTAAACAAAATATAAAAATATACGTACACACAGCGAATAATCCCTGTAATTAATTGCCTTAATATATATAAAAATGCTGATTTTGTGTGTCTTTTTATTACTTTAATGTAAATTTATTAGTATTAATCACCAGGCTTTATAAGGTTTCTCTATGAATATCTGGAATTTACCTATAATATATCAACAAAATATAAACAGATCTTTCGCAAGTACGTGTGTGACCACGTTTTGCACTGATTCACAACACCATTCGCACTAAAACAGCATTACCTTAAGGCGCCGAGAAGATTATGGAAACAGTTAACAAGCACCAATACGCCATAGGTGTGGTGGCACGACGCACACAAACGCATCCTGAGACCATCCGTGTCTGGGAAAGACGTTATGAATTGATTGTTCCTGGTCGCAGCGAGAGCGGAAGGCGTCTTTATTCAGAGGACGACATCATTAAGCTATCTTTAGTTAAACAGTTAACTGAGCTGGGCCACTCAGTGAGCAGCCTGGCAAAATCAACGACAGATGAGTTACGCAGCCTCATCAGCGCATCTTTAGGTAATACCTATGATGAACAAATGCGCCCCCAAGATAAGCGCCGCATTATTTTTCTGAATGATTCATTAAGGCAGCGCCTGGGTCGCGATTTATCAATCTATGAAGACGTGGTAATTGTCGACCGCCCACAACTGCCTGCAACCCAGGTGCAGGCCGACATACTTGTGATTGAACTGGCTACGATTAATGAAAAATCCCTTACAGAGATTCGTGAGCATCTGTCGGAGACGGGATGCGCTAGCGCTTTGGTGGTCTTTAACTTCGGCACCAGAAAATCAGTGGTTGAGCTTGAGTATGCCAATGTCGTTTGCCTCAAGGGCTCAGTAACGGCTGCCGATATTCATCGCGCATGCACTTCCATTAATAAATCAACCGTATCTGCCAACCAGCAAGTTGCCTCTAACGTGGTGCCACCACGCTTCAACAAGGATCAGCTTGCACGAATTTCTGCCCTGAGGAGCACGATTGCATGCGAGTGCCCTAATCACATTGCAGAATTGATTATTAGCTTAAGTGCGTTTGAGCAGTACAGCAGCGAATGCGCAAACCGCAACGAAGCAGATGCACAATTGCATGCACAACTCAATCAATCCGCGGGTGCAGCGCGCGCGATTTTAGAAGACAGCCTGGCGCACTTAATTGCGATAGAGGGCATAGAAATTTGATAGTCGAGTAGTACTCGCTAAGTTAACTGCACATAAATATAGGCAAAGACGGACCTGCATGGTGAAAAATCCGAATCATTACTGGACTGAGTTTTTGCAACCTACTCATGAGGCGGCAATGCATCGCGCTGCTGCGGTCAACCCTATACGCTATGCAAAAACTCGCAACTTCCTCGACGGGGGAGTCACTGGTTTGTCGCCTTATCTGACGCATGGACTAGTGACTCTGCCCGAGGTATTGCGCCTTGTACTGCAAAGAGAATCACTGGGCATCGATCACAAACTTGTGTATGAATTTGGCTGGCGCGAGTTTTACCGCCATGTATGGACGCATGCCGGAAATGGAATTTTCCGGTCGTTGCATGAGGGCCCGCTCGATGAGACCGTATATAAAAAAGAGCTGCCCCATGATGTGCGCCATGCAGATACGGGTATACCTGTTATCGATGAAGCTATACGCACACTTTACGATACGGGTACGCTACATAATCACGCTCGCATGTGGTTGGCTAGTTATCTAGTCCACATACGCAAGGTGCACTGGCGGGTAGGCGCTGATTGGTTAGTGGCGCATCTTCTAGATGGTGATTTAGCGAGTAACCACTTGAGTTGGCAGTGGGTAGCGGGTACGGGTAGTCATAAGCCGTATTTGTTTAATGCAGAGAATGTCGCACGATACGCACCCGCGCAGTGGCACAGTCCTCAATCAGTGATTGATAAAAGTTATGATGAGCTAGATGACATTGCGCGCTCTGCCAAGTCATACGATGGCTTAGTAAAAAAATCTTCATACGATAAGGAGCAGGGCAGTGACGAGCCTGCCGTATCTTCAACACCCCCGAGCGACCTGACGTGGTGTAAACCGGGCGCAGCTGATCTTGAACTCATAACAGGTCGCGATGTCTGGTTGGTTCACCCGTGGGCACTACGTCAGCCTCCAGCAGATCTCTCAGCAAATACGCTAGTGCTTGGTGTGTACCTGCAAGATCATCATGATGAGTGGCCATGGTCGGATACGCGTTGGCGCTGGGTTGATGCTGCGATGTCAGCTGTTGCGCCGCATCGCTGGTTACTCTCCGTGGATGATCTTACTGTGGCACTTAAAAAAGCCACACGAGTACGTAGTATTGACGACCACCATGTGCATGATTTGTTAGACAAGCTCGCAGAGCTAGAGCCTATGCCCAGCTTGTTTGCCCCAGTAGCGCGTCGTTGTTCCAGCTTTACAACCTGGTGGAAGCAGGCGACACGCGGTTTAACTCAAGCAGAAGAGCTATTGAAGAATATCTGAAAAAAAACAGCCCTCGATTGAAGGAGAAGCTGAATATGAACTTAATGCACGAAGCGAATCAAAAATCATCACACAGAGTGGTCTTGCTAAACAAGACGGGTAAGCAAGCTGGTGTGTGGCTGAACACGATATTTATTTTTCTAGTTGTGGTGTTCTGCTTAACGCTGCATACACAGGCCCACAGCTCAGTAGAAAAATCATCAGAGCCACCAGCGGGGTTAGAGGTATTAACCACGCCCCGCTTGGTGGGACAACATCTCTTTAAGTTTTTTGGCTTGGAGATTTACCACATTAGTTTGTGGTCATCACCTGAATGGAATCCAGAAAAGTGGAATCAACACTCCTTTGCATTATCCCTTGTTTATTCACGTAATCTGAGTGGCGAAGAGATTGTTAAACGATCCATCGTGGAAATCAAAAAACAAACCATACTAAGTGACGACATTGCGCAGCAATGGACAAATCAATTGCGGGTACTAATACCCACGGTTAAGCCCGGAGATAGACTCACTGGCGTGTATCAACCTTCAGGTAGTTTGGTTTTCTGGCTGGATGGTAAAAAGTTAGGCGAAGTAAAGGATGCCGCCTTGTCTGAAGCATTCATGGGCATATGGTTGTCCACCAAAACCTCGGAACCTAAGATGCGAAAGAAATTACTTGGTAGTGTCTCTTGAGTAGATTTTGCTATTTAAAAGATAGCTGATCTTTATTCAATCAGAGCTTATTTAGCAACCTCAATTAAGATTTCATTACGCCTGCGCCAAGGGAGGGTAAACGGATCGTTGTATCGTGCTACCTGAGGAGTGCCAACCATCGTTAATTGACGCGACTGCGCCCACTGAGTTAACCGATCCGTATTTTCTTTGATAGCAGCTGCCGTAGCCCATCCACTAAATCGTATGGACACCATCTCATGATCATTCACACGGCGCAGCCCCACTTGTGAATTGACGGGTTTAGGTAGTGTGTCTAATTTTTCCTGGCTAGGCATGACAAAATGTAGTCGCCAGCCACTAGCAGTCGGGGTCACGGTAACAGGGGCAGTCATGGCAATTTTTCGGCTGCTACCGGGCTCGCTGACATTCTCACCAAAAATATAGGCGGCGACTCGTCGAAAGCCAGTTCGGCTTGCAGAATCAAAATCCCCAGGCAGCTCCGTTTCTGCCACCACAAAGCTGGGGTAAAAGCGATGCTCAAACGGCGGCTCAGCAAGTAAAACGCGATAAGGAGCTTCTTCTACAGCCATGGCAGCCTTCG
The DNA here is from genome assembly GCA_021298555.1 of Oxalobacteraceae bacterium. Lineage (GTDB taxonomy): Bacteria > Pseudomonadota > Gammaproteobacteria > Burkholderiales > Burkholderiaceae_D > Pernthalerella. The sequence continues at coordinate 52,713 of JAJTGE010000022.1, forward strand.
TGATAAAAAAAGTTAAATAAATTATTATTAGCGTTAACCATACGACCGGTATACGACGCGGGTTCATGATTCCACCCTTCTTTGAGAGCAACTGTAGCTATGTATAAATCAAACCAAGTAATGATTATGAGCTATACGAAGAGTAGCATCGCCTCGGTGCTGATTATTGCTTTGCTTTTCCTGCTCACTGCTTGCGCAGGCTACGCTCCTACCAACACTATGATAGGCAGCGGTAGAGATAACATTATTCAGGTACTGGGCAAGCCAACCACTGAACTGCAAACGGCCGATGGGAAGTTGCTGATTTATTCTAAGGGCCCATTTGGCAAAGAAACCTTTTTTGTCTATCTCGCGACCAGGTGATAGAAACTATAGGTGAATCGAAAGACCGCTTTGGGCTAGCGCGCAACAGAGGCTATGTATGGAATTATCGTTACTTGAACCCGTTTTGTTTTTGGTTTCAAATCGAATTTACTGCTGAAAATACCGTTCGTTCTTCGGGTTATTCAAAGCCACCAGAATGCCGAGTACGGGTTCTTCGGTAGATAAGTGCGCAGGTTTTTTCTGCATAATTTTTTTTGATTACTTGCTGACTGATTCCAGTTCGCGAGTGGCGTAAGTCATCCGGTCTTTAATTAAGAATAATAAACGGTACAAGCCAACGCTGACTACCATACCCCAGACCATGCCAGTAAACATACCACCCAACATTTTATCAACCGACATTCCATTCATTGATTTAATCGTTTGAACAAAAATTGTCGCTCCGAATGTCATGCCTATGAGCATCCAGCTTGAGCAAAGAAAATTTTGCGAGAGCATAGAGCAAAGTCGTCTGCATTCTGGACGTAGTAATCGTAATGTGGGTATGGCAGTTATCCCCCCAACTATCATCATCGTATGCATGGCAGGGAAGAGGCTGATGTGAAAGCGCATGGATTCCGTGATGTTTAAAGGGGCGCTTGAAATACAAAGGCTTTCAAGCACGGTGATGGGCGTGCGCGCTATATCCCAGTACAAACCTATCAACATTCCCCCAATTCCCAATGACAGCATGACATTAGGCGGTGAGAGACCAATTCGTTGAGGTCTAAGCCATGCTAGGGCAATGCAGCCGGACACCATACCGGCTAGGGTCGTGAGCAACAGATGAAAGTCGCCGTTACCTGCTCCCCGCACCTGCAGTAAAGCCAAAGCTACGCAGATAAGGAGTACTAGGGTTGCCAAATTATTAGCAGTGTTTTTTATTGCAATCATATAAGGCATACGTATACCATTTATTTGGTGATAGTATGACTGCGTAGTTTAAAAAATGTCCAGTAAGTTGCGCTAATGGTAATGATGTAGTTTTATACCAGCCTGTAGTTTTTAACTTCGTATTCAAGTTGCTCTGTTCGAGCTGGTTTAGATGGCAGAAAAAATAAACAAGGAGACAATAAATGATTCCACCCTCATTTGATTACCACTGCCCGAAAACGGTATCTGAAGCAGTCGCACTTCTTACCAAGTTTGGTGACGAGGCGAAAATTTTAGCGGGTGGGCACAGCCTGCTGCCCATGATGAAATTGCGGTTTGCCGAGCCTGCAAACCTGATTGATATTAATAAAATCCCCGAATTAAGGGGTATTAAAGAGGTTGGTGGCATCATTTCGATAGGAGCAATGACCACTGAAAACCAGCTTATATTTTCAGATGTATTGCTTAAGAAGCTGCCGTTATTGCCAGAGGCAGCCAAATTAATCGCTGATCCCCAGGTACGTAACCGAGGCACCATAGGGGGCGATATTGCTCACGGCGACCCTGCCAATGATCATCCCGCCATAGCCATGGCGCTCGATGCGACGTTTGTACTTCAGGGTCCGAATGGCCAGCGCAAGGTCAAGGCAGTTGATTTTTTTCATGGCACCTACATGACGGAGATGGCCGAGAACGAAATGTTGGTATCGATAGAAGTCGCGCCTTTTGCACCCAAAACAGGCTACGCGTATCACAAACTAAAACGCAAAACAGGTGACTGGGCCACTGCCGCTGCAGCAGTTGTTATTCAAATGTCCGGTGGAAAAGTAACCCATGCAGCTATCGGCCTGACTAACGTTGCCCCTACGGCCTTGCGAGCGACTGCGGCAGAGCAGCTCTTGATAGGCCAGGAGATTGCGCCTGCATTGCTAGATCAAGTAGCTCAAAGTGTTCGCTCTATCTGTGATCCAGCAGAAGATTTACGTGGCGATGCTGAATACAAAACTGCTATGGCTGGTGAGATGACGCGTCGCGCTATCACCGCAGCTATAGCTCACTGCAAATAAAAAAGTCGGAGAAATTATTATGAGTAAAAAAATTGTTTCTATGAACATCAACGGCAAAAAAGTCGAAGAGGCTGTTGAGCCACGTACTCTGCTAGTTCACTTTCTGCGCGAAAAATTAAATTTGACAGGTGCGCACATTGGTTGCGAAACCAGTCACTGTGGTGCATGTACGGTTGATATAGACGGCGAGTCGGTTAAGTCCTGTACATGTTTCGCGGTGCAGTGCGAGGGCAGTGACATCATTACCGTAGAAGGTCTGGCACAAGGTGGTGTACTGCACGCAGTGCAAGAAGGTTTTTATAAAGAGCACGGGCTGCAGTGCGGATTTTGTACGCCTGGCATGCTCACACGCGCGTATCGCTTTTTACAAGACAATCCCAATCCTAGCGAGGAAGAAATTCGTGTTGGTATGTCTGGAAATCTCTGCCGCTGCACGGGCTATCAGAACATTGTTAAATCAGTTCAGTATGCAGCTAACAAGTTGCGTGAAGATGCAAACAAGCCAGTGACTGCTTAACGCTCTAACCTACACCGGAGACTGCACGTTTTATTCAAGGTAAGGGAAATTATGTTGACGATATCAAGCTACCAGGTATGGTTCACATGGATATCGTGCGTTCCCCACTTGCGCATGCCCGAATTAAAAAAATAAACAAAGAAAAAGCGCTGGCTATACCGGGTGTGATTGCCGTGCTCACAGCCGATGATTTGAAGCCGCTTAAATTGCATTGGATGCCTACACTTGCTGGCGATGTAGCCGCTGTACTAGCCGATGAGAAAGTTCATTTTCAAATGCAGGAAGTGGCAGTTGTGATCGCAGAAGATCGCTACATTGCTGCTGATGCTGTCGAAGCAGTTGAAGTCGAATACGAAGAATTACCCGTAGTGATCGATCCTTTCAAGGCCCTTGAAAAAGACGCTCCTGTACTAAGGGAAGACCTTGCGGGGAAAACCGAGGGTGCGCATGGTAAGCGCTACCACCACAATCATATTTTTACCTGGGACGCAGGTGATAAAGAAGCGACCGATGCGGCATTCAAAAATGCTCCGGTAACTGTGACAGAAAAACTGCTGTATCCGCGTGTACATCCATGTCCACTCGAAACCTGCGGTGCTGTTGCGTCGTTTGATCCAGTTCGCGGTGAACTGACTACCTATCTCACCAGTCAGGCTCCTCACATAGTGCGTACCGTTGTTTCTATGTTGTCGGGAATTCCCGAATCAAAAGTGCGTATTGTTTCGCCTGATATTGGCGGTGGATTTGGTAACAAGGTCGGCATTTATCCGGGCTATGTCTGCGCTATTGTTTCTTCTATCGTTTTGGGTCGTCCTGTTAAATGGGTAGAAGATCGTATCGAAAATTTATCATCAACTGCTTTTGCACGTGACTATCACATGACGGGCGAGCTGGCAGCCACCACAGATGGAAAAATTCTTGGTCTGCGGGCTCATGTTATTGCTGACCATGGTGCGTTTGATGCATGTGCGGATCCAACGAAATTTCCCGCAGGCTTATTTCATATTTGCTCGGGTTCGTATGACATACCAGCCGCACACTGCACAGTTGAAGGTGTTTACACTAACAAGGCACCGGGAGGCGTTGCGTATCGCTGCTCTTTCCGTGTGACTGAAGCGGTGTATTTGATCGAGCGTATGGTAGATGTTCTGGCGCAAAAGCTAAATATGGACAAAGCTGAAATTCGCAAGAAAAACTTCATCCGTAAAGAACAATTTCCATATACGTCCGCCTTTGGTTTCGAATACGATTCGGGCGACTACGACACGGCACTCGATAAAGTACTCAACGTGGTGGATTACAAAGCCTTGCGTGCTGAACAGGCATTAAAACGTGCAGACCCGAACTGTCCAACCTTAATGGGTATAGGACTAGTCACATTTACCGAAGTCGTAGGAGCAGGCCCTTCCAAAATGTGCGATATCCTCGGTGTGGGTATGTTCGATTCATGTGAAATTCGCGTTCATCCTACGGGTAGCGCTATTGCTCGCATGGGTACCATCACTCAGGGTCAGGGACATCAAACTACCTACGCTCAAATCATCGCCACGGAATTAGGCATACCCTCAGAAGTCATTCAGGTAGAAGAGGGCGATACCAATACGGCGCCTTATGGATTGGGTACCTATGGCTCCCGTTCCACACCGGTGGCTGGTGCAGCGATTGCTTTAGCTGCGAGAAAAATTCATGCTAAAGCGAGAAAGCTAGCAGCTCACTTGCTGGAAGTTGGTGAGAACGATCTCGAATGGGAAATCGATCGCTTTAAAGTCAAAGGCGATGCTGAAAAATTCAAAACCATGACAGAAATTGCCTGGGCTGCTTACAACGGAACCAGGGCTAGAAGCTGTTCATTATTACGATCCGCCTAACTTCACCTTCCCGTTTGGTATTTACCTGTGTGTTGTTGATATCGACAAGGGAACCGGAGAAACAAAGATACGCCGCTTTTATGCATTGGATGATTGCGGCACGCGTATCAACCCGATGATTATCGAAGGCCAGATACATGGCGGCTTAACAGAAGGCTTCGCCGTAGCCATGGGCCAGCTGTTATCGTTTGATGCGCAGGGAAATATTCAGGGTAATACACTGATGGATTATTTCTTACCTACCGCAGTAGAAACGCCTCATTGGGAGACAGATTTTACGGTCACGCCATCACCTCACCATCCGATTGGCGCCAAGGGTGTCGCCGAGTCGCCTCATGTGGGAAGTATTCCTACCTTTACCGCCGCAATGGTCGATGCATTTGCACACCTGGGTGTGACGCATTTAGAAATGCCGCATACCGCTTACAGGATTTGGAAAGAGCTGAAAGCCCACGGTTTGACTCACTAATGGAATTGACGGATGCAAGTACTACTTGATAAAAGTTATCCAATTAAGGCTCCCCTCGACGCGTGTTGGGGGGTTCTTTCTGATGTTGTTGAGTTGGCGACCTGCATGCCAGGGGCTGCTATTACAGACAAGCTTGACGACAATAATTACAAAGGAAGCGTAAAAGTAAAGGTTGGGCCAGCGACTGCTGCATTTGCGGGCGACATAGAACTAATATCGGTTGATTTAGCAACTCGCACGTTGGTCATGATGGGCAAGGGCTCAGACAAAGGCGGTTCGTCTGCGTCGATGCACCTGACGGCCTCGCTGGTGGCTGGGCCAGATGGTTCGACAAATTTACTGGGTAAAGCCGATGTGATTGTGAACGGAAAATTTGCGCAGTTTGGGGGCCGCATGATGACCTCAGTTTCAGACATGATTCTGTCTCAATTTGCAGGTAATTTCGAGATCAAGGCAATGGCTGCAGCGCCAGCAAATTCATCTTTGCCAGTAGCAGATACCGAGACTGACCATGCGCATGCAGCACTATCGGCACAAGCAGTCACCGAGCTCAATGGCTTAGCTATTGCTTGGATGCTTATCAAAGATTTTTTTGGTCGTTTGTTTGGAAGAAAGCCGTAATACATCATGACGCCTAAGGAAGTGTCAGGTTTATTGGCCACGGCTGGCTATGTGCCAGATGATGGCCTGGCAACGTTGGTTTGGATGGCATTCGCACTTGAGCGCCCAGTGCTGCTCGAAGGTGAAGCCGGTGTAGGAAAAACGGCGATTGCCTATGCGTTGTCGCGTGCGTTTGATCGGCCTTTGTTTCGATTGCAATGCCACGAAAGCCTGGATTTAAATCAAGCGGTTTATGAGTGGAACTATAGCAAACAATTACTTGAGATTCGTTTGCGCGAGGCAGAGAAAGGTATCAATCCAAGCTTGCGAGAAGATCTTTTTTCGGAAGCTTTTTTACTCAAGCGTCCTCTGATGCAGGCGATTACGTCTGAAAAACCCGCCGTATTACTCATCGATGAAATTGACAGAGCTGATGAATCGTTCGAAGCCTATTTGCTGGAAGTATTAGGCGAATACCAAATATCTGTACCTGAGTTTGGTACCGTAAAGGCCGTAACTCAGCCTATTGTTGTGCTAACCAGTAATGGCACACGCGATCTATCCGATGCATTACGCAGGCGCTGTCTTTATCACTACGTAGATTACCCCAGCCTGCCGCGCGAAATAGAAATAGTCAAAAAAATGGTACCAAATGCCAATCATGAGCTGATACAGCAAGCCGTTGGCTTTGTTCAAAAATTAAGAAAACAAGATTTAGAAAAAGTACCAGGAATAGCAGAGACCCTTGATTGGGTTCGAGCCCTGTGCGCGATGGGTCAAGATGTCGTACCAGATGATCCAGAGACGATACGTGCTTGTCTGTCTTCGCTTTTAAAGACGCGATCAGATCACTGGCAGATGAGTTCTGAAATCATAGAAAAGCTACAGTCGGAAGGCAGGGTAGGCATCGACGTTGGTGTGGCCGGAGAGCTACGATAGTGTGATGGCGAAATCTGCACCAGCGACTTTGCCAAGCTTACAGATTCGTAGCTTTGCTGATTATTTACGTGAGCACGGGTTCTTGATCGGTCTGGCAGAATTAGACGCCATGATACGTATCACTATAAATTTGGCGCCAAAACAGTACCCCAGTCTAAAATCATGTTGGCGCAGCATTGCGTGCGCTACTGCCGATCAGTGGCGCCGCTACCCCGATTTGTTTGATGCATTTTGGTTTCCACACAAAGTGCGTGGCAGTACCCGCAGCAGCGGTACTCAAAAAAAATCCAAATCACTTAAACAGCTCGTTGAGCAAATGCATGCCGACATGGAAATGCCCCCAGGCGAGGCTAAGCCATCGGTTGGCTTAGATTTTCAAGGCGGGTATGGCGATAGTATGGAATCTCCGCAGGCAATGGGTGGTGCTAGTAAAGTCGATCCCTTGCACGAAGATTTCAAAAAGTGGATGCCCGAAGATATAGACAAGCTCGAAGCCTATATTCGTCCATTAGAACAGCGCTTACGAAAAAAACTCATGCGCAAGTGGATACATACCCATCAAAACCATCGCATCGATGTTTTATCAACGATCAGGCAAGGCTTCTCCACCGGCGGTGAGCTACTCAAGCTCAGATTTAAAAAACGTGATCAAATCATGCCGCGGATTTATGTGCTGATCGATGTAAGTAAATCCATGGAAGCACATGCACCCTTTTTTCTGCGTATAGGACGTGCCTTTGGTCAAGTACTTAATGCGCGAGTTTTTGTTTTTCACACACGAATCAGTGAAATCACCCAGCTGTTAAATCGCAACAGTGGGCGGGTGCAGGAAAAAATCAATGCAGTCACCTTCGGCTTTGGTGGCGGTACTAAGATTGCCAGCAATCTCGACACATTTTTAAAGGTCCATGTTGGGCGCGCCTTGGGTAGTAGAGATTTGGTGTATGTTCTCTCTGATGGGTACGATACTGACGCGCCAGCCGATACAGAGCGAGCTATCAAAGCCATCAGACAACGCGGTGCAAAACTATTTTGGTTACATCCCAATAAAGAAGTGCCTGGTTCAGAGGCCATTGCGCGCAGTGGTCATTTAATCAGTGGTTTTATGGCAGTCAATAATTTGCAAAGTCTAGAAAATGTAATTCACCTGAATTAAAGCTTTGTGTGTAACGATTTTCAAAATTCATTAGGAGCAGTAGATGGGTTGCTTATTAAAACAAGGCGGTGGCTTATATGAGCGGCTGCGCGTAGGCGCTGTATTACTTGCTGCGGGTGAGGGTTCACGTTTGGGAGGTGTGCCTAAATGCCTGCTTCGCCTTCAGGGTGTTCCTTTAATTAACCGTCAACTGATTGCGTTAAGCGGTGGTGGTGTCGATGACGTTGTTGTCGTAACGGGTTATCACCATACAGAAATAGAGCCGGCTGTTGAGACATTTCCTGTGACGGTCATTCGTAATCCACAACCTGAGCAAGGGCAGCAATCGTCTGTGCGTCTAGGCCTGGAGGCTTTAGGTAATAAATTTGATGTCATACTGATTGTCTTGGCAGACCAGCCTTTGCTTAGTAGTGCTGAATTTACAGAGTTGATTGCCGCTTTCAAAAAACGTCCTCTAGGTACGTCGATTGTGTACCCGGAAGTTAAAGGGCAGAGAGGAAATCCTGTTGTATTTTCAGGGGATGTTATTCCAGAGCTGTTGGCAACGAATGTTTCAATTGGTTGTCGTAAATTTATTGACGATAATCCCATGATGGTTCACCGTCACATTACCGAAAATGATCGATTTACACTCGACATTGATACGCCAGAAGACCTAACTGCCTTTGAAAAAAGAACAGGATGGAAGTTAACTATGCCGATGGAGACGCAAAGTTGATGCAGGCACTCTGGCCTATACCGTTAGATGTGCAGCGGTATTCAGATGCTGATGATAGTAATCCAGTACTTGTTCGAGCCTTCACTGCCATGCGATCGCTGCACGGCAAGGGCGAATCAGAATTTTTTTACGCTAGTTCTGATGACTTGATCAGCCGTATGCAATTGCCTGAATTTAGTTCACTGTTGAATTTCATCGCAGGCGCAGTTCAGAATCTTGCCAAGCAGTCCAATTCGCAATCTTGGCCAGCGGGTAAGCTTTTGATGGATCTTCAATTCGTTGGTTGTTGGTTTCAAATTCAAAATGGCCAGGCATTCCATGATGTGCATACCCATGGTAATTGCTCATGGTCGGGTGTGTATTACGCACAAATCGATACGGCGGAGCGACGACATCAGCATCCTGCACTCGGCAAGCTAAACGGTGTGACCCGCTTTTATGGCCCCTACACTCAGTATCAAGCGGGTGCCTACATGGATATGGGTAATTCATATCTTCAAAATAACAGCATTGATATTCAGCCTGAGGAAGGCATGCTGGTTTTATTTCCGTCCTATTTGCCGCACAAAGCTATGGCCTATGAAGGTGACAAAGACAGAATTATTGTTTCTTTCAATGTGCAAATCAATTCGCGATCGGGAAATCAAATTCATCCTTACGCGGGGGCATAAAGGCAAAGGT
>JAJTGE010000090.1 GCA_021298555.1 Oxalobacteraceae bacterium
CCCGGTGTGTGTACGGCTATATTGGTCGATCGATTTTTATCAGGTCGTTATCGCTTGTGGGCTATTGTTGCCGCGTTTGGTGATAATTTGATTGCAACAGCAAGCACACTTTGCAATTCGTTAGGATTGAGCCGTTCTCAACAAATCAAGCTCCGAGAATGTGGATTTTGTATAAATTATGCGAGCTATGGCGATACAGAAGATGATCTGGTCATTCATCCATCTGCACTGTTTAAACAATTGCAGCGCTATAGCGATCCCTTTGCGTTTCTAGCCAACGAACCTATGTTTGAGCAATTACGCACTACCTATGCTCAGGATATGGCAAAGGCAAACCATTGCTCGCCGCAGGTGAAATCTGATGCATATAGAGTTTTTATCTTGCCCGCTGCCGCCTGGAGTCGGCGCATACGCGGTGCATATGCCAACAAGCTAGCCAGCGAAATGCCTATGCTGGCACATGCTGTGCTAACACCCAATACCAATGGCTATACAGTCAGCGTTAGGGCCGCTATGCGAGGTCAACAAACTGCAGACCGATTTTGCTTGATGTTTGCCTCTGGAGGCGGCAGGCCATCTGCCGGAGGAATAAATCATCTGGCTAATAATGACCTGAATGATTTTTTTGAAAAATTTCACATACATTGTATGGCGACTTTGTCTGCATAAAATGATGCTGATAGAGGCCACTAAACCAGACAGTGTCCGTAAAATTCGATTAGGGATGCATACGTAGACAAACTAACGATGACAAACGATGGAGTGTTGGTTGCGTGTAGACAGAAGAACCGAGGTCAGTATTAGAAATGACAATCAGGTCAACAAAAGCACATTCATGCCATCCATGGATACATCTGCCACGCCAACAATCGTGATGACGTTGTCGTCTCGCGACCCAACGTGCAGATAGGCACCCCGTGCTAGAGGTTGCCAGCCTATGGATTCAGCCGCAATGGCGGCAAGCTCTTCGGCTAATTCATCGCAGTCTAGTAGGGGCTTAGCTTGCTCAGTCATGAAGGCTCGCTCTGTAAATCCAAGGTGATCAATTCATAAAGGCTGCAAATAATCCTATGGTTAGGAATTTGGTTATAGCCTTTAAAGTTGAATTGTATGCCGTATTCGCGCAAGAACAGACGAAATCTTGCGTGATCAAGCTATTTTCAGAGCACAAAGACAAACTATATTTCAATAAAAGCAATGTCTATGGGTTGGATTTTTAATTCACCGCCACCGTCGGGGTAGCTAAGCTGGCCGCACTTGAAGTTGCAAATACAATAAAAATTTAAAGATGAATGAGCTAGCCCTCAACCCATAAAAAAATCATTCAAAGACAAAGTCGGATGGCTAGTCTTGCCGATAATGGCAATTTTTACCGCAGGTGTTGCGGCAAGGCCGTCAGCGTCATAATAAAGTACACCGCTTTTGGTGTCGTAAATCAGGTGCTGACCATTGCTGGCTATTTTTTTACCTGCGCCAGTGAGCCAGTCTGAATCTGTGAGCGCAGAAGGCAAATCAGAGAATTGGGTCCTAATAAAAGCAATTTTGTCTTCGCCAGGTTTGAAAACAATAAATAAATCTATACCGGTGTGAGCAGGATCACTCAACACAAAATAATCATTACCTGCACCACCAGTTAGGGTGTCGCTACCATTCTCTCCATATAGTATGTCCGCCCCGGCACCACCTAACAAAACATCTTTGCCGCCTTTACCCCACAAGCTATCGTTTGCATCGCCACCCGTGAGGGTATTGTTGTTGTCATTACCCCTTCCAGAAAAATTACCTGTCCCTACATACGCTAAATTATTTGCTTCATTGACCAAGGTATACGACTCAGCACTCGTACTCACTGTAGGCGTGGTCGTAAATTTAAACTTCTTAAGCCCTGCATACGCGTTACCCGCTAAATCGGTCAGGGTACCGGGAGTCATATCAAGGAAATACGTAGTACCGTAGGCAAGATCTTCCGCCGGGTCGATGGTGGCCGATACAGCCGATATACTGCCCGGTATGATTGGCCAGGATTGCACCACTTCTCCCGCTGCTGTAGTGAGAGTGATTGTCCCTGTGCCAGATTTAATGATCTCGTTAAACGTAATCGATAACGACTGAGCCACTGGAATGCCGACAGCATTTCTGCCAGGGCTAAATGAAATAGCTTTGGGTGCGGTCTTGTCAACCACCATGGTGATGTCTGATTGCCCTACATTCGTGCTGACATTTCCAGCGGCATCTGTCTGCCTTACTTGAATATGATTCGCAGCATAGCTACCCTCAGCGAGGGTAAATGTTTTTCCGATCCCTTTTTTCCAGGTTGCGCCTTTATTGACAGAGTATTCCCAGCGGGCGCCAGTCTCGAGCGCACCAACTGTTACCACACCTGTTTTAGAAATCTTCGTTTCTGCAGCGGAGATAATGGATATCTCGGACTTCGGAACATTTTCCATTGAACCTACAGTACCTGTAGGTTGCGTGGCTATCGCATCAATGACCTCCATCCCCTTAATCACCTTACCAAAAACGGCATAGCCAGGATTTTGGGCATCCACGTAATCAAGAAACTTGTTATCAGCAAGATTGACGTAGAACTGCGAGGTCGCTGAGTTAGGCAGTGGTGTTCGCGCCATACCCAACGTTCCACGTAAATTGGATAGCGAATTACTCGACTCAAGAGGGATAGCGTCGTACGTAGGTGCTTTGGTTGCCAGGCCTGATGTAAAGCCACCAGTCTGTGCAACAAAACCCGGTATTACCCGATGAAATATCGTACCGCTATAAAAACCATCATTAACGTAGGCCAGAAGATTAGCCGTACTTAAAGGCGCACGGAATGGATCCAACTCCATCACCACCGACCCCAAACTTGTAACCATCGTTACTTGAGGTGATGGCAAGCTCGCAAAGGAACTACTAGTTAGTACTAATGGTGCAACCGGTGGAGTAGTATCTTTTGTGGAAATCGCCATGATGTAAAACTACCAAAAGCATAAATAAATTAATGACCAACGAAGAGATGGTTGCCTAAGTGCTTCAGGAAACTCAGCATCTCTACATTGAGCTTTAAATGAACCAAACGTTTTTTAGTCATTCAACAGCAGGGCCATTGATATGAATTTCAGACTACAGACTTAGAAACGAATAAACCTGCTGTTAAATCAGGGTAATGTCGTCTGCTGTAAAAGTCACTTTACCCACCAAGGTAGCGAACTGCACCGCCTCAATTGATCCAGTACCGTCTGCGTCATAGGACAAGGTACCTTTTGCGCTGTTGTAGATGATGCATGCATGATCAGTCATCGTAGTGGTATCGGTAATAAAATCTTGCGCGCCACGATAATCTGCAAATAGCGAACTTTTGAGTTGCAGCGTATCTGTACCTGCTTTTTTGAAATTGACTATCTGGTCGACATTGGTTGTTTTATCCAGAGCCGTTGTAAATTGAAACACATCACTGCCCTTACCTCCTACCAATTTGTCGTTACCGGCATATCCATTGACAACATTGTTACCAGCGGTCGATGTGATCGTGTCGTTACCAGAAAAAATTTGCGCCGACCAATCAGCGACTGTACCTAGCTGAGTAGTGCTTACCAGCGTTTCGTAAGAAATTTTCAATCCGGATGCCGCTAACTTTGAAGTACCCACGGTCAGCGACAATGTTGTCATGTAACCAGTCCAAAGTTCTGTGGTGTCACTGTATTTCAAGCTACCGCTGAGCGTTAATTTGTTTTTGTTGATATCTGTGCTGCTGAACGATGTAATGGATACGGATGATTTATAGATCTCGTCATCTGTTTTTAAATCATAACTGTAGCTTTCCGCGATTGATCCTTTAAACGACCACGCGCTGCCATTTGTACCTACAAAACTCAAATCACTAAAAGAAAACGAGTATGCCGTTTTTGTTGCTGATGTTTGAGTTTTGGCTGACCCTTTAAGAGTAATCGTACCGTCGCTGGTAGCAATAGTAGCGCCAGTCAACGACCCACTTGCAGACTGCAATTCGTCGTTGCTATTAAATTTTGTAGTGACCGTTCCTTTGAAATTGTAGTCACCAATCTCGCCTGAGTAACTTGGGTTTTTATATGTAAACGTCAATCCAGACACAGCGGGTTCGCTATCAAATCCTGCGCCAACCGAAAGCAGTGAATCTAAGTCCGCGCTAACAGAAGAACTGAAATTTATTAAAGACCCAGGTGTTGTGAAGGTACTTAAGCTGGACTCGAGCGGGGAATTGGTTAACGTGATGGTGGCCATGGTTTTTCCAGGAAAATTCGATGCGTTGAGTAAGCGCGAATGCAACAAGCCTATGCACAGGCCTGTTAATCAGCAGGTTGCATTCATTTTAATAGATGTGAGGTGCTGATCATCACATCTTACAAAGCAGTTGCAGAAATTTTCAAAAGAATATTAGTTTTTTGCAGTGACTAAGTCCCCTCCTTCGTTTTTAGCCCCCTCCATTTCACAACCCTCATCATTATCAAATAAGTAATTTGAGTGATTCAGTTCACTCGAAAAGTTTTTAAATTAAAAACAAAAAAATAGTTTTCGTAAAACGTAAGTCGTATCAACAGGCTTACTGGTGGAACTGGATCTGACGTGATTAATGGTGGCGATGGTAGCGATACCTTTAGTGCAGTTGGCATGAATGCTGCAGCTATTGAAGGAACATCAGCTACATCTGTCGGCGCTGTCATTAACATGTCAGCTGGCTCAATCGCTGGAACCCTTGTTAGCACTAATATGGCTAACGCAATTGAGGTTGCTGCTGGACGTACTGTTGGTATCTCTGCATCAAGCGGTTCCGTGGCTACTAACACCACAGCCTATACGTATGCTGCGAATACAACGACTGGCTCCACAGCGGCAGACACGTTAATCAGTATTGAAAATGTGGTCGGAAGTACTGGGAATGACTTTATAATTGGTTCCGCAGCTGCGAATACCATTACAGGTGGTGCTGGTTATGATTTCATGACCGGTGGTCTCGGCTCAGATACTTTTGGCCTCGCCGGAGTTGCACAATCTGTGGCTCGTTCGGCCGAAGGCCTAAATGCCACGATCGTTAATAACGACACGATCACATTTGGTAACGGCGTCGACGTTATCAGCGACTTTGTTTCAGGCACCGATACGATTGACTTTACTGTTGCGGGTGCTACAACAGCTCCTACATCGTTAGTTACCGGAGCCGCTCAAGCTGCGCTTGTGGTTGGAACGAGCTACTTTTTACTCGGTACGTGGGTTCAAGCTACTGGGGTGTTTACAGTAAATACGGCTGCAACGGCTGCAACTGCAAACGTCGCTATTGCCTTGCTTCAAGCAACAACTGTTGATACAGCCGAAAGCGCGAACCACACTGGCTGGGTAATTTTGACCGGTATTGCATCTATTGCTGCAACGGATATTGTGTAATCCAAAACAAAGGGACACTCACTTTGTTTGATCGGTCAACGCACACGTAGTTCGTAATTTGTTTTGACCTACGAACCTCACCTCTCACAAGGGGGTGGGGTTTTTTATTGAGAGCGATGCACGCGTACCTCTATCGTGCACGCATGATGTTAATCGTTATGCGTCATTAGCTTTCTTCAGCAGCTCATCGACAGCATCTTCGATCGCCTTGGACATCTTTAAGCCACGATCTTTAAACACTGCACAGAGGCTGCTGTAATACCAAAGCGTGCCTTCTTTCTTGGTTGAGAACCGCTCAAACACAATCTCGCCGATAGAGATAAGGTCTGACACAATCGCTCTGGCGTTATGTAACTTGTCTGCATCAGAGACCAGCAGGACATCGTCGTGAGCATGCCTTAAATGCTCAAGGTAGTTACGTTTGCGTTCATACCAGTCTGCTTTGCGGCCTTGAGCATCTGGAAATCCGTCAGTGCATCCTTCAACAAGAGCAAGTACGCGTGTACCGAACGCGGCTTCAATCATGCCGGCGTATTTGATTCCACCGTCTTCGATTGCATCATGAAGTAACGCAGCGATGGCTTGATCCTCATCGCCTCCATACTCCAACACAATAGCCGCCACACAGAGCGGGTGCGAGATGTAGGGGATGGTCGTGCCTTTCCTAAAATCCCCGTCATGCGCTTCGATGGCTAACGATAAGGCACGCGATAATCTACTGGTAATCATAAGCTTCAATCGTAGTGATGGTTTCATCGAG